>JBBQVF010000054.1:0-28363 GCA_038211805.1 Burkholderiales bacterium | reverse complement strand
CGGCTGGACGATGGGCCTGCTCACGCCCGTCGGCACCGCCGCCGCCTCGTTCATCCTCGCGATGGGCGCGGGCGCGGGCGTCGCCGGGGCAGTGGCGGGGGCGTCGTTCCTGGCGTCGGCAATCGGCGTATGGGCGACGCTGCGGCGCGCGGCCCCTGACAAACAATCCTGATGGCGCCGTCTCTTGCTGCTGTGTGGCCGAGGTTGGCTTTGCAACCCCGGCCCCACAAGCGAAAAGGCAGCATCCCAGCTACGGGCAGCAGGCGCGGCGCCGGCTCGCCGCCTGCGCCAGCGATTCCAGCAGCGGCAGCGTGTCGGCCCAGCCCAGGCAGGCGTCCGTGACGCTCTGCCCGTAGGCGAGCGGCTTGCCCGCTTCCAGGTCCTGCCGTCCCTCGACGAGGTGCGACTCGGCCATCACGCCCATGATCCGCGCATCGCCCCCGGCCACCTGCCGCGCCACGTCCGCGCCGACGGCGAGCTGCCGCCGGTGGTCCTTGCCGCTGTTCTTGTGCGACAGGTCGATCATCAGCCGTTCGGGCAGCTTGGAGGATGCCAGCGCCGCGCCGGCCTGCGCCACGCTTGCCGCGTCGTAATTCGGCACCGAGCCGCCGCGCAGGATCACATGGCAATCGGGGTTGCCGCGCGTCTCGACGATGGCCACTTGCCCGTTCTTGTGGACCGACAGGAAATGGTGGCGCTCGCGCGCGGCGAGGATGGCGTCGATGGCCACCTTGACGTTGCCGTCGGTGCCGTTCTTGAAGCCGATGGGCGCGGACAGGCCCGAGGCCAGTTCGCGATGCACCTGCGATTCGGTGGTGCGCGCGCCGATCGCGCCCCAGCTGATCAGATCACCGATGTACTGCGGGCTGATGGTGTCGAGAAACTCGCTGCCCGCCGGCACGCCCAGCCGGTTGATGTCGACCAGCAGCTGGCGGGCGATGCGCAGGCCCTCGTGGATGCGGTAGCTCTCATCCAGGTAGGGGTCGTTGATCAGGCCCTTCCAGCCCACCGTGGTGCGCGGTTTCTCGAAGTACACCCGCATCACCACCTCCAGCGTGTCGGCGTACTTCTCGCGCTCGGCCTTCAGGCGACGGGCGTAGTCGAGCGCCGCGGCCGGGTCGTGGATCGAGCAGGGGCCAATCACCACCAGCAGCCGGTCGTCCTTGCCGTCGAGGATGCGACGCACGTGGCGGCGGGTGTCGCCGATCAGCGTTTCCACCGGCGTGCCGGCGATCGGGAAAAAACGGATCAGGTGCTCGGGCGGCGGCAGCGGCGTCACTTCCTCGATGCGCTGGTCGTCGGTCTCGCTGGTCTTCTCGCTCAGCGAATAGCCGTAGCCTGGCTCGGTGCCGCCGGCCTGGTTGCCGTGGCGGGGATGGGATGAAGGGGGGGCCATCGAATGCTCCTGGAGGCGTGGGATCGAAAGTGACGGGGCAAAAAAAAACCGCCGGGTGGCCGGCGGTTTGTCTGGTGTTCGGGTTGCTTCGCTTTACGCGCGCTTGCCTCTCCAGCCGCCGGTGGGGGGCGAGAACCAAAAATACGCAAAGAAGGCAGACGAGGCACGCATGGCTCGCAATGTAGCACGCGGTCGCTGACGTGCCGATGACGGCCGATCAGTCGGCATCGGCCTCGAAACCCGCCGCCGTCAGTGCCGCCACCACCTCGCGCACATGGGCGGGGTTGCGGGTCTGCAGCACCAGTTCAACGTCCACACTCTGCACCGACCCCGACGAGAACGCGCGCTGGTGGTGCACCTCGTCGATGTTGGCGCCAGCCGCGGCGACGATGGTGGTGATGCGTGCCAGCACACCCGGCGCATCGCGCGCGCCGACGCGGATGCGCGCCAGCCGGCCGGCGCGCACCATGCCGCGCTCGATGATCGCCGCCAGCAGCAGCGGGTCGATGTTGCCGCCGCACAGCACCAGGCCCACTTTCTTGCCGGCGTAGCGCGCCGGCTCTTTCAACAGCGCGGCCAGACCGGCCGCGCCGGCGCCTTCGACCAGGGTTTTCTCGATCTCCAGCAGCATGACGATGGCCTGCTCGATGTCGCCCTCGTCGACCAGCACCAGGTCGTCGACCCCGTCGGCCACGATGCGTCGGGTGATCTGGCCGGGTTGGCCCACCGCAATGCCTTCGGCGATGGTGCTGATGCCCTGCGGCAACTGCGTGCCCTTGAACAGGTTGAACATCGCCGGGAAGCGCGTGGACTGCACGCCGATGATCTCGATCGGGCGTTGCCGGCCTGCCCCCAGCGCGCGCGCCGCGGTGGCGATGCCGCTGATCAGCCCGCCGCCGCCCACCGCGATGACCAGCATGTCCAGGCCGGGCTGGACGCGCAGCATCTCCAGCGCGATCGTGCCCTGGCCGGCGATCACCAGCGGGTCGTCGAAGGGATGGATGAAGGTCAGGCCCTGGTCTTCGGCCAGCGCCAGCGCATGGTCGCGGGCCTCGTCGAAGCCGTTGCCGTGCAGCACCACCTCGGCGCCGAAGCCGCGGGTGCGCTCCACCTTCACGGTGGGCGTCAGCAGGGGCATCACGATCACCGCGCGCAGGCCCAGCCGTTGGGCATGGTGGGCCACGCCTTGCGCATGGTTGCCGGCCGATGCGGCGATCACACCGCGGATCGGCAAACCCGATTCGACCTGCGCGGCCAGCTTGTTGAGCGCACCGCGCTCCTTGAAGGACGCGGTGAACTGCAGGTTTTCGAACTTCAAGAAAACCCGCGCACCGGTGATCTGCGACAGCGTCTTAGATTCGACGAAGGGCGTGTCCAGCACATGGTCGGCCAGCCGCGCGGCGGCCGCGCTGATATCCGCCAGGGTGACAGGCGACGCGGCGTGGTCGATCACCGGCGCGCCCGCAAGCCGGTTCAGGCGGTGCCGCCCACGGTCAGGCCGTCGATGCGCAAGGTGGGCTGGCCGACGCCGACCGGCACGCTCTGGCCCTCCTTGCCGCAGACGCCGACACCCGAATCCAGCGCCATGTCGTTGCCGATCATCGACACGCGCTTCAGCGCCTCGGGCCCGTTGCCGATGATGGTGGCGCCCTTCACCGGGTACTGGATCTTGCCGTTCTCGACCCAGTAGGCCTCGCTGGCCGAGAACACGAACTTGCCGCTGGTGATGTCGACCTGGCCGCCGCCGAAGTTGGTGGCGTACAGCCCGCGTTTGATCGAGCCGACGATCTCGTCCTTGGTCTTGTCGCCGTTGAGCATGTAGGTGTTGGTCATGCGCGGCATCGGCACGTGGGCATAGCTCTCGCGGCGGCCGTTGCCGGTGGGCTTGACACCCATCAGCCGGGCGTTCATCGAATCCTGGATGTAGCCCTTCAGGATGCCGTCCTCGATCAGCACGTTGCGCTGGCTGGCATGGCCCTCGTCGTCGACGTTGAGCGAGCCGCGGCGGTCGGGGATGGTGCCGTCGTCGAGCACGGTGACGCCCTTGGCCGCCACCCGCTGACCGATGCGCCCGGCAAAGGTGGACGAGCCCTTGCGGTTGAAGTCGCCCTCCAGCCCGTGACCCACCGCCTCGTGCAGCAGCACGCCGGGCCAGCCCGGGCCCAGCACCACGGTCATCACGCCGGCCGGTGCCGGGCGCGATTCGAGGTTGGTCAGCGCGGCATGGACCGCCTGGTCGACGTACAACTCCAGCTGTTCCTGCTGGAAGTAGCCCAGGCCGAAGCGCCCGCCGCCGCCGCCCGAACCCACCTCGCGCCGGACGCTGCCGTTGACAGTTTGTTCGGCGATCACGGTGATCGACAGGCGCACCAGCGGCCGCACATCGGCGGCGCGGGTGCCGTCGGCACGGGCGACCAGCACCACGTCGTATTCGGCGGCCACGCCGGCCATCACCTGCACGATGCGCGGATCGCGGGCGCGGGCCATCTTCTCGATCTTTTCGAGCAGCGCCACCTTCTGCGTGCTGTCGAGCGTGGCGATCGGGTCGGTGGGCGAATACAAGGCCCGGCTGCTGGCGATGCGCGGCGCCCGCGCCAGCTTCACCCGCTTGCTCTGGCCGGCCGCGGCGATGCTGCGCACGGTACGCGCGGCATCGAGCAGGCTGGCCTCGGAGATGTCGTCGCTGTAGGCGAAGGCGGTTTTCTCACCAGCCACCGCGCGCACGCCCACGCCCTGGTCGATGCTGAAGCTGCCGCTCTTGACGATCCCTTCTTCCAAGCTCCAGCCTTCATGGCGGGTGATCTGGAAATACAGGTCGGCATCGTCGATGCGGTGCTCGCCCATCAAGGCCAGCGCGCCGGCCAGCTTGGCCTCGTCCAGGCCGAACGGTTCGATCAGCATCGCCTGGGCAATCGCCAGGCGCTCGAGGGTGGGTTCGCGAGAAATCATCCGATGATTGTAGGCAGCGGGGGCGGCCGGCGGGGGGCATGGACTTGACCACCGCCAGCGGGTGCTCCGGGCAGCAGATCGGCGCGGTCCGGTGTCGATCGGCCGGTCAAACCGCCGGTCAACCCGCCGGGTCGTCGGCCTCGTCGTCGGCACCGCGGCGCAGCGCCAGCGCCCGCTGGTAGATCGCATTGCGCGGCGCGCCGCTGAGTTCGGCCGCCAGCGCCACCGCCTGCTTCAGCGGCAACTCGCGCAGCAGCGGGCCGAGCAGGCGCTCGGCTTCGGGCGACAGGCCGTCGGCAGCGGGCGCAGCAGCAGGCGGCAGCGCATGCAGCACCAGCACGAACTCGCCGCGGCTGCGGTGGGCATCGGCCGCCAGCCAGCCGGGCAAGTCGGCGGCGGCCATCGTGACGATGGTCTCGAACTGCTTGGTCAGCTCGCGGCACAGCGTGATGCGGCGCGCCGGCGCGGCATCGGCCAGGCCGTTGGCCAGCGCCTCGATCCGGTGTGGCGCCTCGAACAGCACCTGGCAGCCGGGTGCGTCGGCCGCCACCTGCAACGCATGGCGGCGTTCAGCGCCCTTGCCGGGCAGGAAACCGATGAACGCAAAGCCCTGCGCCAGCGTGTCGCCCGCGGCGCTGAGCGCAGCCACCGCGCTGCTGGCGCCGGGAATCGGCAGCACCCGGTGTCCGGCTGCGGCCACCACGGCCACCAGCACCGCGCCGGGGTCAGAGACGGCCGGTGTGCCCGCATCGCTGGCATAGGCCACGCGCTGGCCCTGCGCCAGCCGGTCGACCACGCCACGCGCCGCGCCGTGTTCGTTGTGCTGGTGCAGCGCGATCAGCGGCTTGTCCAGCCCCAGATGGCGCAGCAACTGGCCGGTGACGCGGGTGTCCTCACAGGCCACTGCATCCACCAGGCCCAGCACGAACACCGCGCGCAGCGTGATGTCGGCCAGGTTGCCGATCGGCGTGGCCACCACATACAGTGTGCCGGGCGGGTGGTGCTGGCCACCGGTGGCGGCCGCGGCGGCCTGCTGCAACAGTGAGGGCGCGATGGTCAAGGGCTGGGGCTGGGGCCGGGGTGGTGTCGGAATCGGGTCGGGCGCCAAGGCGCCGGTCACCAAGGTGGTCGGCGACGACGCCGAAGACCGGGCGCTGGCGCATCTGCAGCAGCAGGGCCTGCGGCTGGTCTGCCGCAATTATCGGCTGGCCGGCGGCCCGCGCCAGCGTGGTGCCGAGATCGACCTGGTGATGACCGCACCCGACGGCACGCTGGTGTTCGTCGAGGTGCGCGCCCGCGGCAACGCCAGCCGCGGCGGTGCCGCCGCCAGCGTCACGGCGCTCAAGCAACGCCGCCTGGTGCGGGCGGCCCAGCATTACCTGATGGGCCTGGCCACGCTGCCGCCCTGCCGTTTCGACGTGGTGGCGGTCGACGGCGACACGCTGAGCTGGCTGCCCGCGGCCTTCGAAGCCTGATCGCCGCCTGATCGCCCCGCGATGCGCCACCGCCCCGGCCCCCCGGCCGGGTGGTCCAATGCGACGCTTCGGGCCGCCGGCCCGCCTTTCGATTGAAATGCCTGCCATGACGACTTCGCTCTACCACACCGCCGTGCCCGTCTTCAACCAGATGCTCGGGGGCCTCAGCGGCGTGCTGAGCAAGGCGCAAGCCCATGCCGAGGCCCGCCACATCGAGCCCGACGCGCTGCTGCAGGCGCGGCTGTTTCCCGACATGTTTCCGCTGTTGCGCCAGGTGCGCATCGCCTGCGACTTCGCCAAGGGTGTGTCGGCCCGGCTGGCCGGCGTCGAGGTGCCGGCCTACGACGACAACGAACTGGGTTTTGCCGACCTGCAGGCGCGCATCGCCAAGACCCTGGCCTTCATCAACGGTCTCGCGCCGGTGCAGTTCGAGGGCAGCGCCAGCCGCGAGATCGTGACCCAGGCCGGCACACCCAAGGAGAAGCGCTTTGCCGGCACCTCCTACCTGCTGAACTACGGGCTGCCGCACTTCTTCTTTCACGTGACCACCGCCTTCGACATCCTGCGCCACAACGGCGTGGAGGTGGGCAAGAAGGATTACATCGGCAGCTACTGAGCGCCCCGGGGCGGGGCTTACCGACGGCGCCCGGGCACCCGGGGGTGCTGGTGGCACTGACCGGGGGGCCTGTTGCAGGCGCACAGCGGACAGTTCACCGCAAGCGCTTGCGGCGGGCTCAGGATCCATCCTCAGACGGCAGCGCCTCGTCCGTCGCAAACGACAGGTTCAGCCCGCCGACCACGGCGCGAACGGCCTGCGGCAGGCGCGCCAGCGTGTTGCGGATGAACTGCTTTTCGTAGTGGCGGTTGCGGCGGTGCTTCTTGGCAGAGGCCCGCTGGTCCTGGCGCTTGTCGAACACGAAATCCGACAGCCGGCTGAGTTCACCCAGGTCCGGGATGTCGTTGGGTGAATTGCGGCGGGACATGGCCAGGCGGGTGTGCGGGGCGGCGGGCGAGTCGGACAGGCCGGGGCGCTGGACCTGCCGTCAGGCGAGGGTCGAGAGCAACCAGCCGGTGGCCGCGATGTGGCCCAGCGTGACCCCCACCGACAGCCCGTGCAGCCACTTGAAACGCTGACGTTTGCCGGTGTCGGTGGCGCGGTTGATCGCCGGCATCAGCAGTTGCCGCACGGGCACGGTGGTGATGGCCACCGCCGCCATCACGGCGGCAAACACGGCATCCCGCGGCCACCACAGCAGGGCGGCCGCGGCCGACGTGGCGATCACGAACGCATAGAACCACGGAAAGGCACGCCGCAAGGCCTCTCCAGGGGTCTTGGCGGGCAGCGCGGTGAACAGGAAGGCGGCGAAGCCGAAGGCGTACAGCGTCATGCCGCCGAACAACAAGGCCGTGCTCAGGACCGCTAACGACAGGATCATGGGTTCGCTCGTGCAGTTGAAGAAAACATCGGTGACGGGCCAGTCGGTGACAGGCCAGTCGGTAACAACTTGGCCGAGGCCAGCCCCGTCGCGGGCTCAGCCCCGCTTGCGGAAGATCACCACGTGCTGCCAGGGCAGCGTGCTCACGGTGCGCTCCCAGTCCAGCGCGAAGACGGCGGCCTCGCGCTTGATCTGCGCCTCGCTCATCTTGTGCAGCGGCTTGATCGGCACCCGCGCGTCCTCGGCCTTGTACTCGACGAAGACGACCCGGCCGCCGGGCTTGAGGGCCTTCATCACGCTGGTCATCACCTCGTGCGGAAAGGCCAGCTCGTGGTAGACGTCGACCATGATCGCCAGGTCGACCGAGCCTGCAGGCAGGCCGACGTCGTCGACCGCGCCGAGCCGTGCCTCGATCTGCGTCAGCCCGCCGCGTTTCGCGCCGGCCTGCAGCAGCTTGACCATTTCGGGCTGCACGTCGACAGCCCAGATCTTGCCGCCCGGCATCACCGCCGGCGCCATGCGCCGCGACAGGTAGCCGGTGCCGGCACCGATGTCGGCCACCACCAGGCCCGGTTGCAGCGCCAGCGCGACCAGCAGCAGGTCGGTGCGCTCCTCGCGTTCACGTTCGTCACGTTCGAGCCAGGCCGCGCCCTGCCAGCCCATCACTGCCGAAATCTCGCGCCCCATGTAGCGCTTGCCGATGCCGTCGGCGCTGGCCGGCACCGGGCTGTAGCGTTCGGCGAAGGCAGCGGGCTGGGCCTGCGCGACGCTGACCGTCAGCAGCATCGCCAACAATGCGGCCCTCATCAGCGCCGGCCGCCTTGGCGGCCGGGGTGACGACCCGGCGATCGGTTGACAGAGGCCTGGCCAGCAGCGGTTCATCGCGCTGCGCCGCCGGGTTTGTGAAAGCTGGCGATGTAGTTGACCGCCAGCCCGCGGGTCCACCAGGCGCGGTGAACGGCGGGCAGGTAGGCCATGCCTCGCTGGTCGCCGCGGACCAGCCCGCAGGCCGCGGCAGCCTGGCCCAGCTCTTCGGGCCGCACAAATTGCGCCCATTGGTGCGTGCCCCGCGGCAGCACCCGAAAAATCCGCTCGGCGCCAACGATCGCCGCCAGATAACTGCGCAGCGTGCGGTTGATCGTCGAGGCCACCAGCAGCCCGCCGGGGGCGAGGTGGGCTGCCGCGTCGCGCACGAAAACCGCCATGTCGTCAACGTGCTCGACCACCTCCAGCAGCAGCAGCACATCGAACAGCTCGCCCTCGCGCAGCGTGGCCGCAGGCTCGCCGTGCCGGTAATCGATCTGCAGGCCGGCCGCCCCCGCATGCAGCCGTGCGGCGGCGATGCTGTTGGCAGCGGCATCGACGCCGACGACGGTCGCGCCGCGGGCTGCCAGCGGTTCGCACACCAAGCCGGCGCCGCAGCCGACGTCGGCGATGCGCAGCCCTTGCAGCGCACCGACCGGGCGCCCGAAACGCTGGGCAATCTGTTCGAGCACGTGGCCGAGCCGCAGGTCGTTGACCACGTGCAGCGGCCGCATCGGACCGGTGCGGTCCCACCAGGTGGCGGCGAGCCGGTTGAAACGCTCGATTTCGTCACCGCGGACGGTACTGGACGGGGTCATGGAGGCCTTGTCGGTGGTCATGAATCAAATCCAGCGGCAGATCTTCACCGCCCCGCGCGATCCGGCGCCCACCGCCCAGATCCACAGGCGCAGCAGGGCGGACGGTGAGCCCGCCTGGCGATCAAAGCGCGCGGCGGCGTCGTCGCGGTGCTCGACTTCGTCGGCCCGGAACGACTGCAGCTGCGCTCGCAGCGCCTGCAGCGGCGCTTGCGCACGGCGCGGGTCGAGCCGATCGATCGCCTCGATCTGTTCGGTGTAGTGGTGATCGACGAAGGTCTCGACGGCCTCGATGGTGGCGTACACCGCCCGCGGCCCAACCCAGGCCGGCAGCGCGCCGGTCAGCCACCCGGCGGCGCGCCACAGCGGCAGCAGCCGGCTGCGGTGCCGCGGCGCCAGCAGCCGTTCGATCGCGGCGAGGTGCGCTGCTTCGGTGGCGAGATGCCCTTGTGCGAAGCACTTCAAGATCGGGTCGCGCGAGTTGGTGAGGATGCCGCGGTAAATCATCACCGCCCCTGTTTCGCCGGCATGGTCGGTGCGCAGATCGGCCACCAGCCGGCCTGGCCACGGCGGCGCCTCAGGCAGCCTGCCGATGGTCGAGACCGTCAGGTCCGTCGGTTCGGCCCTCACAGCTGGGGCTCCAGAAACTGGCCAACGCTGCGATCGACCAGGCTGTAGGCGCTGCGTGCGCCGCGCAGCGCCAGGCCCTGCGACACCGCACGCGCCATGTCGACCCCGCTGCCGTGGACACGGTCGACCTGACTCGCCACCACGCTGTCGCCGCAAACGCCCAGTTGCACGCGGTCGTCCCACAGGCACTCGGTGCGCCGCGGCGTGGCGGCGGGTGTGTCGACAAACGCGTGGCGCCATTGCTGCGCGCGCAGGAAGTTGGGGGTCACCGACCGGCCCGCATGCGCACGAAAGATGTCGAGCAGCAGGTCCGCCACGGTCTCGGCGTCTTCATGCGCGTGCTGCAGCGACCACCGCTCGTCGGCTTCGACGAACCAGCGCTGGGCACCGACGGCGCAGCGCCCCGGCTTGCTGTGCATGGCGGCCACCTTCGCGATCGGGCTGCCCTCGAACTCCCGATAGCCAGGCAAGGCGACCGGGCGCTCCGACCCCAGCAGCAGCACCCAGCGGCTGCGGTAACGCACGGCGGCCAGTGCATCGGCCAGCACCGCAGACTCGCGAGCCAGCGGCAGGGCCAGCGGCGCCGGCATCGCCAGCACCAGGGCCTGGAAGTCTTCGTCGATCCCGCCCGCGGCGCCGTTCAGCTGCCATTTCGTGCCCAGATGCCGGGCTTGCAGGATGGCCGTGTTCAGGCGCACATCCAGCGGCCGAGCCAAGGCGTCAGCCAATGCCAACATCGACGGCACACCGACCGCGCCCATCAGCTTCAGGCTCCGCGTGACATCTGCTTCGTCTTCGTCCTTCTTCCAGCCCTTGCCCTGGCGCTCGTCTTCCGCGGGCGTCGCCGGAATCGTCCAGGGATGGATCGCGGCCAGCTCACCCGGCCGCTGAACGGCATGGGCAGCCAGCCGGGTGGCGCCGCTGATGCATTGGGCGCCGTCGTCGAACAGGCCGATTCGGGTGTTGCGCGAACTGCAGCGGCCGCCAAGACGATCAGCAGCCTCGAAGACCACCGGCTCGCAGCCGCGAAGCGCCAACTCCCGGGCACATGTGAGGCCGGCGATGCCAGCGCCGACCACCGCCACCCGTGGCCGCACCCGGGTGCTCAAGATGCTGTCCAAAGCGCTGCTTCTATGATGCTTCATGGATGCTTCCGTCTCTTTCGCCGTGTCCGGCCCTGACTTAGATAACGTCGAAACCCCGAGAAAGTTGCAGCTGATGGGCGACGAACCGCAGCGGACTCGTCCGCCAGACCCTCGAGCGCAGCAGTGGACCTCACCGCCTGCCGGGGTGCCGCTCGGCCCTGGGCCCACGCAAGACCCGGCAGGCGCGGCGCGCTTCGCAATGCACGACCGCAGCGGGCGCGTTGCAGGCGGCGCCTGCCAGCCAGTGGCCGGCGGGTTGCCGCCAGCGCTGTTTTTTTCGGACAGCGCAACTTTGGCGCCGTCCCTGCGTAATGGTGAATGGACGCGCCGAGTGCCAGACGTCTGTCGTGGTGCGGCAATGCAGCCGTGCGATCGTGGCGCCGCGAACGAGCCGGGGCGTTTGCGATGAGCGACACCCTGCTCGCAGGCTCGATCGACGCGGCGTTGGTCGCCCGGGCACAGCAAGGTGAAACCGTCGCATTCGAGTTGCTGGTGGTGAAGTACCAGCGGCGGATCGCGGCGACGATCCGGCGGTTCGTGCAAGATGACCAGATCACCGAAGAACTGACCCAAGAGGTTTTTTTGAGCGCCTTTCTTGCATTGACGACCTTCAGGCCCGATGGCGACTTCGCGGCCTGGCTGTTCACGATCGCGCGCAATTCGGCCAAGAGCTACCTGCGCAGTGCGCAGAACCGGCAAGACGACCGGCCGCTGCAAGTGCCCGTCGATGCCGGTGACGACCAGCGGTTCGGCGTCGCCCCCAGCCCGGAGGAAGTCGCCATGGCACACCAGCTTTTCGAACGCATCGACGCCGAAGTAGCGGCCTTGCCCGATGTGCAGCGGCAAGCACTGCTGATGCGCGAGATCGACGGGCTGGACTACAAAGCCATCGCGGCGGCGCTGGGCCAGCCGGTGAACACCATCAAGTCCCACATTTTCCGGGCACGCGAGGCGGTTGCCAGCCGCGTGCGTCCTTTGCTGGCAGCAACGCGCGACAGGCGCTGGTAGGAATCAGGCCATGAACGAAGCTTCTCGCCTCCTCGACGGTGATTTGACAGACGCCGAATTGACCACGCTGCTGAAGCGCTTGGGTCAGGACGCCGCACTGCGCGATGAGGTCTCGGCGCAGCAGCTGATCCGCGATGGCTTGGCCGGGCTTCGCGCACCGGACGCGGGCTACACCCTGCGCATCCTCGCCGAAGTGCAGCGGATTCAGCAGCGCAAGCCTTGATGCGGGGCTGCCACCGGACGGCACGGTACCCGGCGCCGAGACCGCCGCGAGTCGAGGTTCAGCTTCGGGGTGGCTGGACCGAGCGGCCACCGGCGACGAGTTCGTCGATGCGCTCCATGACCTGCGTGCCGCTGGTCGAATAGGGATCGAACTCCGGCCAGACGATCTTCGTTTGCGGGTCCACGTCGGACAGGTTGACCCGTGCCATCGACCAGCCGCGATACCGCCGCTCGGTGATGCTTTCGCAATGAAGCAACTCCAGGCCGCTGTGGCGCGGATCCTTGAAGATGCGTGCGTACAGCCGCGTCACCGCGCCTCGCTCGCCTTCCAGGGCCTGCAAATACACCCCCTGACCCTCGCAAAGCACACCCGTGATGTCGTTCTGCGTGTTCCAGGCGTGGGCCTTGGACAGGATCGAATCGGTCAGGGCAACGGTCTGCAAGCCGACGGGTTTGCTCAGGTAGATCAGGCGGATCAGCATGGTTCTCATCTCATCGACAACGCTGTCATCACGCTGTCCATCGCCGGAACAGCGGCCGCCAGCGGCCGAGTCGCGGCAGGTATCGGCAGATATCGGCAGATATCGGCAGGATAACAAGCCGCCAATCCCCGGCGGTTTGACGGGCAACGCGGCTGCGCTGCGCTGCGCCCAGGCACGCCTCGGGCCAGCAGCGGGGAACCGGTGCACAAAAAGTCATGTCCTATCATCCATGTCCATGCTCGAACAACGGATCCAGCAGCAATTTTTCGAAAGCGCCGACCTGAAGTACCAGGCCGCCGAGGTGCTGGGGCGCCCGATAGAAGAAGCAGTGGCCGCCCTGGTGGCCGGGCTCACGGCCGGTGGCCGGGTGCTGGTGGCCGGCCTGGGCGCGTCGGCCAGCCTGGCGCAATTGGTCACCAGCGAGCTGATCGGCTGCTTCGAGCGCGACCGGCCCGGCCTCGCCGCGCTGGCCCTGGGCGCCGACGGTGCCGCGATGTCGGCGCTGGCCTCGCTGCCGTCGGCCGGCGGCTTCGACCAGGTGCTGGCGCGCCAGGTCGAGACGCTGGGCCAGCCCGGTGATCTGCTGCTGCTGATCGATGCCGACGGCAACCATCCCGCGCTGCTGGCCGCCGTGGCCGCGGCGCAAAGAAAAGACATGACCGTGATCGCGCTCACCGGCCGCACCGGTGGCGCACTGCGCCTCGCGCTGGGTGAAACCGACGTGCTGGTGGCTGTGCCGCACGACCGCCGCGTGCGGGTGCTGGAAACCCACTTGCTGGTGCTGCACTGCCTGTGTGACGCGATCGATCTGCAACTTCTGGGCGAACAGGATCCCGCATGACCCCTCTTTCCAAGCCGTTTTTCTCGGCCCCCCGTGCCGCCGCACTGGCCGCCACCCTGGCGGCCGCCTCGTTGTTGGGCGGCTGCGCGGTGGTGGCCGGTGGCGCCGTGGTCGGCACCGCGTTGTCGGCCACCGACCGCCGCAGCACCGGTACCCAGGTCGAAGACCAGTCGATCGAATTGAAGGCCTCCAACCGGGTCGGCGAGACGGTGGGTGGTCGCGGCCACGTCAATGTCACCAGCTACAACCGCACCGTGCTGATCACCGGCGAGGTGGCCAGCGAGGCCGACCGCCTGGCGGTGGAGAAGGCGCTGGGCGGCATCGAGCAGGTGCGCGGCACCGTCAACGAGCTGGCCGTGATGGGCAGCAGCTCGCTGACCGCGCGCAGCAACGACACCTACCTGACCAGCAAGGTCAAGGCGGCCTTCATCGACGCCAAGGACCTGCAGGTGAACACCCTCAAGGTGGTCACCGAACGCAGCACGGTCTACCTGATGGGCCGCGTCACCGAACGTGAAGCCAAACGCGCCGCCGAAGTGGCCCGTGGCCAGAGCGGCGTCGCCAAGGTGGTGAGGGTGTTTGAGCTGATCAGCGAGGACGACCTGGCGAAGCTGCAGACCAAGTGATGGAGCCGCCGGCTGACGTACGCGTCAGCCGGAAGTTTTTGTCGGTTACTTCAGCCGCTTGACCAGGCTCGACGTGTCCCAGCGGCCACCGCCCAGGCCCTGCACGTCGCCGTAGAACTGGTCGACCAGCGCGGTGACCGGCACGCGCGCACCGTTGCGGCGGGCCTCGTCGAGTACCAGCCCCAAGTCCTTGCGCATCCAGTCGACGGCGAAGCCGAACTCGAACTGGTCGTCGACCATGGTCTTGCCGCGGTTGTCCAGCTGCCAGCTCTGGGCGGCGCCCTTGCCGATGACGTCGAGCACCTGCTTCATGTCCAGCCCGGCTTTCTGGCCGAAGGCAATGGCCTCGGCCAGCCCCTGCACCAGCCCGGCAATGCAGATCTGGTTGACCATCTTGGCCAGTTGACCGGCACCGCTGGAGCCCACCAGCGTGACCGCGCGTGAAAACGCCATCGCCACCGGCTGCATCGCGGCAAACGGTGCGGCATCACCGCCGCACATCACCGTCAGCAAGCCGTTGACCGCGCCGGCCTGGCCGCCCGAGACCGGGGCGTCGACGAACTGCAGGCCCAGCGTGCGGGCCGCGCCGTACAACTCGCGCGCCACTTCGGCCGATGCGGTGGTGTGGTCGACGAACACCGCGCCTTCGGCCATGCCGGCGAACGCACCCTGGGCGCCCAGCACCACCGCGCGCAGGTCGTCGTCGTTGCCGACACAGGCGAAGACGAACTCGGCACCCGTCGCCGCCTCACGCGGCGTGGCGGCCGATTGGCCCCCGTGCTCGGCAACCCAGGCCGCTGCCTTGGCCGCGCTGCGGTTGTAGACGGTGACCGCATGCCCGGCACGCGCCAGGTGTCCGGCCATCGGCGCGCCCATCACGCCCAGACCGAGAAAGGCCACGCGGCGGGCGGGGGTGGAGTCGTAGGTTTTCATGCAAGCACCTCAAGCGTTGGAAGACGGGCGGCATTCTCCCCTCGGGGACAGGACGCCGCAGGCGGCCAGGGGGTGCGGTGCTGCTGAACGCCCGGAATGCGGTTGGGTTGCCCGGCCGCGTTCCGCAGCCCCTGGGGGGCCGAGCCCGCGCCGAGCGAGCGCCTGCGCGCTCGCGAGTGGCTGGCGAGGGCCATCCGGCCTGCAAGCCGGACGGCGGCCGCCAGGCGGCCGGGGCTCACATGATGCTCATGTGCTCGGTGCCGGCCGACAGGTCGCGGTTGCGTGCGCGGTGGCTGTGCAGCTTGACCTGCAGCCGCAGGTCGTTGACCGAATCGGCATTGCGCAGCGCGTCTTCCAGCGTCACCTCGTTGCCCTCGTAGAGGTCGAACAGCGCCTGGTCGAAGGTCTGCATGCCGAGCTCGCGGCTGCGCTTCATCAGGTCCTTCATCTCGCCGACCTCGCCCTTGAAGATCAACTCGCTGATCAGCGGCGTGTTCAGCAAAATTTCGACCGCGGCGATGCGGCCCTTGCCCTCCTGGCGCGGCAGCAGGCGCTGCGAGACGATGCTTTTCAAGTTGAGCGACAAGTCCATCAGCAGTTGCTGGCGCCGTTCTTCGGGGAAGAAGTTGATGATGCGGTCGAGTGCCTGGTTGGCGCTGTTGGCATGCAGCGTGGTGATGCACAAATGGCCGGTCTCGGCAAAGGCCACCGCGTGTTCCATCGTCTCGCGATCGCGGATCTCGCCCATCAGGATCACGTCGGGCGCCTGGCGCAGCGTGTTCTTCAGCGCCATCTCCCAGCCGTCGGTGTCGATGCCGACCTCACGCTGGGTGACGATGCAATTCTTGTGCGCATGCACGAACTCGACCGGGTCTTCGATCGTGATGATGTGGCCGTAGCTGTTCTCGTTGCGGTGGTCGACCATCGCCGCCAGCGTGGTGCTCTTGCCCGAGCCGGTGGCCCCCACCATGATGACCAGACCGCGCTTGGTCATCGCGATCTCCTTCATCACCAGCGGCAGGCCCAGGCCGTCGATGGTGGGCAACTTCTGCGGGATGGTGCGCAGCACCATGCCAACATGGCCTTGCTGCATGAAGGCGTTGGCCCGGAAGCGGCCGATGCCCGACGGCGAGATCGCGAAGTTGCACTCCTTGGTGCGCTCGAACTCGGCGGCCTGTCGCTCGTTCATCACCGACCGGGCCAGTGCCAGCGTGTGCTGGCCGGTCAGCGGCTGCGGCGACACCCGGGTGACCTTGCCGTCGACCTTGATCGCCGGTGGAAAGTCGGCGGTCAGGAACAGGTCGGACCCGCCGCGGGTGGTCATCAGCCGCAGCAGGTCGTTGATGAACTTCGATGCCTGGTCACGTTCCATGGTGCTCGCACTCCCTTGTTCGGTCTCGATTGTGGCGCTTGCGCAGGTGCGGCACCATGCAAGGCAGCACGCCCGACAGTACGCCCGACCGCACGCACCACGCCGCGTGCCGCTGCACGCGCCACATCAACCGGGGAAGTTCTCCGGAATCTTGGCCTTCGAGCGCGCCTCCGACGGCGACACGATGCCGCGGCGCACCAATTCGGCCAGGTTCTGGTCGAGCGTCTGCATGCCCAGGCTCTGGCCGGTCTGGATCGACGAGTACATCTGCGCCACCTTGTTCTCGCGGATCAGGTTGCGGATCGCCGGGCTGCCGATCATGATCTCGTGCGCCGCGGCGCGGCCGGTGCCGTCTTTCAGCTTGCACAGCGTCTGCGAGATCACCGCCACCAGCGATTCGCTCAACATCGCGCGCACCATTTCCTTCTCGGCCGCGGGGAACACGTCGACGATGCGGTCGACCGTCTTGGCCGCGCTGCTGGTGTGCAAGGTGCCGAACACCAGGTGGCCGGTTTCCGACGCGGTGAGCGCCAGGCGGATGGTCTCCAGATCCCGCATCTCGCCGACCAAAATCGCGTCCGGGTCTTCACGCAGCGCCGAGCGCAGCGCGTTGGCGAAGCTCATCGTGTGCGGGCCCACCTCGCGCTGGTTGATCAGGCATTTCTTGCTCTCGTGCACGAATTCGATCGGGTCTTCCACCGTCAGCACGTGGCCGTATTCGTTCTCGTTGAGGTGGTTGACCATCGCCGCCAGCGTGGTGCTCTTGCCCGATCCGGTGGGGCCGGTCACCAGCACCATGCCCCGTGGGCGCAGCGCCAGATCGGCGAAGATCTTGGGCGCGTTGAGTTGCTCCAGCGTCAGGATCTTGCTGGGGATGGTGCGGAACACGGCGCCGGCGCCCCGGTTCTGGTTGAACGCGTTGACGCGAAACCGCGCCAGGCCCTGAATCTCGAACGAGAAATCGCACTCCAGCGTGTCCTCATACGCCTTGCGCTGGTTGTCGTTCATGATGTCGTACACCATCTCGTGCACGGCCTTGTGGTCGAGTGCCTCGACGTTGATGCGCCGCACGTCGCCATTGACCCGGATCATCGGCGGCAGGCCGGCCGACAGGTGCAGGTCGGACGCCTTGTTCTTGACGGAGAAAGCCAGCAGTTGGGTGATGTCCATGGGGGTCTTGGGTTAGGCTGGAGGAAACGCAGGGCCGCCCCAAGTTTCCTCGGCCCCTATTGCTTGGCCATCTCGGGGGAACTGACGCGTAGCGGCAGCACGAGGGCTTCCAGATGATTATGAACAGCGTTATCGGCAACTTGCAAACCGTCCAAAGCCGCATTGCGCAGGCCTGCGCCACGGCCGGCCGGCCCGTGGACAGCGTCACGTTGTTGGCGGTCAGCAAGACCTTCCCGGCCCCTGCGGTGCGTGAGGCCTTCGCCGCCGGCCAGCGCGCCTTCGGCGAAAACTACGTGCAGGAAGCGCTGGACAAGATCGCCGAACTGGGCGATCTGCGGGCGCAGATCGAATGGCACCTGATCGGCCCGCTGCAGAGCAACAAGACCCGGCCGGTGGCCGCGGCCTTCGACTGGGTGCACTCGGTCGACCGCCTGAAAATCGCGCAGCGCTTGAGCGAGCAGCGCCCGGCCGACCTGCCGCCGCTGCAACTGTGCCTGCAGGTCAACATCAGCGGCGAGGCCAGCAAGAGCGGCCTGCTGCCGGCCGAGCTGCTGGCGGTGGCCCAGGCAGTGGCGGTGCTGCCGCGGGTGCGGCTGCGCGGGCTGATGGCCATCCCCGAGCCGGCGGCTGACGAGGCCGCACAACGTGCGCCGCACCGCGCGCTGCGTGACCTGTTGGCCTCGCTGAACGACGCCGGGTTGCAGCTGGACACGCTGAGCATGGGCATGAGCGCCGACCTGGAAGCCGCGGTGGCCGAAGGCGCGACGATCGTGCGGGTGGGCACGGCGATCTTCGGCGGCAGAACCTGATCCCGCCCCAGGCCATGGCCGGGTCGAGCCGGAGCCCGGGTCCGGCGACCTCACACCTTCAACCGCGTCGTGTGCTTGACCTCTTCCATCACCGCATAGGTGCGGGTCTCGCGCACGCCCGGCCGCGTCCAGATCACCGTGCCGATGAACGCGCGGTAGGCGGCCATGTCGGCGACAGGGGTCTTGAGCAGGTAGTCGAAACCACCGGCCACCAGGTGGCATTCGAGGATCTCGAGGCCGCGCTCAGGGGCCGCATCGGCCGGGTGGGGGGCGGCGGCCATCGATCAGTTGAATTTCACGCCCAGCCTGGTGATCACCGGGCCCCAGCGGGCCACGTCGGCGTCGATGAAGCGGCGGAACTCGGCCGCGCTGCCGCCGACGATCGTCAGGCCGCTCTTGGCCATCGCGTCGCGCAGCGCGGTGTCCTTGGCCAGCAGATCGTTGACGTCGGCGTTGATGCGCGCCACGGTCGAATCGGGCATTGTGGCCGGGCCGACCAGGCCGTTCCAGGCCAGCGATTCGACCTTCGGGTAGCCGGCCTCGGCCAGCGACGGCAGCTCTTTCAGGCTGTCGGGTTTGGCGCTGGCGCTGACCGCCAGCAGCCGCACCTTGCCCGATTGCACATGCGGCAGCAGCGCCGGTGCCACCATGAAGGTGGCGTCCGCCGTGCCCTGGGCCACGGCAAAGGCCGCCGGCGGCGAGCCGTTGAACGGCACATGCACCGCCTGCAGCCCAGCCTCGGCCAGAAAAAGTTCCATCGTCAGGTGCGCCGAGCTGCCCTGGCCCAGTGAGCTGTAGTTCATCTTGCCGCCCTGCGCCTTGGCCCAGGCGACGAACTCGGCCACCGTCCTGGCCGGCACCTTCTCGGCATTGACCGCCAGCACGTTGGCCTGCGAGGTGGTCATCACGATCGCCTTCAGGTCGCGCGCCGGGTCATACGGTGTCTTGGCGTACAGGAAGGGTGCGTAGGCCAGCGGGCCGTTGAAGCCGATGGCGATGGTGTGGCCATCGGTGGCCTTGGCGGCGGTGTCGATGCCCAACAGGCCGCCGGCGCCCGGCTTGTTGTCGACCACCACCGGCTGGCCCCAGCGAGCGGCCAGCTTGTCGCTCATCAGCCGCACGATCAGGTCGAGCGAGCTGCCGGCGCCGGTGGGCACGACGATCTTGACGGGCTGGCTGGGCCAGGCCGCCGCTGTGGTCTGGGCGTTTTGGGCGGTGGCGGCCAACGGCAGGGCGCTGGCGACCGCAGCCATGGCGGCGGTGGCAGCGGCGGCGATCAGGGAACGGCGTTGCATGGTGGGGGCGGCCTCGGGCGTTGACACAACGCCGGATTGTCGCGCCCGCCCGGGCCGCGCCGCCCCCGGGGTTTCAGGCGGATTGCCGGCGGCTGGCCAGCAGGCTACCGGCCGGTTTCAGGGATACAGCCCACGCTCCTGCCGCGCCATCAGGATGCGTTCGCAGGCCACCGCGAAGGTGGCGGTGCGCAGGCTGATCTGGTGGCGGTCGGCGGTGTCCCAGATGTTCTTCAGCGCGCCGACCATGATCTTGTCGAGCTTGACGTTGATCTCGTCCTCGGTCCAGAAGAACGATGAAAAGTCCTGCACCCATTCGAAGTAGCTGACGGTGACGCCGCCGGCGTTGCAGATCACGTCGGGCACCACCAGGATGCCGCGCTCGGCCAGGATGTCGTCGGCCGCCGCGCCGGTGGGGCCATTCGCGCCTTCGAGCACCAGTTTCGCCTTCAGCCGGCTGGCGCGTGCCGCGGTGATCTGGTTCTCCAGCGCGGCGGGGATCAGGATGTTGCAGTCGGCGTCCCAGAACGATTCGTCGACGATCTTCTCGCCGCCGGCAAAACCGGCCACGCCGCCGGTGGCGCGCACATGCGGCACCAGCAGCGACAGGTCGAAGCCCGCACCGTTGTAAATGCTGCCGGTGTGGTCTTGCGCGGCCACCACCAAGGCGCCGGCCTGGCCGAACAGCTCGGCCGCCGACGAGCCCACGTTGCCGAAGCCCTGCACCGCCACCCGGGCGCCGTTCAGATCCAGCCCGATGCGACGTGCCGCCTCGCGCCCGGTGACGAAGACACCGCGGCCAGTCGCCTTCACCCGCCCCATGCTGCCGCCCAGGTGGATCGGCTTGCCGGTGACCACGCCGGTGGCGGTGGCGCCGGTGTTCATCGAGTAGGTGTCCATCATCCACGCCATGATCTGGGCGTTGGTGTTGACGTCGGGCGCGGGGATGTCTTGCTGCGGGCCGATGATGATGCCGATCTCGCTGGTGTAGCGGCGGGTCAGCTTTTCCAGCTCTTTCAGCGACAGCTGTTTCGGGTCGACCCGGATGCCGCCCTTGGCGCCGCCGAACGGCAGGTTGACCGCGGCGTTCTTGATGCTCATCCAAGCCGACAGCGCCATCACCTCTTCGAGGTTGACCGCCGGGTGGTAGCGCACACCGCCCTTGCCGGGGCCGCGCGTCAGGCTGTGCTGCACCCGATAGCCCTCGTAGTGGGCGATGCGGCCGTCGTCCATCTCGATCGGGCAATCGACGATCAGCGCGCGCTTGGGACGGCGCAGCGTGTCGGCCCAGCGCGACAGCCCGCCCAGGTAGGGCAGCACCCGGTCGATCTGCGAGAGGTAGGTGCCCCAAGGGCTGTCGGCGGTGGGCTGAACATAGGAAAGCGTCATGGTCGTCCTGTGGGTTGGCGAAGGTTGCGCCGTGGGCTGCCGGCCGCCTCGTGGGCGCCCGTCGTGACGGCGTGGCGCGGAATGTAGGCGGCCGCACCCGTGCCAGGGCGGCTTATGCGTCGATTGCATGGGCTGGCGCGCGGGCGGTATGACGCACTGCAGCAGGCCGGCGGCTGTGCCCGGTTGTCCGGAAGAGGCTGGCTACACTGCCGGCCATGAGCGAACCCTCCTCCCAGACCATCGCCTTTGTCGGTGGCGGCAACATGGCCGGCGCGCTGATCGGCGGGCTGGTGCGGGCCGGCCGCGCACCGGCCGACATCCTGGTGATCGACCCCGGCGAGGCCCAGCGCGCCAGGCTGCAGGCCGATTTCGGCGTGCGCACGCAAGCCGCGGCCGATGCCGCGCTGGCCGGCGCCGCGTTGGTGGTCTGGGCCGTCAAGCCGCAGTTGTTTGCGGTGGCTGCGGCGCCTTGTGCACCGCACCTGGCCGGCTCGCTGCACTTGAGCGTGATGGCCGGCATCCGCAGCGCCACCATCGCCCAGGCCTGCGGCTTGCTGCCGGAGGCGGCGCGCATCGTGCGCAGCATGCCCAACACGCCGGCGCTGATCGGCCGCGGCATCGCCGCGCTGGTGGCCACGCCGGCCGTCACCGCGGCCGAGCGGGCGCTGGTCGAGCAGGTGCTGGCGCCCACCGGCCAGACGCTGTGGGTCGCCCGCGAGGCCGACCTGGACGCGGTGACCGCGCTGTCGGGCTCGGGCCCGGCCTATGTCTTCTACTTCGTCGAGGCGATGGTGGCGGCGGCGGTCGAGATGGGCTTGTCGGCCGAGCAGGGCCAACGCCTGGCGCTGGCCACCTTCGACGGCGCGACCGCGCTGGCCGCGCAATCCGACGAGCCGCCGGCGGTGCTGCGCCGGCGCGTCACCAGCCAGGGCGGCACCACCTACGCGGCACTGCAATCGCTGCAGGCCGACGGCGTGGCCGAGGCCTTCGTCAAGGCGCTGAAGGCGGCGCAGGTGCGAGCGCGCGAGCTGGGCGACGAGTTCGGCGCCTGATCAGCACTTGATCAGCGCAGCGCCAAATCCAGCGCCACGCCGGCGAACACCGCGAAGCCCAGCCAGTGGTTCTGGCGAAAGGCGGTGAAGCAGCCGTCGCGCGTGCGCTGGCGGATCAGCGTGAAATGCCACACCGCCTGCGCCGCCGCCGCCGCGATGCCCAGCCCGAACACCAGCCCCAGCCCGAAGGCCCGGCCCAGCAGCGCCCAGCTGACCAGGTAGATGGCGTAGAAACCCATCACCGCCGCCACGTCCCAGCGGCCCAAGGTGAGTGCCGAGGTCTGGATGCCGATTTTCAGATCGTCGTCGCGGTCGACCATCGCGTACTCGGTGTCGTAGGCCAGCACCCAGAACAGGTTGCCGAGCAACAAGCCCCAGGCCGCCCAGGGCACTGAGGCGGCCACGGCAGCCAGGCCGTCGTCGCGCCCGCCCAGCGCCGCGGCAAAGGCCATCGGGATGCCGAAGCTGAAGGCCACGCCCAGCACCGCCTGCGGCATCGCGACGACGCGCTTGGCGTAGGGATAGGCCAGCGCGATGGCCAGCGCGGCGAACGACAGCTTCACCGTCGGCGGGTTGGTCGTCAGCACCAGGCCGAAGGCGGCGGCGGCCAGCGCCGCGCCCAGCGCCAGCGCCTCGGCCACCGGCAATGCGCCGCGGGTGACCGGCCGCTGCGCGGTGCGCAAGACGTGGCGGTCGAAGTCGCGGTCGGCGACGTCGTTGACGCAGCAGCCGGCGCTGCGCATCAGGACGGTGCCCAGCACGAACACCACCAGCAGGTGCCAGCCCGGGAAGCCATCGGCGGCGATCCACAGCGCGGCCAGCGTGGGCCACAGCAGCAGCAGCCAACCGGCCGGGCGGTTCCAGCGGATCAGGTCGAGGTACAGCGCCAGCCGGGTGGGGCGCGGTGCGGGCGGGTTCATCCTGCAAATTATCGACGCGGCTTCAGGCGGGTCGCTGTTGCCGCTGTCGCCACGGCGCGCCGATGGGCCGCCCGCCTTGCCCCCGGGCGGGTGGCCGATTACCCTGCTGCGGTCGCCATGCCGGCGCACCAACCAGGGACAACGACCATGACCTATTCGATCCGCCCGACAGGGCGCCGCAGCAGCGCTCCCGCGCGAGCATCCGCACGGGCATCCGCACGCGCACCCGCACGCGTATCCGCACGAGCACCCGCACGAGCAGCCGCACCGGCACCGGCACGGGCACTCGCAGGAGCAGCCTCAAGGTCACCCTCACTCGCGCTGATCCTTCTGGCACTGGCGTCCACCGCCGCCCTGGCCGACCGCAGGCCGGCCGACTGGCAGCAGGTGATGAGCCCGGCGCCGGTGATCGGGCTCGACGGCAAGCCGCATGCGGCGGCGTGCTCGGGCTTCCCCGGCACCGACCCGGCCTTCAGCTTCTGGCACAAGCGTGGCAAGTCCAAGAACCTGGTGGTGTACTTCGAGGGCGGCGGCGCCTGCTGGGACAACTTCAGCTGCAGCTTCCCGATCTCGGCCGGCCTGCCGGCCCAGGTGCCCCAGCTGTACGTGCCGCAGGTACCGCCCGGCAGCCCCGCCAGCTACGACGGCATCTTCAACGCCCGCCACCCGGCCAACCCGGTCAAGGACTGGAGCTTCGTCTACATCCCCTACTGCACAGGCGACGTGCACAACGGCTCTGCCGACCGCACCTACTTCAACGCCGGTCACCCGGTGTTTCCGTTGCCGAGCAGCTTCCCCATCCACCACGGCGGATTCGACAACTTCATGGTCGTGCTCGACTGGATGCGCAAGCAGGCCGACAAGCCCGAGCAGATCCTGGTGGCCGGCTCCAGCGCCGGGGGTTATGGCGCGTCGACCAACTTCCCGTGGGTGCAGCGGGCCTTCCCGAAGGCGAAGATGGCGGTGCTGGCCGACGCCGCGCAAGGCGTGCTGTCGCCGGCCTTCGACACCGCGCTGCCCGGCCGCAACTCGTGGAACCCGCAGCTGCCGCGTTGGGTGTTCGGCAACGATGTGAACCAGGTCGCGTCGCCCAGCATCCTGCGCACCGCCGCGCTGGCGCTGCCCGAGGTGCGGGTGGGCCAGTTCACGACCCAGTACGACCTGGTGCAGATCCAGTTCTACGGCGTCTCGCTGCAGACCAACCCGGCGCTGCCGTCCTGCCCCAGCGGCGGCGTGGCGGCCAGCTGGAACAAGGACGCGCTGGCTTCGCTGTCGGCAGCCGCCGCGGCGGCGCCCAACTACCGCCATTACCTGGCCAGCGGCACCTACCACACCATCCTGCGTAGCGCCGATTTCTACACCGAAGCCTCGGCCGGCGTGCCGTTTCGCGATTGGACCGCGGCGCTGCTGAAAAAGGGCGGCGGCAGCGGCGACGGTCGCGGCCAGGACGACGCGCAAGACCGCAACCCGCACAGCGCCTGGCAGAACGTGGCCTGCCCGGGCTGCCTGGTGGCGCCGCTCTGCCCTTGAGCGGCGCTTAAGCGGCGATTGAGCGGCGATTGAGCGGCGATTCAGCCCGCGTTGGCCTGGGGATCACCGGTTGCTGCAACTGGCTGGAAACCCACGGCGTGCCGGTGAACGGCTTCGGCACCGCCGACCTGCCCGCGTTCCAGCAGGCTGTCGGGCTTGGCGACGCGGTGGACAACCGGCTGGACGACCCGGCCGACATCGCCCGTGTGATGCCGGCCGAATGGCCTACGCCGCGTTGCCGTCGAAACTGTAGTCGGCGAAGTTCGGTTGGGCGATGGCGCGGCGGTACTCGTCGGTGAAACCCGGCCACAGGGCCACGACCTTGCCGCCTTCGGTGCGGTACCAGCTCTGGCAGGTGGTCCACACCGAGCCTTGCAACCGGGCCTGCAGCGCGTCGTTGTGGGCGCGGAAGACGGCGGGTTTCAAGTCCAGCCACTGGCTGCCGCGGCCCAGCACCTGCTGCATGCAGGCAATGGCGTACTGCACGCCGGGCTCGATGTAGAGCAGCGTGCTGGTGTGGCCGGTGGCGGTGTTGGGCCCCAGCATCAAGAACAGGTTGGGAAATCCCGCCACGGTGAGGCCGAAATAGGCCTCGGGGCCTTCGGCCCAAGCCTCGCGCAGCGTGTGCCCGCCGCGCCCGGTGATGGTGGTGCCCGACAACAGCTGCACCGTCTCGAAGCCGGTGGCGCAGACCAGCGTGTCGATGGCCCGCTCGCGGCCGTCGGCGGTGACGATGCCGTGCGCGGTGATGCGGGTGATGGCCTCGGTCACCAGCTCGGTGTTGGGCCGGTTGAAGCAACGCAGGTAGTCGTTGGAATAGATCAGCCGCTTGCAGCCCAGCGGGTAAGGCGGTGTCAGCTGGTCGCGCAGCGTGGCATCGGCCACCTGGCGCTGGCGGTGCATCGCCGCGGCTTTCAGCATGCCCTTGCGTGCGGCCGTGCCCTCGTCGAAGCCCTTGCGGCCCCACTCCAGCACGCGGTACCAGAACCCGCGCACCAGTGCTGCATACGGCGGCAGGCGGGCCAGCAGCCGGTCGATCGCGTGGTAGCGCCGGTCCAGCCGCGGCAGCACCCAGTTGGCGGTGCGCTGGAAGACATGCAGCTGCGCCGCCTGCTCGGCGATCGGCGGGATCAGCTGCGACGCGGTGGACCCGGTGCCGATCACCGCCACCCGCTGGCCGGCCAGCGGCGCGGTGGCGTCCCAGCGCGCCGAGTGCAGCCGCGTGCCCTTGAAATCATCCAGCCCGGGGATGTCGGGCCAGCGCGCCTGGCTCAGCGGCCCGGTGCTGCATACGAAGAAGCGGGCCTTGAAACGCTGGCCGGCGGCGGTGGCCAGCTGCCAATGGCCGCTGGCCTCGTCGAAGCGTGCATCGGCCAGCCGGGTGCCGAAGCGGATGTGCGGCCCGATGCCGTGCTGCTCGGCCACGCGGCGCATGTAGGCCTGGATCTCGGGCGCCGTCGCAAAGCGCCGCGTCCAGTGCGGGTTGGCGGCAAAGCTGAACGAATACAGCGGCGCCGGCACGTCGACCTGGGCGCCGGGGTAGGTGTTGTCCCACCAGGTGCCGCCAAGGCCGGCCGATTGCTCCAGGATCACGAAGTCGTGGATGCCGGCCTTCTTCAGCTGGATGGCGGTGCACAGGCCCGACATGCCGGCGCCGAGGATGACCACCGTGTGATCGGTTTGCCCGCCGAGGTCAGCGTCTGCAGCGGCAGCGGCCTGATCCACAGCCTGGCCGATGAAGGTGGCGGCGCGTGCCAGTGCCTGGTCGGCGCTGGGCAGCGCGCCGGCATGCAGCTGGAAGACATGCCAGCGCCGGTCGATCACCTCGGCCCGCACGGCCGCGCCGGCTGCGGCCAGCGCATCGTGCAGGCGCAGGGCTTCGCCATGCACCAGGTCGTCGGTGCCGGTCTGGATCAGCGTGGGCGGCAGGCCGCGCAGGTCGGCGTGCAACGGCGACGCGCCCGGCTGCGCCGCATCGGCGCCAGCCAGGTAGTGCGCCGCGCCGGCGGCCACCCAGGCCTGGCTAAGCATCGCCTCGCCCGGCGTCGGTGGCGGCAGGCCGGCCAGCGTCAGATCGACCCAGGGTGCGATCAGGAACAGCGCGGCCGGCAGCGGCTCGCCGCCATCGCGCAGCGCCAGCGCAGTGGCCAATGCCAGCCCGCCGCCGGCCGAATCGCCCGCCAGCACCAGCGGCCCGGCCGCGCGCAGGGCACGGCAGGCGGCCAGCGCGTCATGCAGCGCGGCCGGGAACGGATGCTCGGGCGCCAGCCGGTATTCAAGCGCAAACACCGCCAGGCCGGTGCCCCGCGCCAGCGCGCCAGTGATCGGCCGGTGCGTGGCGGGCGACCCCACCACGTACGCGCCGCCATGCAGGTACAGCAGCGTGCCGCGCCGTGGTGAACCGTCGCGCCCGCGCAGCCACTCTCCGGGCAGGCCGGCCAGCGTGTCGGGGCTGATCTGCACCCCGCGCGGCGGCAGGTTCAGGTGCGCCATCCACCCCAGCCAGCGGCGCTGCGCGGCGACCCCCCAGCGCGGCGAAAAGGCAGGTTTGAGCAAGGCCTGGAGCGTGCCGCGCAGCAGCGGTGCGAGCAGGCGCTCGGCCGCGCCCGCGGGTTCGAAGGTCTCGATGCTCATCGCGCGGCGCTCCTGGAAAGCGGCGATTGTGACGGCGCCGACGGCGGGCCCGCCGGCCCGCCCAGCGGGCTGGCGCTCAGAGCCTGAGAGGATTTCGAGCGTGATCGAGCGGCGCGCAAAAAGGTGGCCGATCTAGGCGCAAAGCGCAGACATAGCCCGGGCTATGGCGAGCATTTGCAACGACGAGCGGGCAGCTTTTGGCGTGATGAGCGGGCATGATCGAAAAACTCCCAGGCTCTCAGCCG
This sequence comes from Burkholderiales bacterium, assembly GCA_038211805.1. Lineage (GTDB taxonomy): Bacteria > Pseudomonadota > Gammaproteobacteria > Burkholderiales > Burkholderiaceae_C > Pseudaquabacterium. Next base: position 1,188 of record JBBQVF010000054.1, on the reverse strand, counting down.
TCCAGCCGCTTCCGGCGCACCAGCGCCGCGCGCCCGCGCAGCGGTCGGCCGGTTGGTTGTCCTCAGTCGACGGCTCAGGGAGTGATGCGAAAACAAGGTCCATCGACGTGGCGGTGTCCGCGTTCGGCGCCGCGGCTGCCGGCGGGCCGCCGACCGAAGGTGCCCAAGGGCGGCGCCATTGCGCTGGACGCCGCAGCCAGGTCCGACGGGATGCGCTACGACGATGTACCCTGCTCGGCGGCTGAGCACGCCGGCGCGCTCGTGCCAGGCGGTCAGTGAACGGTGGCAGCCCAGTCCGCAGCCGCCTGCGCCGCCTGCAACAGCACCGGCCCCAAGGTGATCACCTCGCGGTACAGCGCGGCCAGGTCTTCGTCCTCGTATTCGTGCGCGATCAGGTTGCGCAGTTCGCGCAAGCGCACCAGTTGGCCGTCCTGCTGCACCCAGCCGCGCTTTTCAGCGCGGCGCACCCGGTCGAGCAGGGTACCGGGCGATTCGAGTTCCAGCTCGTCGGCCAGGCGCATGACGCGCTGGGTCAGCAGGTCGGCCAGCCGGGCAAAGCGGCTGGCCAGCGATTCCAGCCGCTCCAGCGCCTCGGCGTCCCAGGCGGCCAGGGCAGCCAGCGGCACGCAGCGCGCCAGCGACCACTGCAGGTGGTCGGCCGCCTGCCCCAGGCGCCCCATCTCCTCTCGTAGCAGCGCCAGTTTGTCGACCCGGCTGCCCGGGGCGCTGGGGGACATCACAGCCGCACGCCCTGCGCCCGGGCCAGGCGCACGAAGGGCCGCTGCGCGTCGCGGGCGATGGTCAGGTCGATTCGCTGCTCGCCCAGCGCCGCGTGCAGGCGCGCCAGCAGGCTCAGCTTGTCGCCCAGGCCCAGGCGCTGCGACAGCACCAGCAGGTCGATGTCGCCGCCGCGGGCGTCATCACGCACCCGAGAACCGTGCAGCCAGACCTCGGCTGCCGGATCGGCCGCCTGGATCGCTTGCAGCAGGGTCTGGCGTTCGTGGTCGGTCAAGCGCATCGGGGCATCGTAGGCAGTGGGGGTTCAGCCGTCCAGCCGCTTCTGGAACACCAGCCCGGCGTGCTCGCGCAGCGCGTGGAACTTGATCTTCGGCCAGTTGGCCTCGATCGCCCGCAGCTCGGGCGCGTATTCGACCAGCAGCGTGGGCGCGTTGACGGCGTCGTAGGCCA
>JBBQVF010000053.1:0-28533 GCA_038211805.1 Burkholderiales bacterium | reverse complement strand
TCGACGCCATCGACCACGGCACGCTGATCTGGCGCACGCCCGAGCGCAACTGGCTGCTGCCATCCACACGCCTGCTGCATTGGGCCAAGCGCGGCTTCGAGTGGAACTACCTGCGGCAGTACCGCTGAACCTGCAGTCCCCCCCCCCCCGAACACACCCCAACACACCCCAACACGCCCCGACACACCATGACTGAAACCCTGGCCTCCCCACCGGTCGCGATCGACAGCGTCCACACCCGCCTGGGTGGCGAGCCAGCGATCCGCGCAACACCCATGTTTTCGTTGCCCAAGCTGCGCGAGCTGCCCTTCCCCATCGCGCTTGTCCGAGACCCCGCGCAGGTCACCCAGGTGTCCGGCATCCCGCGCGAGCCCGGCAGCGCCACCGGGTTGCGCAACGACGCAGGACACGTCGCCCGGGTCGTCATGGCACGCCAGGCCGCCGAGTTGCGTGCCGCGCTGGGCTTGCCTGCTGTCCTTGCCACCCCGTGATTCGCGCACAGACAAGCCCATTCGTTCCACCGTCACTCGTGGCCCACCCCCGTTCGTCCACCCCCGTTTGCCCAGCCCTGTTTACCAACCCTCTGGAGATCGAACCATGAAGAAGTCACTGATCATTGCCGCCGCCCTGCTGTCCACCGCCGCTGCGGTGCACGCGCAAGAACTGTTCGTCAACATCCACTCCGGCCATGCGATGGCCCAGGGCGCCGGCCTCGTGCTGGCAGGCCAGGCCCTGGAGCAAAAGGCTGCGGTGCGCGTGCTGCTGTGCGACGCGGCCGGCGACATCGCGCTGGTCGGCAAGGAGATGCCCACGCTCAAGCCGCACAACGTCACGCCCCAGCAGATGCTGCAGGGCGTGATCAAGGCCGGCGCGAAGGTCGAGGTCTGCGCCCTGTACCTGCCCAACACCGGCAAGCAGGCGAGCGACCTGATCGCCGGCGTCACCCCCGCCAAGCCGGCCGAGGTGGCAGCGCACCTGCTCAAGCCCGGCGTCAACACGCTGGCCTTCTGAACCCCAGAACAAACAGCACAGCCCACTGCGCGTGCGGGTCGGGCCATTGCGGGCCTGGCCCGCAGACAGCAGACAAACAGGAATGGGAACCGCACCCCTTCGGCCGTGGGCCCGAACCGCAGACGCTGCTTCAGGTCCTGGCAGCGGCTCCGGTCTTGGCAGGGGCCGCTGCAGCCCCTGTGCCGGCACGCGCGGCCGTCAAGACCAGCGCCCGCATCGCCATCGCCATCGCCCGCATCGCCGTCGCCGGCAGCGGCCTCGGCGGCATCGCCGTGGCCAACCGGCTGAACCGCATGCTCGACGGTGCCAGGTGGTCGCACAACCCAAGCTGGTGACGCCGGTGCTGCAGGGGATGCACCGCGTCATCTCGCGCCACCTGCTCGGACAGGCCGAGGTCCAGGCCGACGAGGCCGACAGCGCCGCAAAGGCGTAGGCGTAGGCGTAGGCGTTGGCGTTGGCGTTGGCGTTGGCGTTGGCGTTGGCGCAGCAGGTGGTTCCCAGCAGACGCAACGCCTGACGGTTGTCCTGCACGGTCGTGGCCGTCGCCAAAGGCTTCGAGCGCGTCCTTCACACGGCAGCGAAACGCAGCAGGGTGTCCTGCTGCGTCGTGTTCGGACAGGCTGCCGGCCAGCGCGGGAAGGCACGCAGCGCCGAAAAGCAAGGTGACGGACACGAGGCACTTCTTCGAAAACTGCATCGGTTCTCCCATCAATTTCAGTTGGAGAAACCGCGCTCTCTGCCCATGCAAAGCGAGGTCGAAAACCGCTAAGCCAGCGGTTGCTGGCATGGTGTCCAAAAATGCACACCGGCAAGCCAAAAGAACCCCCGTCAGCAGCCCGCTTGCGCGTCCGACAGCGTGCACGCGCACCCGGCGCCATGCGCTGCGCAGCGTGGCCATTTCACAACGACAATCGCGCCCGGATGCAAGCCGCGGCTCGCCGCCAGCCAAGCACCCGCAGCGCAAGACACAGGAGCAAGCCTTGACCGCAGCCAGCGCCCTCAGTCCGGCCGCATCGGGCATCGAACGCCACCACGCCGAGCCTGCTGTGCGGCCGCAGGATGATTTTTTCCGCCACGTCAACGGCGGCTGGTTGCGTGACACAGCCATGCCCCAGGATCGCGCCGTGATCGGCGCCTTCACGGGCGTGGCCGACCAGACACGCGCGCAGTTGCGCGGCCTGATCGAACAGGCGGCTGCGGACAGCGCGCCGTCCGGCATGCCGGACGACGCGGCGCAGCAGATTGGCGACCTGTACACCAGCTTCATGGACGAGGCGCGCTGCGAGCAACTCGGGCTACTGCCGCTGGCGGCCGAATGGGGCGCGGCCCAGACGCTGGCCGACGCGTCCGCGCTGGGCCCGCTGCTGGCGCGCTGGCTGCGCCGGGGCATCGCCGGCCCGCTGGGTCTGTACATCAGCCCCGACAGCCGGGACAGCCGCCGCCAGCTGGCCTGGCTGCACCAGAGCGGGCTGGGCCTTCCCGACCGCGACTATTACCTGCAGGCCGACCGCGACCCGCACCTGGGCAGCGTACGCCAGGCCTATGAGGCGCATCTGGCCCGGTTGCTGTCGCTGGCCGGTGAGCCGGATGCCGAGGCGGCGGCCACGGCAGTGCTGTCGCTGGAGACGGCGCTGGCGCAGGCCCAGTGGGCCCGGGTGGACCTGCGCGACCCGGTCCGGCGCGACAACCGCGTCCAGGCCGGCGCGCTGGCCGCGCTGGCGCCGCAGATCGACTGGGCTGGCTGGCTGGCCGAGGCGGGCCTGCCGGGCGGCGAAGCCGAACTCAACCTCAACCAGCCCGACTATGTGGCTGCGCTGGGCGTGCTGAGCGCCACCGTGCCGCTGGCGCATTGGCGGGCCTACCTGAAGTCACGCCTGCTGCTGACGTTTGCGCCGCTGCTGCACGGCACCCTGGCCGAAGCGCACTTCAGCCTGACGGGCGGCGTGCTGCGCGGCATGCCGCAGAACCCGCCGCGCTGGGAGCGCGGCGTGGTGCTGGTCGAGCAGTGGCTGGGTGAACCGCTGGGCCGCCTGTACGTGGCGCGCCACTTCCCGCAAGACAGCAAGCCACGGGTCGAACGCCTGGTCGGCCACTTGCTGGAGGCCTGCGGCGAACGCCTGGCGCTGCTCGACTGGATGGAGCCCGAGACGCGGCGCGAGGCGCTGGCCAAGCTGGCGGCCTTCAGCCACAAGATCGGTCACCCCGACCGCTGGACCGACACCACCGGGCTGCGCATCGACCGCAATGATCTGGTGGGCAACGCCCAACGCGCCGCCGAGTTCAGGTGGGCGCGCGACCTGGCCCGCCTGGCCTCGCCGGTGGACCGCAGCGAGTGGCTGATCTCGGCGCACACGGTGAATGCGTACTACCACCCGACGCTCAACGAGGTCGTGTTCCCGGCGGCCATCCTGCAGCCACCGTTCTTCGACGTGGCCGCCGACGATGCGGCCAACTACGGCGCCATCGGGGCCGTGATCGGGCACGAGATCAGCCATGCCTTCGACGACCAGGGCAGCCGCTACGACGCCCGCGGCCTGCTGCGCAACTGGTGGACGCCGCAGGACAGCGCGCGCTTTGCCGAGCGCACCGGGCTGCTGGTCGCGCAGTACGGCGCTTACCAGCCCGTCAGCGGCTATGCGCTCGATGGCCGCCAGACGCTGGGCGAGAACATCGCCGACAACGCCGGCCTGGCCCTGGCCCACCACGCGTGGCAGCGTTCGCTGGGTGGCAGGCCGTCGCCGGTGATCGACGGCCTCAGCGGCGAGCAGCGCTTCTTCTGCGGCTTCGCCCAGATCTGGCGCATGCGCTGGCGCGACGAGCGGTTGATCGAGCAGGTCAAGGCAGGCGTGCATGCGCCCGGTGAATTCCGCGTCAACGGCACGCTGCGCAACCAGCCGGCCTTCCACGAGGCCTACGGCGTGCTGCCGGGCGACGGCATGTACCTGCCGCCCGAGCAGCGCGCCAGCATCTGGTGACGCGGGCGCAGCGATTCATGCACAGGCTCTTCAGGCCTGGATCAACCCCCAGCGCAGCGCCACCAGCGTCAGCTCCGACTGGTTGGTGGCGTTGAGCTTTTGCTTGACGTGGTACAGGTGGGTGCCGACGGTGCTGGGTGAGAGCTTCAGGTTGTCGGCGATGCGCGCCACGCTCATGCCGCGTGCCAGCTGGATGAAGACCGCGAATTCGCGCTCGCTGAGCATCTCGGCCGGCGATGCCTCGCCGTCGAGTTGCGCCAGCGCCAGGGCCTGCGCGGTCTGCGCATCGACATAACGCCGGCCCGCGGCCACCGCGCTCACCGCCTCGATCAGCGCATCGGGCGCGCTGCGCTTGGCCAGGTAACCGAGCGCACCCGCCCGCAGCGCCCGCTGCGGATGCGCGGTGTCTTCGTGTGCCGACAGCACCAGCACGCGCACCTTCGGGTCCTGCGCACGCAGCCGCCGCAGCGCCTCCAGGCCGCCCATGCCGGGCATCGACAAGTCCATCACCACCACGTCGGGCCTGGCCTGCGCATACACCTGGCAGGCCTCTTCACCGCTGCCGGCTTCGGCCACCACCTGCACCTGCGCATCGGCCAACAGCATGCGAAAACCCATGCGCACCAGCGCATGGTCGTCCACCAGCATGACCCGGATCACGGCGTGTCTCCCAACACTCCCGACACTCCCAACAGGCCCGGTGCCACGGCGCGGGCTGGCAGGGTCACATGCAGTTGCACGCCCTGCGGCTGCACGGGGCCCAGGCTGAGCTGCCCGCCCAGCCCCTGGGCGCGCTCGGCCAGCCAGCGCAGCCCGTGGTGGCCACCGGCCCGGCCCGGCGCCTCGGCCGTGCCGGCACCGGCGTCGGGCTGCACCGGCAGGCCGCTGCCGTCGTCGCGCAGGTCCAGCGTCACCGTGCCGGCAGCCGCCGCCAGGCGCAGCACGAGGTGGCGGGCCTGGCCGTGGCGCAGCGCGTTGGTGATGCCCTCCTGCGCGCAGCGGTACAGCGCCAGCGCCACGTCGGCAGACAGCTCCACTCCGACCAGCGACACCTGCAGATCGATGTGCAGGCCGGGCTGGCTGCGGCGGGTGCGTTCGGCCAGGTCGTTCAGCGCCGCGTCCAGGCCCAGCGTGTCCAGCACCATCGGCGCCAGCCGCGGGATCAGGCCGTGCATCGCGTCGTAGAGCCGCGAAGACTCATCGGCGATCAGCCGCGCCGCCTGCTCGGCCTGGGCATCGACGCGGGCCACCCGCTGGGCGATCGACAAAGCCATGCTGCGGATGGCGGTGACCGACTGGCCCAGCTCGTCATGCAGCTCGCGGGCAATCGCCCGGCGCTCCTGTTCGATGTGGTGGTCGATCCAGCGCGCCAGCTGCCGGCTGTCGGAAAGCTCGCTCTCGGCGCGCAGTGCGCGGCGTTCGGTCTCCAGCTGCTGTTCCAGCCGCTGGACCATGCGGTTGAAGGCCGCCCCGATCGCCGAGGCCTCCAGGCCGGCCAGCGGTGGCAAGGCCACGTCCAGACGCCCGGCCTCGAGCTGATTGAGCGCGCCCACGATCTGGGCGAACGGACGCACGGCCCGGCCCACCAGCGCCATCACGAGCAGGTTCAGCACCACCAGCAGCGCCAGCGCGGCCAGCGCCAGACGGGAGAAGTCGTCCCAGGCGTCGAGCAACGCGCGCGACGCGTTGGAACGCACTTCCAGCCTGCCTTCGGGCAACGATATCGCCAGCAGCCTGGGCTCGGGCGCCAGCAGCTTGTCGAACCAGTCGGGCGCGTCGCGGCCGGGCTTGTAAGTGGATGGCGGCGAGGCATACAGCGTCCCGCCGGTGGGGTCGTACAGCGTGATGTCGTTCGAGCGCACCCGGCCCAGGCCTTCGAGAAAGTCTTTCACCGCCGCCGTGCCGCGACTGGCGTAGCCCCAGACGATGCGGTTGAGCAGTTGCGTGGCAACGCGGTTGGCGGCCATCACCTCCTCGTTGATCGAGGTGCGCATGCCCTGCACCTGCAGCGCCAGCAGCGCCGCGACGAAGAGCATCGAGAGTGCGCCGACGATCAGGTTGATCTTGGCCTGCAGGCCCAAGCGCATCATGTTGCCGCCGGCGCCGGCTCGAAGCGGCCGCTGGCGGCAAACTGGTCCAGTGCCTGCACCAGCGCGGCGGCCATCGGCGTCTGGTGGGGCGCGTGGCCGGCGCCGTCGATGCAGCGCAGGCGCGCCGCCGGCAGCCGCGCGGCCACTTCGAGTGCGCCGGCCAGCGGGCAGATGCGGTCCAGCGCGCCGTGCAGCAGCAGCGTGGGCACGGCGGGCACGTCGGCCAGGCGGTCGAGCAGCGGCCGATCCCCGAGATGGCAGTCGTGGTGCAGGTAGTGCGCCTGCACGCGGTAGCGCGGCAGCAGGGCCGCGGCATCGGCCATGTCGCCCGGGCCGGCGCCGTCCATGGCCTGCTCGAAGCGCCACCAGCAACGCGCCAGCGCCTCCTGCTCTTGCGCTGCGCCGTGCTGCATCACGCGGTTCAGTTCGGCCAGCAGGTCGTGGCCGTGCCGCGCCGCAGCGTCGCGCCAAGGCGCCCAACCGCCTTCGCAACCGGCCGGCTCGGCGGTGAAGAAGGCCAGCACGTCCCGGCGCCGCGCGACGAAGGTGCCGCGCAACAGCAGGCCGGCCACTGCCGACGGCGCATCGGCGGCGTGCAGCAGCGCCAGCGTGGCGCCCCAGGAGCCTGCGACCACCAGCCAGCGCTCGACGCGCCACTGCGCACGCAGCGCCCGCAGGTCGGCCAACAGCTCTGCCGTGGAGTTGCCCTCGGTGGCGCCCGGCGGCGCGCTGAGCCCTGCGCCGCGCTGGTCGAAGCCGATGATGCGGTAGCGCTGCGGGTCCAGGCAACGCGCCAGCGACGCGCTCAGCCCCGACCCCGGCCCGCCATGCAGCAACACCGCCGGCAGCCCCTGCGGATCGCCCCATTCATAGAGCTGCAGGTCGTGGCCGCCCGAAACCGCCAGCCGGCTGCGCCGTGCGGGGGTTGGCGGGTAGAGCACGGTCTCGGTCGAAGGGCTGGACATGGCGGCGCGCGCCGGGCGCGGTGAATGGGAGCGGCGTGCCGGGCCAGGCGGCCCGGCACCCTCGGCCGGTGCGGCCATCCTAACGACCGCGGCCGCCCGGTCGCCGCCGGCCGGTCGATTCATGAAAATCTGGAGGCTGCAATCATGGTGGGGCGGCTGGGTGAACGGGCGCGGTTGCCGCAAGCTCGGCGGTGAGAAGAGATTCTCTGCCGTGCCACCGCGGCGCGGTATCCCGCCACCCCGTCAGGAGACTTTTTATGCAATGGACCACCCCGCAAGCCACTGACCTGCGCCTCGGCTTCGAAATCACGATGTACGTCGCCGCACGCTGAACATCCGCAGTTCCAGGCGCCACGGGCCGACGCCCGGGGCGCCTTCCCCGATCACTCTCACCGCCCGGGCGCCATGCGCATCACCATTCTTGGCGCCGCTGCTGGCGGCGGCTTTCCGCAGTGGAACTGCAACTGCGCCAATTGCAGCGGCGTGCGCAGCGGCAGCTTGCGCGCCAAGCCGCGCACGCAGTCGTCGATCTTCATCCGGCCCGACGACAGCGCCGACGGCGTTCTGTTCAACGCCTCGCCCGACATCCTGGAGCAGATCCGCGCCAGCCCGGCCCTGCAGCCCGCCCGTGCGCTGCGCGACACCGCCATCGCCGGCGTGGTGCTGATGGACGGCCAGATCGACCATGCCACCGGCCTGTTCATGCTGCGCGAGCGCGGCACGCCGCTGCCGCTGTGGTGCACCGACCCCGTCCACGACGACCTGACGCACGGCAACCCGGTGCTGCGCGTGCTGGGCCACTTCTGCGGCGTGCAGCGCCAGCGCATCGCGCTGGACGGCCAGCCCTTCACCGTGCCGGGCGTGCCGGGGCTGCAGTTCAGCGCGCTGCCGCTGCAGAGCAAGGCGGCGCCCTATTCGCCGCACCGCGAGCAGCCGGTGCCCGGCGACAACATCGGCATCCGCGTCACCGACAGCCGCAGCGGCCGCAGCCTGTTCTACGCGCCCGGGCTGGGCGCGATCGAACCGGCGGTGTTCGACGCCATGGCTGGCGCCGACTGCGTGATGGTCGACGGCACCTTCTGGACCGACGACGAGATGGTGGCGTTGGGCATCAGCAGCAAGACCGCCCGCAGCATCGGCCACCTGCCGCAGTCCGGGCCGGGCGGCATGATCGAGTGGCTGGGCAAGCTGCCGGCGCAGACCCGGCGCCTGCTCATCCACATCAACAACACCAACCCCATCCTCGACGAGGATTCGCCCGAACGCGCCGAATTGGCGCGGGCGCGGATCGAAGTCTGCGAGGACCGCATGGAGATCGCCCTGTGACGATGCGCGCCGACATCCTGAAGAGCATGACGCCGGGTGACGCCGCCGCCGTGCCCTGGAGCCACGAAGAGTTCGAGCGCCAGTTGCGCGAGCGCGGCCGCAGCTACCACATCCACCACCCGTTCAACGTGATGCTCAACACCGGGCGCGCCACGCCCGAGCAGATCCGCGGCTGGGTGGCGAACCGCTTCTACTACCAGATCGCGATCCCGATCAAGGACGCCGCGTTGCTGTCGAACTGCCCCGATGCGCAAGTGCGCCGCGGCTGGGTGCAGCGCATCCTGGACCACGACGGCTTCGAGCTCGGCGGCATCAGCGACGCCGGCGGCATCGAGGCCTGGCTGCAGCTGGCGCAGGCGGTGGGCCTGTCGCGCGACGAGGTGCAGGACCTGCGCCATGTGACGCCGGCGATGCGCTTCGCGGTCGACGCCTACGTCAGCTTCGCCCGCCGGGCACCCTGGCAGGAAGCGGTGTGCTCGTCGCTGACCGAGCTCTTCGCGCCCGAGATCCACAAGCAGCGGCTGGCCACTTGGCCCGAGCACTACCCGTGGATCGACCACCAAGGCCTGATGTACTTCCGCAACCGCGTCAGCCAGGCGCGGCGCGACGTCGAGCAGGGGCTGGCCATCACGCTGGCGCACTTCGACACCCGGGCGCTGCAGCAGCGCGCGCTGGAAGTGCTGCAGTTCAAGCTCGACATCCTGTGGGCCATGAACGACGCCATGGCCACACGCTACGGGGTGCAGGCGTGAGCGAGCTGCAGCGCAGCAGCGTGCCCCGGGTGGGGCCGGGCTTCCGGCTGCAGTTCGAGCCGGCGCAGGACAGCCATGTGCTGCTCTACCCGGAGGGCATGGTCAAGCTCAACGGCCCGGCCGGCGAGATCATGAAACGCTGCGACGGCCAGCGCGACGTGGCCGCCGTGATCGGCGAGCTCGAGTCGGCCTTCGCCACCCAGGACCTGGCCGACGACGTGCTCGCTTTCATGCAGATGGCCGGCCAGCAGCGCTGGCTGGTCTGGGACTGACGACCATGGACGTGATCGCCAACGCCAGCCTCGACCTCGGTGCGCGGGCGCGCCCCGGCCCGCCACTGTGGCTGCTGGCCGAGCTCACCTACCGCTGCCCACTGCACTGCGTGTTCTGCTACAACCCGGTCGACTTCGCCACCCAGGCCGAGGAGCTGGGCACCGAAGACTGGCTGCGCGTGCTGCGCGAAGGCCGCGCGCTGGGCGCGGTGCAGCTGGGCCTGTCGGGTGGCGAGCCGCTGCTGCGCGACGACCTGGAAGTCATCGTCGCCGAAGCCCGCCGGCTGGGCTATTACAGCAACCTGCTGACCTCTGGCGTGGGGCTGAGCGCCGAGCGCGCCGCCGCGCTGAAGGCCGCCGGGCTCGACCATGTGCAGCTGTCGTTCCAGGACTCGACCCGCGAGATGAACGACTTTCTCTCGCACACCAAGACCTTCGCGCTGAAGAACAAGGTGGCCGCGCTCATCAAGGCGCAGGGCTGGCCGATGGTGCTCAACGTGGTGATCCACCGGCTGAACATCGACCACATCGACCGCATCATCGGCATGGCCCACGAGATGGGCGCCGAGTACCTGGAGCTGGCCAACACGCAGTACTACTCCTGGGCCTTCCTGAACCGCTCGCAGCTGCTGCCCACGCATGCGCAGCTGCGCCACGCCGAGGCGGTGACCGACGCCTGGCGCGTGCGGCTGGGCGAGAAGATGCGCATCTTCTTCGTCGCCCCCGACTACCACGAGGGCAAGGCCAAGAAATGCGTCAACGGCTGGGGCAGCACCTTCATGACCATCGCCCCCGACGGCACAGCGCTGCCCTGCCACACCGCACGCATGCTGCCGGGGCTGGCCTTCCCGAATGTGCGCGAGCAGCCGTTGCGCGACATCTGGGTCGATTCAGAAGGCTTCAACCGCTACCGCGGCACCGGCTGGATGAAGGAGCCCTGCGCCAGCTGCGCGCACAAGGAAGAAGACCTGGGCGGCTGCCGCTGCCAGGCCTACATGCTGGCGCAGGACGCCTCCGCCGCCGACCCGGTGTGCCGGCTGAGCCCGCAGCACCACCTGGTGCAAGCCGCGCTGGCCGAATCGGCCGCACCGCAGGTGCAGGCGCAGCCACTGGTGTTCCGCGACCCGGTGCAGTCACGCCGGCTCGGCCAGGGCACCGGGCGCTGACGGCCCGCGGCCGGCAAACAGCGCGCGGCGGAGCCTGTACATCGCCCGCCTGCACATCACCCGCGCGCTGCCAGCGCCGTACTGCCGGCCTGTCGCCGCCGCCACGCCGCCGGCGGCAGGCCGTACCCGCGCCTGAACGGGCAGCTGAAGGCGGCGTCGGTCTGGTAGCCGACTTCCTCGGCGATGCGAGCGAGCGGCGCGTTGCTGCGCGCCAGCAGGTTCGACGCCAGCGGCATGCGCCACTGGGCCAGTTACTGCATCGGCGCCTGCCCGACGAGCTGCTGGAAGCGTTCGGCCAGCGCCGAGCGCGAACTGCCCGCCACGCGGGCCGGGTCCTCGAGCACCCAGGCCCGCGCCGGCTCGGCGTGCACGGCGCGAAGCGCGGCGTCGACGGTACGGTCGTTGACGCCGGCCAGCCAGCCGGTGCGGCCTTCGGCCTGATCGTTCATGTGGATGCGCGGCACCTCGATGAAGAGCGCCTCGGCCAGCTTCGCCAACACGCGGTGCAGCGGCACGCCGCCACCTTCTTGGAGCAGACCGAGTCGGCAGCCGGCGCCGGCCTGCCGCAGACCATCCAAGGACGAGTTCGACGCCCTCCTCGAATGCGGCATCCTGGCCCACGGCTTTCTGCGGCTGCATTGTGGTGACTGCGGCCACGACCAGCGGATGGCGTTGAGTTGCAAGCGCCGCCGCTTCTGTCCGGCGTGCGGGGCCCGGCGCATGGCACAGACGGCGGCCCACCTGCACGCGGCCGTGCGCTGCGGTGCCGACGACCGCCCGGCGCTGGAGCAGCTGGCCGCTACTTCACGCGCCCCGCACTGGCCAACGAGCGCGTGCAAGCCGACGCCGCCGGGCAAGTGGTGCTCAAGCTGAAGACCGCTTGGCGCGACGGCACCACGCACCTCGCGCCTGTCGCCGCCGGAATTCATGCAGTGGCTGGCCGCGCTGGTGCCACGCCCCAGACTGCAGCTGATTTGCTGGGTGTCCGCATAACTTCGCTTCGCGAAGTGAGCGTACCCCCGCTGCGCGAACCACGGCGTGCTGACGCCCAACGTCAAACTGCGGGCGCTGGTGGAGCCAGTGATCCAGAAAGTCCTCACGCACCTGGGCCTGCAGGCCAGGGCACCGCCCAGGGCGCCGGCCCGCGGGTCGCAGCTGCAAGCGGCCTGAGATCCACCAATCAACAGGTTTTAGTCGGCCAGGTGATCAGGGCTGCGGGGAGCGGCTGCGCCAGAGCTTCGCCGAGCCGAGTTTCGAGGCCAGGTCGCCCGGGAATACCCCAACGCAAACGCTACGGACGACACCCTTTGGGCGTGCGATCAATGTTCAACGGGCTGGGGCCGCGCCCAACAACCACGTGGGGGCGTGCCCGAAAACTCGGTGGGGGTGTTCCGGAGGGTGTTCCGAGGGGTGTCCCGGGAGGAAAACAGGGCGTTCAAAAAACCTGTCCTCACGCGAATTTCAGACCACGGCCGTCGAGCACGCCATCAACCTGCCGTTGCCACAGCTGGCGCGTCGCATCGGCGAGCTCGCCACCAACAAGGCCACGCCGATGCTGCTCTACTGTGCAAGCGGTGCCCGGCCGGGCATCGGCTGCGGCGTGCCCAAGCAGTTGGGCTACCCCAAATCACCGATGCCGGCGGCCTGTAGGCCGCAGCCGAACGCCAGCGGCGCGAGGTTCGCCGTTGAACCTGGGCGCTGTGCCAACATGAGCGACATGACGATTCCCCTCATCACCAACGAACTCGACTTCCTGCAATCGCTGGTGCCGCTGACGGACGCACGCATCGTCGAAGCCGGCTGCGGCGCCGCACACCTGGCGCGCGAACTGGTCAGCCGCCACCCCTCCACCGAGGTCGTCGGCATCGATGTCGACGAGCGGCAACTGGCCAAGAACCTGCTGACCCCGGTTGAACGGCTGCGCTTCGAGAAGGCCGGCGCTCAAGCCATCCCGTTTCCCGACGCGTCCTTCGATGGCGCGCTGATGCTGAAGTCGCTGCACCATGTGCCCATGCCGCTGATGGACCGGGCCCTGGTCGAGCTGGCGCGTGTGCTGCGCCCCGGCGGCTGGCTGTACGTGTCGGAACCTGTCTATGCCGGTGAACTGAACGCATTGATCCGCCTGTTCAACGACGAAGGCGAGGTGCGTGCCGCCGCCCAAGCGGCGCTGGACCGGGCGGTGGCCTCGGGGCGCTGGGCATCCGCGACCGACCAGCGCTTCGAGTCCCCGGTCACCTTTTCCAGCTTCGGCGAGTTCGAGCAACGCATGATGCGCCAGACCTTCGCCGACCACGGCATCGATGAGGCGATGTTGGAGCGCGTCCGGTCACGATACCTGCCGCATCAGGGGCCCGGTGGCGCACGCTTCAGCCGCCCCATGCATGTGCGCGTGCTGCGCAAGACCTGCTGAGAGTTCCGAATGAGCCCCCCACCCGCGTTTCCCGATGCCGCCGAGACCTGGAACCGCCGCTACGCCGGCGACGAATTCCTCTTCGGCACCGAACCCAACGCCTGGCTGCGCGAGCACGCCAGCAGCTTGCCGAGCGCAGGGCGCATCCTCAGCGTGGCCGATGGCGAGGGGCGCAACAGCGTCTGGCTGGCGCAGCAAGGCTTCCAGGTCGATGCCTTCGACGTCGCCGATCGTGCGGTCGAGAAGGCTCTAGCCTTCGCCCAGCGCCAGGGCGTGTCGGTGAACTTCGCCTTGGCCGACGTCGACGGCTTCGCGTGGCCAGTGGCGGCCTACGATGGCGTGGCCGCCATCTTCGTGCAGTTCGCCGATCCGCCAACCCGTGCACGCCTGTTCGAAAGGATCGTGCGCAGCCTGAAGCCCAGCGGCGTGCTCATCCTGCAGGGCTACACGCCGAAGCAACTGGACTACCGAACCGGCGGGCCGCCCATCCTGTCGCACCTGTACACCCGGGAACTGCTGGAATCGGCCTTCTCGGATCTGTCGGTCATCGAGCTGCGCGAGTACGAAGCCGAGGTTCGCGAAGGGCAAGGCCACAGCGGCCTCTCGGCACTGATCGGTCTGGTGGCCCGCCGATGAGCCGGTTCTCGGACTACCAGGACTACCAGTCTCGGACGACCAAGTTCCTGCCCTGATTCGTGCTGATCTGCCCCTGGCCGGTCTTGCCCCGGCCTTCGCAATGCACCTTGGCGGTCTTCTCGGTCATGGTGGAACCTTCGATGGGTTGCGGGATGTAAAAGGGGCAGTTCAGAGGCGTTGTCCGGTCACTTCGTGCGCGGCTGCCTGACGTGCTTGTCGGGCTGACTCAAGCGCCCGGCACGCAGGTCCTCAACGGCCCGGACCACCGAGCGCGCCACATTGCGGGCCTCTTCCTGCACAGCCAGATCCGCGTCAAGCGCGTCGTGGCTGCTGGCGTAAGGGCCGTAATAGCCGATGTAGCGATCGAGCTTGGCAGCGGCACCGGCATCGACCAGCCCCATCCAGTCCAGCCAATCGGTCAGGTTGCGCCGATGCACTTCGACCCCGGCCACGTCGCCATGCACCACGACGCCATAGGCCCGGCCGGCCAGGTGCTTGGGGTAGTCCCAACCTCTTTCTTCGATGGCCTTGGCTTCGGCCACGCGCTTGCCATGCGTCGTCGTTGGGTCGGGGTTGCCACCATCGGCCGCCACCAGGCGGTCGATCATCAGCTTCAGCGGGCTCGGTGACTGGTACCAGTAGGTCGGCGCCAGGATGATGACGGCGTGCGCCGACACCCAGCGCTCGTAGATCTCCGCCATCCAGTCATCGGCCTGGTTCAGCGCGTGGTTCGGATAGCAACTGCAGGGCCAGTGGCACAGCGGCATCGCGCTGGACACGCAGCCCTTGCAAGGGTGGATGTTGCGGCCGTACTCCGAGGTGACGAGGCTCAGGTCCAGCACATCGGCCTGCATGCCTGCGCCCTGGACAACGTGGCGGGCCAGTTCCGTCAAGCGCCAGGTCTTCGACACCTCACCGGGGCAGGTGCCGTCGTTTCGCGCACTGCCGCAGACCAGCAGCACACGCGACGGCGATGCGCGGTCGCCCCACAGCGCTTGCGCCGCCTGCAAGCGCGAGCGGGTGTCCAGCCACTGCACCGACAGTTTGTACGTCGGGTCGGCGAACTCCGGCCCGGCAAGCCGCGTGACCGGCGCCTTGCGCCCATCCTGCAGGGCTTCCCAGGCAATGACTTCGAGCCTGGCGATGGCGTCGCGTTCGGTGTCGAACGCAGGGTCGTAATAGCGCAGGTTGAAGCGCTCGCGGAACTGCGTGCGCGTCAGCGGCGCAGGCGCCTGCCCTTTTCGGATCTCGGTCATAGAGGCGCGGCGATGCGCCCGCTGCGGACCAGCTTCTTGTTGACGAACTCCTGGATGCCCATGCGGCCCAGTTCGCGGCCGTAGCCCGAGTGCTTGATGCCGCCGAAAGGCAGTTCGGCGTCGGTCCAGTCGATGTTGTCGACGAGCATCATTGCGGTGTCGACAAGGCCGGCCACGCGCAGCCCGCGCGCTTCGTCCTTCGTCCACACGGAACCGGCCAAGCCAGAATCTAAATCGTTGGCCCGCGCGATGACCTCGACTTCGCTCTTGACGCGGAACAGCGACACCACCGGGCCGAAGAACCCGTCGCGGAAGGCCGGGTTGCCGGGCGCGATGTCGGTCAGCGCGGCGCCCGTGACGCGCGGGTCGTCGATGACGCGGTCGGACTGTTCGTAGGAAATCAGCAGGTTGGTGTCGGCCCCGACCGGCGCGCCGGCATCGAGCAGCGGCTTCTCGAAGGCAATGGCGCACTCGAGCAGCTTGCCGTCATTGGGACTGACGCTTTGATAGGCCATGTTGACTCCTGGTGGTGGGTTGGGGTGTCGCCGTTGCGCGCAGGGCAGAGGCCTCTCTGGTCGTTGCAGCCTGAGCCGACGATGAGGTGTAGTGGGATCTTACAGTGGCGCCGCCGCGTCCATCAGGGCTTCGCCGTCGGCGGCTGCCGCAGCGCCCCACAGGTAGCCCAGGTGATGTCCAGCAGCGACAAGCCGATGGGCCATTGCTTGAGCGTCGCCAAGTTCGTCAGGTCCTAAGTGGCATAGGCGAAAAATCCAAACGGTGCGGCCGTGGCCCGGTTCGTTGCGCCGCAGGGACAGGCAATCGAGAGGACACAGTAGGGAGGGACGTGCCCAGGGTCTGTTCGCTGGCCCACGGTGGCCTCTCAGCCCGACATCGACATGCGCCGCATGTCCACCCAAGCGTCGTACTCAGCGGCGCTGATGCCTCCGACTTCGAGCGCCGCCTGCCTCAGGCAAAGACCTTTGGCATGGGCATGCTGAGCGATCCGGCTGGCACGGTCGTAGCCGGTGTGCGGCACCAGCGCGGTCACTCCCGATAGCGAGTTCGCGATCATCGCTTCCACACGCGGGGCATCCACCTCGATGCCCTGGATGCAATGGGCGCGGAAGCTTTCCACGGCGTCTGCCAGCAGACGCAGGCTGTCGAGCAGATCGACGGCGATGAGGGGCTTGCAGACGTTGAGCTCGAATTGCCCCTGGCTCGCGGCGATGCCGATCGCCACATCGTGGCCCATCACCTGCGCGCAGACCATCGTCAGCGCCTCCACCTGGGTCGGGTTGACCTTGCCGGGCATCATCGAACTGCCCGGTTCGTTGGCGGGCAGTTTCAGTTCGCCCAAGCCGGCACGCGGCCCGCTGCCCATCAAGCGGATGTCGTTGGCGATCTTGTTCAGCGCCACCGCCAGGGTCCTGAGCGCGCCATGCAGGCCGACCAGGGCCTCGTGCCCGGCCATCGCGGCAAACAGGTTGTCCGCCACCACGAAGGGCGCGTCCAGTCGACGGGCCAGCGCCGCGGCGACACGAGTACCAAACTCCGGGTGCGTGTTGAGCCCGGTGCCGACCGCCGTGCCGCCGATGGCCAGCGCATGCACATCGTGCAGGGCGCGGCGGATGCCCGCTTCGGCCAGTGCAAGCTGGGCATCGTAGCCGCCGAACTCCTGCCCGAAGGTGACCGGCACGGCGTCCTGCAGATGGGTGCGGCCGACCTTGAGCACGCCGCAAAACGCCTCGGCCTTGGCGCGCAGTGCGGCACGCAACCTCGCCAGCGACGCCAAAAGCGGCCGCGCGCGCAAGACCGCGGCGATGTGCATGGCCGTCGGGAACACGTCATTCGACGACTGCCCCAAGTTCACGTCGTCGTTCGGGTGCACGCGGCGTTCGGCATCCGGGCCGCCACCCCATGCGCTGGACGCGAGATGGGCGATGACCTCGTTGACGTTCATGTTGCTTTGGGTGCCGGAGCCGGTCTGCCAGACGGACAGCGGGAACTGCGCATCCAGTTCACCGGCTGCAATGCGCGACGCCGCTGCGGCGACCGCTGCGGCAAGCGCGGGCTCCAGCAAACCGAGCTCGCCATTCACCTCGGCTGCGGCGCGCTTGACCTGCGCCAGCGCGTACACGATGTCCAAAGGCATGCGCTGCTCCCCGATCGAGAAGAAGCGCAGGCTGCGTTCGGTCTGCGCACCCCACAGCGCGTCGCTCGGCACGTCGATGGGACCGAAGCTGTCCGTTTCTGTGCGTGTCTGGAGCGGCGGCATCATCTTCATCGGTAGCCGACGGCCATGACGTTGTTGCGCAGCAGCGCTTCTGGGTGGTTGCCGGCCGCCGGCAGGGCGCGCAGCCCATCGCCCGCGTTCGACACGCCCAGCGGTTGTTTGTCGGCACACCGCAGCAGGTCGTGGATGAGACCCCGCGCGGGCATCATCCCCAGCACGTCCGAGAGCAGGTCCTCCGTCGTGCAGGCCGTGAAATCTCGCGCCATCACGTCGCCGGCTCGGGTGCCGAAGCGGTTGGCCTGCCCCAGTCCCAGGCGCCGAACCAGGATCGTCTCGGTGATGATGCCCGCCGCAGCGCCGGCCGCATCGCACACGACCACCACGCTGATCTGCGCGCTCGACAGTGGCGTCGCGACATCGGCGAGCACAGCGTCTGCGACCACGGTCAACAGACGCGACCGCACAACTGCTTCGACGTCGGCCACCCGCGCCGGCGCCATGGCACGCGCCTCCGCTGTGGCCACTGGCGGGCTTTCAAGGGCGGGTGCGCCGGGCTGGCGTGGGGTTGTGCGTTCATCGCGTTTCGGCTGTGAATCGAGTTGGAGCGAATCGATGTTGGGTGCCAGACGCCGCCCCGTCTGTTCTTTGCCGTACAGAAGCGATAGCTGCCGCCCGTGGCATTGCCAGTGACCATGCTTCGAAGTGCCCCATTCCGGGCGCACTCGGGCGCACGCCCTCCCTCCTTCGGCGCAGGCCCGTCGCTGAAGAAATTACTCGGGTATCCACTCCGGCAAGACGGTCATCACCGCGGAGGGGTCCCCCCAGGCCGCCAGTCTCCAGACAAGGAGCTCGACCATGACGATGACACTGACCGAACAGGCCGCGCCGCAGATCCAGCGCCCGCTCGACAAACGCGGCTCGGGCATCGCGCAGCCGCCGCGGCGCTCTAACTGGGCATCCGCTTCGTCAACGGCCCCCCCCGTGCGCCAGCGCGCCGCTCGACTGGATGGGCGCGCTGCTGGTGACGGGCGGATCGGCGGGCCTCACCTGGGGCCTGACCCTGGCCTCGGGCCCGGGCGGCTGGGCAGGCCCGGCTCTGTGGGGCTTGGGCACGGGCGGCGCACTCATCGCGCTGTTCGTCGTGTTCGAGAAGCAGCGCGGCGCCGACGCGATGCTGCCGCTGCACCCTTTCGCGTCCAGGGCCTTCGTCGGCCTGAGTCTCGTGACCTGCCTGCTCTATGGCGCATCCCGGCCGGCGAGCGCTGCCGGGCGGCCACGCTGCCCGCGATGCTCGTCGACTCGCTGGGCATGGCCGGCGCGGTGGCGCCGCTGACGACCGCTGTGCTGGACTGTGTCGCCGCGCCGCAATCGGGCATCGCCTCGGGCTTCAACAGCGCCGTGGTGCGCACCGGTGGGCTGATCACCACGGCCCTGGCCAGCGGGATCCTGGTAGGCCATGGTGCAAGCTTGCAATCATCGTTTCAAGCAGCGATGGTGGTGGGTGCTGCCACGGCCGCGGCAGCGAGCGTTTGTGCGTTCCTGGGGCTGGCCCGCGCCGACAAGCAGAACGGCCGGTGAGCAAGATCAAGTCGGCCGGGGACGCGCGCCATCGTCTGCCGGCCGCGTCGCCACCGTCGCCTTGTCGGTTTGAACCAGCCCGTCCACCAGTTCGATCAAGCGGTCGCAGCGGGCAGCCAGGCGCGGGTCGTGGGTGACGATCAGGAACGTGGTGCCGCCGCTGCTGACTTCGCGCAGCAGGTCGAACACGCTGTTGGCCGACTTCGTGTCCAGGTTGCCGGTGGGCTCGTCGGCCAGCACCAGCGCGGGCTGCATCACCAGGGCGCGGGCGATCGCCACGCGCTGCTGCTGGCCGCCCGACAGGTCGTTGGCCAGGTGGTGGCCCCAGGGCTTCAGGCCCACCTGGTCGATGAGCTCCAGCGCCCTCGCGCGCATGGCTGCGTCGGGCCTGCCACGTGCCGCCAGCAGCGGCAGCATCACGTTTTCCACGGCCGTAAACGCGGGCAGCAGGTTGTGAAACTGAAATACGAAACCAATGGCTTGTGCGCGCAGTTGCGTCAAAGCCTTGTCTGCCAGTTTCTCGGCCTCTTGTCCGGCCAGAAAGATCTTGCCGGAACTGGGTTTGTCGAGCAGGCCAATGATGTTGAGCAGCGTGCTCTTGCCCGAGCCTGAAGGACCGATCAGGGCCGCGAATTCGCCGCGTGCCAGGCTCAGATCGATGCCGTGCAGCACCTCGGTGACGTGTGCGGTGCCGGTGCCGTAAGACTTGCGTACCGCTTCCAGCTTCAAGGTCAACTCAACGACGGGTGGGGATGGCAGGTCAGCCACGGATGGCCACCGCGGGGTCGAGCCGCGCCGCGCGCTGCGCCGGAAACAGCGCCGACAGCACGCCCACCAGCGTGGCGCCCAGCGCGACGACCAGGTACAACACGGGCCCGGCTTCCAGCGTGAAGAACGGCACCCCTTCATCGTTGACGGCAAAGCCGCGCCAGGCAATCAAGAACATCCAGCCCATCACCGAGCCCAGCAGCGACCCCAGCAAGCCCAGCAAGGCACCTTGCAGCAGGAACACACCCAGGATCTGCCTGCGTGTGGTGCCGGTGGCGCGCAAGATGCCGATCTCCTTGGACTTCTGCACCACCGACACCACCAGCACACTGGCAATACCCAGCGCCGCCGTCAGGCCCACGAACAGGCGGATCATGAAGAAGCTCAGCGTCTGGCCCGACAGCGCCTTGAAAAACTCGGCATTGGTTTCGATCCAGCTTTCAACCTCGATGCCCGGTTGTGCGGCAATCTGCTGCGCCGTGGCTTCGGCGTCGAACGGCGCTGCGACCTTGACCCACAAGCTGGTGACTGCGCCGGGCACACCGAGCAGGCTTTGCGCGGTGCGCAGCGCCACATAGACGGCGCCCTTGTTCTGGCCCTGGTTGCCAAAATCGAAAATGCCCGACACGAACAGCACGACCGACGAACCCAGGGCCGCTTTCAGGGTCAGCTTGTCGCCGACGGCCAACCCCAGGTCCTTGGCCAGGTCGCTGCCGATCAGCACGTCGGTGCTGCCCAGCTCGGCGCGGCCGTCGATGATCTTTTCCTTCAACGCAATGAGCCGCAGGTAGCTGTCGGGTTCGATGCCGCGCAGACCGACACCGATGTTGGCGTCACCGCGAACGACGAAGGCGGCGTCTTCGATCACCGGCGCCACCACCAACACCCCGGGAACGGCCAGCGTGGTGTCGCGCACCTTCTGCCACTGATCCAGCGAGCGCGGACGCTGGACGCCCGGCTGCACCCGGGCTGCATATTCGACACCCGGCTCTCGTCGCAAGCTGCGCGGCCCTTCATCGGGCGACTTGATGACGATCTGCGCCTGAAAGTCCAGCAGCGTCTTGAAGATGCTGCCCTGCAAGCCCGTCAACAGCGCCGACATGAACACGATCACCGACACACCCAGCGCCACGCCGGCGATGATGAACAGCGTTTGCAGCAGGCCCTCGCGCAAGAACCGGGTGGCCAGAATCCACTCAAACGGCAACAGCGGGTTCATGGTTCAGGGCTCATGGCGCTGCGCTCACTGCGCCACCGGGCTTTTGCCCGCCGTGTTTTTTACAACCGCGTTCTTGGCCGCGGGTGGAGGCACCGCCTGCACCCGGGCCCGCACCCGTTGGCCTGCCTTGACACCGGTTTTGGACACCGGCGCCACGCCTTCACCTGCGGCAATGCCGCTGAGCACTTCAACCCGCGCGTCGCCGCGCAGACCCAGCGTGACGACTTGCTTGACAGCGCGCTTGTCGCGCACCACCAGCACCCAGGGTTGATCAGTGGCTGCGTCTTCAAGCGCGCTGGTGGGCACCACCACGGCAGCGGTGCGCCGGGCGGTTTCGATGTCGATGGACACCGTCATGTCCTGGCGCAGGTACGCGGGCGGCTGGGCCAGCGTCAGCTTGACTTCAACCGAGCCGCGTGCGGCGTCCACACCCGGGTTGATGTAGCTGACCACCGCGTCGAAACGCTGGTTGGCAAAGGCATCGGCCGAGCCCAGGGCCTTTTGCCCCAGTGCAATCTTCGACAGGTTCTTTTCATCGATCTGCACCAGCACCTGGGTCTGCCCGGCGGCGGCCAGCACCATCAGCGCCTGGCC
Source organism: Burkholderiales bacterium (assembly GCA_038211805.1). GTDB lineage: Bacteria > Pseudomonadota > Gammaproteobacteria > Burkholderiales > Burkholderiaceae_C > Pseudaquabacterium. Next base: position 7,282 of record JBBQVF010000053.1, on the reverse strand, counting down.
GGGTTGCACGATGTCGCCCACCTCCACGTCGCGCGAGATCAGCACGCCGCCGCTCGGCGCGAGAACCTGCCCCTGCGCCAGCTTGACGCTGGCCAGTTGCTGCCCCGCCAGCGCCTGGGCCAGCGCAGCCTGGGCCAGTGCGGTGTCGCTGCCGCCGGGGGTGTTGGTTTGCGCTTGTGCCTGGGCGCTGGTGACCTGGCTGCTGGCGACGTCGGCGGCGCGCTGCGCGTCGTCCAGTGCGGCCTGGCTGATGAAGCCTTGCGCCACCAATTCACGGTCGCGCAGCAAAACCTTGCGCGCTTGCAGCGCGGTGGCCTGGGCTTGCGCCAGCGCCTGCGTTGCCAGGGGCTGGCTCACCTCGCGCAATTGGCGCACACGGGCCTGGGCTTGCGCCACGGCAGCGCTGGCCTGCGCCAGCGTGGCTCGTGCGTCGCTGTTGTCCAGCTCGATCAGCAGTTGCCCGCGCTCGACGGTCTGGCCTTGTGCCACGGCCACGCGCAGCACCCGGCCCGAGCCTTGAAGCGCCACCGTCACCCGCTGCGGCGAAACCACCCGGCCGCTGGCGACCACGGTCTGCACCAGCTCGGCCTGGGTGGCCGTGTAAACCGGGGTGGGTGTGCCCAGCAGAACGTTGCGAAGCAGGTACAGCGCTGCAGCCAGCACCAGGGCAATGGCCAGGGCGATCAGCAGCCAACTGCGCAGGCTGCGCGGGGTGGCCTTGTCTTCTATTGGCGCGGGTGCTTCGGACGCTGCCGGTGCCGTCGTCTTTTCGGGCAATGCCAGCCCCCTTTTTGGCGGGTCCGTCAACGGTTGGGCTGGCGCTGCTGTCGGTGGCGCTGCAACTGTTGGGTCCGCCACGGCTGGTTCGCTTGCAACCGGGATCGCCGGCGCGGCGGGCACATCGTCAGTCAATGGCAGCTCACGTTGCTGGACAGGCGGAAACGCAAGAAGGCACTCATTCGACTGGTGTGATTGACTGGCTGAAGAAAAATTTTCTTATAGCGACCGCTGCGCGCTCAGTCTGTGCGCTTTCGAACCAACGCTCCGCGCTCACGGTTGAAGTGGATAGGGCCGCACATCCAACCCGACAGTACGCATGGAGGTCATCACGAGCCGCCCGCTGCTGCTGGCGGCGGGCCGGGCCGCGTGCAGCAATCGGCAGCCGACGCTGCACCTGAGGCCGCTGCACGGCCATTCCCATCCTCAAGTCACTGAACGCCAACATCCTTGCGACCTTGCCGCCGGTCAGGACAGATGCGGACCTGCGATGGTCTCGACGGTGGTGGCGTCCTCGCTGGTGGCATCGACCCGACCGGGCCGGCGCAGGCTTTCCTTCTGGATCTTCTTGCTGAGCAACGTGCTTGGGGTGGCCTGGGGCGCGCGCACCGGCGCCACGGTTATGGTGCTTCTGCAGTTCTGTCTGGCTGCCTTGAACATCAGGGCCGCGAGGAAGACCAGCGAAGCGGTCGCGCGCTGAACTGGCCGCCCCTCAACGCGCCGGCGTCACTCGCCAGACGATGTTGGCCAGATCGTCGGCGACGATCAAGGCGCCCTTGGGGTCCAGGGTGACGCCGACCGGTCGGCCCATGGTCTTGCCGTCAACCTGGAAACCGGTGACGAAGTCGACCGGCGGGCCGCTGGGGCGACCGTTGGCGAAGGGCACGAAGATCACCTTGTAGCCGACCGGCGGGTCCCGGTTCCAGCTGCCGTGCAAACCGATGAAGGCGCCTTCGGCGAACGGCGCAGCGAGCCCCGGCTGCACGAAGGACAGCCCCAGCGGCGCTGAGTGCGACTGCAACGCGAAGTCTGGGCGCACGGCGGCCTGGACTTGTTGGTCGTTCTGGGGCTGCACGCGGCGGTCGACGTTGGTGCCCCAGTAGGCGTAGGGCCAACCGTAGAACGCAGCTTCGCGCACCGAAGTGAGGTAGTCCGGCACGAGGTCGGGGCCCAGTTCGTCGCGCTCGTTCACCACCGCCCAGAGTTGCCGACTTGCAGGCTCGAAGGCCAGTGCAGTGGGATTGCGCAGGCCGGTAGCAAACGGCCGCGTGGCGCCGGTGCCGGCGTCGACCTGCCAGACCACGGCGCGGTTCTCCTCCACCGCCATGCCACGCTCTCCAATGTTGCTGTTGGAGCCGATGCCGACGTAGAGATGGCGGCCGTCGGCATCGGCCGCGAGAGACTTCGTCCAGTGGTGGTTGATCGCTGAAGGCAGCCTGGTCACCGTCACAGGCGCTGCGCTGGCCCGCGTCTGCCCGACGACGTACTCGAACCGCACCAGCGCGTCCTGGTTGGCGACATACAGCTGGTTGCCCACCAGCGCCATGCCGTAGGGTGCATTGAGGTTCTCTGCAAAGACCCACCGGCCCTCGTAGGTGCCATCGCCATCGGCATCGCGCAGCAGGGTCAATCGGTTGCCACCTTTGACGGACGTCGTGCCCCTGGACTTGAGGATGCCGGCGATGGTGTCCTTGGGTCGCAGGGCGGGCGCGCCGCCGCCCTTGCCTTCGGCCACCAGGATGTCGCCATTCGGCAGCACCAACGTCTGGCGCGGGACTTTCAGGTCGGTGGCGATGGCCTGGATCGTCCAGCCTTGCGGCACCGACGGGCGGCGAACACCCCAGCCCGCGGGCTCGGCGATGCGCATGCTCGGCAGCAGTCCGCGCTGGGGTGGCGGCAACTCCGGGTTGGCGCCGTGTTGCCCGCTGCCCGACCCAGCCCCCCCGGCAGCGAAGGTCGGCAGAGGGAACAGCATCGCGACAACGGCGACAGCCCCTGCGATGCGCAAGCCCCGGGTCGTCATGGGGTCCTGCGCAAGAAGCCTGCGAGCCCGATGGCACTGGCCGTCGCGGCGAGCACCACCACCGCGGCCGACAGGATCAGACCGGCCGGCATCGCTGCCCAACCGTCCTTGCCGTGGACCAGGGCATTGACGAAGCCGACGACAAAAGTCGCCAGCAGCCAGGTCAGATAGATCAGGCCTCGTCGGGGGCGGTTGGCCCGCAAGCGCAGCACGTCCACTGCACCCCAGAGCAGCGCCGGGCCCGCCATCAGCAAGCCTCCCGCGATCAGCCACGCTGCAAAGTTGACCCACTGAATCTGCTGGGTGCTGAAGTAGGCCCAGTCACTGAGCAACGCGCCCAGGAACAGCGGCACAGAGGACAAGGCGAAGACGGCATGCATGGTGCAGGCGACCATCGCCGACTGCAGGGCAGGCGTCTGTTGGACATCGCACAGTGCGCGATGTCTGTCCGTGGTGTGATGTCTGTGGGAGTCGCCGCCTTGGACTGGGCTTGCGCCCGAAGTAGAGGACCACAGCATGGACGAATCAAGGAGGTGGGCCCCCTACTGCGGCGAGGCGCCTGGACCAGAGGTCTGGCTGAGCCGTTGGAATCTCGACCCGGTGCTCGGCACTGCCCTGCTGCTGCTTGCGTTGGCGCTGTGGCGCGGGTCGGCGGGTCAGGTTGTCACGCCCAGGCGGGTCATCAGCTTGCGGTGCGCGTTGGCGCTGACGGTCGTGCTCTACGTGTCGCCGCTGTGCGCCCTGAGCTCGGCATTCTTCACGGTGCGGGTGGTCCATCACATCGCACTCGTGTTGGTGATGGCGCCGTTGCTGGCGTTCGGGTTGGAGCCCTGGCTGCGGCGACTGCCCGCGCCGCTGTGGACCTCCACGGCCATCGCCACTGTGACCTTCTGGGCCTGGCATGCGCCGGCGCCCTACGCGGCAGCCCTGTCGTCAGACCTGGTCTACGCGCTGATGCAATTCACGCTGCTGGCCAGCGCGGTGGCGTTCTGGGTCGCCGTGCGGCGTTCCGACCCGGTGGTGGCGATGGGCGCGGTGCTGGTCTCCACGGTGTCGATGGGGCTGCTGGGTGCCTTGATCACCTTTGCCGGGCGGCCGCTGTATGCCCCGCACTTCGCGTCCACGCTGAGCTGGGGGGTTTCGCCGCTGGAAGACCAGCAACTCGCAGGCATCACGATGTGGGCGCCGGGCAGCATCGCCTACCTGGCCGCCGCGATGTGGATCGGCTGGCGCTGGATGGACGCCGAACGCAAGCGTCGCCCGATCACCGAGCCGGCATGAACCTGGTTGCCGCCATCGAGTGGGCCGAGGGCTACCACCGGCGCGGCCTGTATTCGCCCATCGGCGTGGCCTTCCACTGGGTCATGGCGGCGCTGATGGTCTTCCAGTTGGCCCATGGCTGGTACCTGGGCTGGCAACCCGTGGGTGGGGACAAGTACCTGGGTTACCAGACGCACACGCAGGTCGGGCTGACGATCATGCTGCTAGGCACGCTGCGCTTCTTGTGGCACAGCCAGCTCAGCGGCCCCGGCAACGTCGATGAGGCGTCTTTGGCCGGCAAGGCCAGCAGCCTGCTGCAAGCCTGGTTCTATCTCAGCTTCTTCGCGTTGCCGATCAGCGGCTGGGTCATGTGGTCCACGCTGCCCAGCGACCTGCCGCTGTCGATCGCCGGTGTGATCCCGTTTCCCAACCTGCCCTTCGACCAGTTGTCCGAGAGCCTGCAGCAGCGCCTCATGCAGGGGGCCGCCACGGCGCACTTCTGGATCGTGTGGATCACGACGCTCGTCATTCCCGGCCACGCCGGGGCGGCCGTGCTGCACTATTTGATCAAGCGGGACAAGGTTCTGCCGTCGATGTTCGACCTCAACGGGCCGGAGTCGCCGGGCGTCATTGGATCTGCGCCAGAGGGATCTGCGCCAGAGGAACCCGCGCCAGATAAAGGCTCAGCTGCCTGACCTCCTCGGGCTTGAGCTGCTGCGCCACCTTCAACATCACATGATTGCCATCGTTGCGCCTTTTCGAAACCTGCCAGTCCTGCAATTGCTGGGTCAGGTAGAAGGCCGGCTGGGCGTTCAACGGCGGGCCGTTCGCGGTGCCGACCGCTCCGACCCCATGGCATCGTTCGCAGGCACTGGCGTACAAGCCGGGGGTCGACGCGGCGATGGCTTCCCCAGTGGCGGGCGACAAGGCCTGCGGTGGCAGCGAGGCGTAATGGTTGGCCACCCGCACCCGTTCATGGCTGTCGAGAAAGCGCGCCGCGTCGCGCATCACCTCGTGCGCGCGCAGGCCCGTGGCGTAGTCCTCCATCTGTTTTTGCAGGTAGCCCGCCGGCAGGCCGGCCAGGCGCGGCGCGTCGAAGCCATTGCCCTCGCCACGCGCGCCGTGGCAGGTGGCGCAGGCGTAGCGCGCGCCGCCTTCGCCGCCGCTCATCGCGATCAGCTCGCCGCTGCGGCCCCAGCGGTCGTCGCTGATGCCCATGCGATCGGTACAGGCTGTCGCCAGCACCACGGCGCACAGGGCCAGCACCCTGCCGCCGAAGTTCGCGGGCTGGTGTTCTTGCAGCGATGGTTGATCACGCATGAGGCCTAGATCATCGTTCATGCAACGGTCCGACGGTTCACGACAGGGCAATCGCGGTCGGTGGCTGCCGCCGGCCTGGGCCCGCAGGACCTTGGCGCTGGCCTGCCTGGGCCTCGTGGCCTGCGATGGCCCGCCGGACCGCACGCCGACGCTGGGCGATGCCAGCACCGCAACCGGTCGGCAGCTCGTCGCCGACAAGGGCTGCGTGGCCTGCCACACCTTCCCCGACGTCAAGTGGCCGCGCGGCGGGCTCGGGCCATCACTGGAAAACTTCGGTCGCCAGGGTCTGATTGCCGGGCGGCTGCCGAACCAGCCCGGCGTGTTGATGCAGTTCGTCAGGAACGCGCCCGCGCTGGTGCCCGGCACCGCCATGCCGGCCATTTCGATGACTGACCAGGAAGCACGCGATGTCACAGCCTACCTCCTCACGCTCAAGCCACGCTGAGGCCTTGACTGATACCTTCAGTGCGGCCATCAGCGGCTGGCCACCGCCGGTGCTCGATCCGCACGGCCCGTTCTCGAACACGGTCACCACGCTGGCCTGGGTGCTGATTGCGATGGTCACGCTGATCTTTGTGCTGGTGTGCGCGGCGATGTGGGTGGCGCTGTATGGCAGCGACGAACTGCGTGCGAAGCTGGGCGGCGAAGGCGTCGTCAAGTGGTTCGGGTTGATCGTGCCGGCCGGCGTGCTGTTCCTGTTGCTGGGCTGGGGCACGACGATGGTCGCCGGCATGACGACGATCCGGGGCGACGAGTTGCGCATGCGCGTGTCGGGCAACCTCTACTGGTGGCGCGTGTCCTACCTCGACGCGGCGGGCAAGGAGATGCATGCCGATGCCAACGAACTGCACATCCCGGTGGGTCGACCGGTGGTCGTCGACATGGTGTCCGAGGACGTGATCCACAGCTTCTGGGTACCCAAGCTCGGCGGCAAGATGGACATGATCCCCGGCCGCACCAACCGGCTCAAGCTGCAGGCCGACAAGGCCGGCGTGTACGGCGGGCAATGTGCCGAGTTCTGCGGCGGGGCGCATTCGCTGATGGGCTTCGTGGTCGTGGCGCACGAGCCCGCCGAGTGGCAGCGCTGGCTCGATGCGCGGCTGGCACGGGCACAAGCTGCCTCTGCCGCCCCGGCCGCCCATGCCGCCTCGGCCGCCCATGACGCTCCCGCCGCGCTACCCGTCAGCGCCGAGGTCCTGCGCGGCAGCCAACTCTTCGCCGAGGTCGGCTGCGCCGCCTGCCACCGCGTCGCGGGCACGGCAGCGCAGGGGCTCTCGGGTCCCGACCTGACGCACGTCGGTTCGCGCCAGTCGCTGGGCGCCGGCATCCTGCCCAACAGCCGCGGCACGTTGATCGGCTGGATCGGCGACAGCCAATCGATCAAGCCGAACAACCGCATGCCCGCCTACCGCTCGCTGCAGGCCGCTGAGCTGGGCGCGTTGGCCGCTTACATGGAGTCGTTGAAGTGACGCGCAGCGCTCCCCCCGGCGTGGCGGGTGCGGTCCGCGATGCAGCGGCTGCGGCATCGGAGACCGGCTTCGACGCGCGGCTGTACGAGCGCTTTCCTACGCCAGGCGACAGGCCGCCCGGTGAGCTGGAAGCGCTGAAAAAGGTCTGGGAAACGCCAAAGGGATGGCGGGCCTTCAGCGCCGTCAACAACAACTTCATCGGCTTCCTGTTCATCGTCACGGCCTTCGGCTTCTTCGTCGCCGCGGGTGTGCTGTCGCTGGTGATGCGTGTGCAGCTGGCCGCGCCGCTGGCTGGCATCGTGCCGCAGGAGACCTACAACCAGCTGTTCACGATGCACGGCTCGGTGATGATGTTTTTGTTCGCCGTGCCCGCCGTCGAGGCCATCGCGGTGATGCTGTTGCCGCAGATGATCGCGGCGCGCGACCTGCCGTT
>JBBQVF010000052.1:0-28730 GCA_038211805.1 Burkholderiales bacterium | reverse complement strand
TGGCGGCGCTGTGTGGGGCGGCGAGGAGCGCAGATTCGGGGTCGGCGCGCGCAGCGCGCTTCGTCAACATGCTCGCCGCGATTGTTAGAGCGCAGCGCCGGCACGGCGCGTAGCGAGTTTCGCGGCGCGACCCCGAATCGAGCACCGCAGCGGAGTCGGTGCGCAGCGCCGACCGACCCAGCCAGCGACGCCGCCGGGTACCGCCTGGCGCGCCGCGCTGAACAGTGAAAAGCGGGTATTCGGCAACGGCAGCAACGAGCCGCCAGCCGAACTTCAGGTTCCAGGCGGCGATTCAGGCCTGCGCAGCGGGCGGCGGGCCGGCCGGCCGCGCGGGCCCGGCGCCCGGTGCGCGCTGCAGCGTGCCCACCCGAACGCCAAGCAGCCTGATCCGCCGCGCCAGATCCACCCGCTTCAGGCACAGGCCGGCGGCCAGGCGAATGGTCGCCGCTTCGGCGGTCGGCAGTTCGAGGCTCATGTCGCGGGTCACGGTCTTGAAATCCTCGAACCGCAGCTTGATGCCGATGGTGCGGCCGACGTAACCCTTGCGCTGCAGGTCGCTGGCCACTTGCGCGGCCAGCTGCGTGAAGATGGCGCCCAGCTCGGTCTTGTCGCGTTTGGCGTGCAGGTCGCGGTCGAAGGTGGTCTCGCGGCTCATCGACACCGGCTCGCTGAAGGTCACCACCGGTCGGTCGTCGACGCCGTGCGAGGCCTCGTACAGCCAGGCGCCATAACTTTTGCCGAACTGCTGCACCAGCCAGCCGCGGTCTTGCGCGGCGATCTGGCCCACCGTCTCCAGGCCCAGCGCGGCCAGCTTGGCGCCAGCCTTGGGGCCGATGCCGTTGATGCGCCGCACCGGCAGCGGCCAGATGCGCGAGGCCAGGTCGGCCATCGTCAGGATGGTCAGGCCGTCGGGTTTGTCCAGGTCGCTGGCGATCTTGCTCAGCAGCTTGTTGGGAGTGACGCCGATCGAGCAGTTCAGCCCGGTGGCGCGCTTGACGTTGTTCTTGATGTCCAGCGCCACCGCGCGCACGCCGCCCAGCGGGTCGTGGCCCACCGCGTCCTGCGCACCGGGGTGCTCGGTCAGGTCGATGTAGATCTCGTCGATGCCGCGGTCCTCGATCACCGGCGCCACCTCGGCCACGGCGGCCTTGAAACGGCGCGAGTAGGCTTTGTATTGCTCGTGGTCCACCGGCAGCAGCACCGCTTGCGGCGCGCGCAGCGCGGCCTTCATCAGCCCCATGCCCGAATGCACGCCCAGGTCGCGCGCGGCGTAGGTGGCGGTGGTGATGACACCGCGTCCGGCGTAGCCGTCCAGCGTGGCATAGCGGCGCGTGCCGTCGGCCAGCATCTCGGGCTGGTGGCGCCGCCCGCCACCGATGACCACCGGCCGGCCGAGCAGATCGGGGTAACGCAGCAACTCGACCGAGGCGTAGAAGGCATCCATGTCGAGGTGGGCAATCCAGCGGCGTGGCGGCATGGCGTGATTGTGGCGGTGGCGCACCGGCGCACCGGGGCACCGGCGCACCGGGCACCTGCGCACGCTCGCGCGGGCGCAGAATGAGGTCGTGTTCAACCGGGAGCCGACGATGACCTTGTCCTCTGCCCACAGCGCGTCGCGTGCACTGTTTGATTCCGCGGTGGGGCTGCTGGCGGCCTGTCTGGCGTTCGCGATGTTCCTGCCACCGTTGGCGGCGGCCACCGCGGCTTCACCCTGGCGAGCAGCGACGGCGGGCCTGGTGCTGGTGTTGGCGTTGCCGCTGCACTGGCTGAGTCTGGCGTCGGCGGCGCGGCAGTTGGACGCCTCGCGGTTCGGCTGCCTGGGCTTGGCGGTGCTGCTGTGCCCGGTGGGCGGCGCGGCGGCGTTGATCCTGTTGGCTGGCCTGGCGGGCGTTCAGTTGACGGCCTGCACCTGGCGCCGCCGCTCGACGTAGCCCGACGTCACCGCTGCGGCGGCGTCGGGACAGGCCGCGGCGCCGGTGCAGGCCACCGCGTCCAGCGTGAACACCCGCACCACGCGCGGGTTGCCGGCTTCGTCCTCGCCCTCGTTGAAGGCGCGTGAGTCGCAGATCACCGTGACCTTCAGCCCGTTGCCGCCGTCGATGGTCTGGCTGGCGCTGCTGCAGGCTGTCCAGGGGCCTTTGAAGGCCTGGTACAACCCCCATTCCAGCCCGCTGCGGGCTGCGGCGCTGGCCCGCGCACCCAGCAGCTCCTGCGTCGTGGCGGTGTGGGTCTGCTGGCCGATGCGCAGCAGCGCGGCCGCCATCGACGCCAGCAGCACCAGCACCACGATCACCGCCACCGCGCCCAGGCCGTGCGGTGGCGCCATGCGGCTGGCGATCGGGATGCGCCTCATGGCGTGTTGGCCACGTGGGCGCCGACCACCAAGCTGACGGTCTCGCGGTTGCGGGTGAATTCGAGCTGGATCGAGAGAAAGCCACTCTGCTGGGTGGCGCCCTGGTTGGCGTTGTAGAGGAAGCGGCACGACCGCAGGCCGGTGGCCACGGTGTCGGCACCGGTGGTGGACGGGCAGGCGCCGGGTGCGCCGGCGTTGAAGCCGTAGCGTTTCAAGCGGTACAGCACGCCTTGCGCGTCGCCGTTGCCGTCCAGGGTGGTGCTGGCACCGCTGCAGACATAGAACACCGCCTGCTGCGCCGCCGGCACCACCGCGAAGCGCCCGCCGTCGTAGCCCAGCGGGAACTGCAGCGCGGTAATGGCCAGCCGGTGGCGGCCCAGCGTGGCCGCGGGTGTGCTCACCGCGGTGATGGCGCTGCGGTTGGCGCCGCTGTAGACATCGCCCGGGTTCTGGTTGTCGACGACGATGAAGTCGCCCATCGCCGGCAGCGTGGCCAGCGGCGACAGCACGTCGAAGCTGGTGGTGGCCGCCGCCGGGTCGACCGCCACCGATCCGGGGTTGACGGTGTCGGTCGCCAGGCGGTAGCGCCCGCCGCTGCTGGTGGGCACCAGCTCGAAGCAGCTGGTGTCCGGTGTGCGGATCGAGTTGGGCACCGCGGCGCGCACCTCGCGCAGCAGGCCTTGCATGGCGTTGCCGGCCTGGTCGGCCAGCGCGGCGCGGCTGCGCGCGGCCATCCAGGCCTCGAAGGCCGGGCGGAAGAACAGCGTCAGCGTGGCCGCGATGGTGCCGAACAGCACCAGCGTGACGATCAATTCCACCAAGGTGAAGCCGCGGGTGGATGTCTTCATGGCGAGGCGTAGTCGGTGCGCCAGCCGCTCAGTGCCAGGCTGTCGCCGCCCTGGCCGACGGTGACGGTGATCAGCTTGGCCGCGCTCACGCCCGCCAACGTGCCACTGGCCACGCTGACGTTGACCGTGTAACCCGCCAGCGCGGCGATGGCCACGCCGTCGATGCTGCAGATGCCGGTGCGGCTGAGGCCGTGGTAGTCGGCGATGTCGTTGTAGGTGTCGCGCGCGCAGCCAGCGGGTGCGGCGTTGGCTGCTGCGGCGTAGGGCTTGAACTGGATCTCCTCCAGCAGTTCCTGCGCGATCGCCGTCATCTGCTGGCGCAACACCGGGTCGGCGCTGCTGCGCGAGATCGTGGAGAACACGATCAGCAGCCCGGCCAGCCCGATGCCGACGACCACGATGGCCAGCAGCGCTTCGGGCAGCGTGAAGCCGCGGCGCAGCGCTGCGGGCCGCTGGCGGTGGCGCGTGTGCCGCGTGGGCCTACTGGACATGGCCGGTCTCGCCGGTCAGGCGCAGGGGGGTCTCGCCGGCCAGCGCGACGGTGGCGTTGACGGCGGTGGCGCCGGCGCCGTCGCTGGTGACGCGGCCGTCGGGTTGGAAGTACAGCGTGCCGGGTGGGTCCTGCGTCAGCGCGATGGCGTTGCCGTCGCTGGCCCAGCGGGCGTCGCCGTCGGGCCCGGCGAGGGTGGTGTTGCAGCTGGTGGCCGGGTTGTTGGCGGCGATGGCCAGCCGGGCCTCGCCGGTGGCCAGCGTCAGGCAGACCAACCGGCGGTGGCCTTGCGCCAGGTCGTGGGCGTGCCGCAGCGCGGCCTGCACCTGGTCGCGCCAGGCGGCGCTGCGCAGCGACAGGCCGCTGTCCAGGCGCGGCATCGCGACCACCGCCAGCACGCCCACCAGCACCAGCACGGTAATCAGCTCCACGGCGGTGAAGCCACGGGCGCTTCGGGGCGAAGTCAACGCCGGGCCGCCCCGGGTTGACTTGGTCCGCCCCGGGGCGACGGGCGCCGCAACGCGGCGACCTTGGGGGCCAGGGCGGTCAGAAGAGTTCGCGCACATGCACGGTCTTTCGGCTCTCGGGGCTGAAGATGCCGAAGCTGGCGCGGGCTGCGGGGTCGCGGTCGGCGGTGGCCGCGCAGCTGCCGTTTTGCGCGCGCAGCCAGGCCATCGCCGCGCCGGTCGTGGCGGGGTGGCTGGCGTGGCAGGACTGGTCTGCCGCGGTGCTGCCCAGGTTGATCGCGAGGTCCAGGCTCAGGCTGCTGCCGGCCGGGGTGGGCGCAGCCAGGTTCAGCAGGCCGCTGCCGCTGGTCAGCGTGACGGCGGCGGCCGAACTGGTGGCCGTGCTGGTGCCGCCGGTGGCGCTGCGCGGGTTGGACATCGCCACGCTGCCGGCTGGCACCGTGGTGCAACGGTCGGCGCTGTTGAGCAGCCAGGCGCTGTCGTTCCAGTACTCGGTGACGACAGGCACCTGCACACCGGACGTGGCGCGGCCGAAGGCGTTGCTCAGGCGCAGGCGCCCGCTGCGCAGCGCCAAACCGGGCTCGGCATGGCCTGCCGACTGCACCGCATCGGTGTCGACAGCGCGCAGCACGACCGAGCGCGGCCCCGTGGTCTTGGTGGTGTAGGTGTAGGCCGGGCTGGCGCGGCCCACGCCGGCCACAAAGGCGCTGGCGGGCAGGGTGTGGCCGGACCAACTGCCCAGGCCCAGGCCGGCGGCGTCCGACAAGGTCGTGACCTTGGCGAAGTTGGGGCTGGAATTGGCCGTACCGTCGTAGTTGACAGTGGTGGTGCCGGCGGCGTTGCGGGCGGTCACCGTGGCGCTGAACGGCTGGCCGGCATAGGTGAAACTGCCGCAGGCGGCGCTGGCCGTCACGTCGAAGTGGTGGGGGATGAGGTCGCCGACCGAGCCGTTGCTGGCAGCGGTGCCCACGTACCAGCACTTCTTGACCACGCCCGACAGCGGGTCGCCGAAGACGCCGTTGCTGCAGGCCACCGTGCCGCTCACGCCGGTCTTGACGGCGTAGCTGACGTCGTTGCCGTAGTAGACAGTGGCGGTGGCACCTGCGGGCAACGTGCAGGTGCCGCCCTCGTTGGCGCAGTGCAACGCGCCCTGGGCCACACTGGAGCCGAAGGCGCCCCACCCGCTGCCGAGGTAGTTGTTGCTGGTCAGGCGGGCCAGCAGGTCGCCGCGGCCGACCTCCGTCCAGGCCAGGTTGCCGGCGCTGGCGCTGCCGCTGGCAAAGCTGCCCAGGCTGCCTGTGAAACTGCCTCTGACGCTGCCCACCCCGGTGGGCAGCAGGCGCACCCAGCCCAGAGACACCGATTCGGCAGGCGATTCGCGGGCGAAGTTGGGGGTGATTGCCCCCGTCGCATTGCGCGCCGACACGGTGGCTGCAAACGGGCTGCCGGCCTTGATCGGTCCTGCGGTCAGCGCAGTGATGGCCAGCGAATGGGGTGCGGTGATGACGCTGGCGCTGCCGCTCATCACCAGGCCGCTGTCGGTGGTGGCGGCGCTGCCGTTGTAGCGCGCCGTCAGGACCAGGTTGCCGACATCGGCGTACTGCAGCGACGGTGTGGCCACGCCGCTGGCGTTGAAGGCCACGCTCACGGCGCGACCGGTGGCGTCGCAGGCGGCGGCCGCGCTGCCGCCGGCATTGACCGCCGTGCCGCCCACCCGTGCCGCCAGCGTGCCACTGGCCGGGTTGGCGTAGCTGCAGCCGAAGGTGACGCTCTTGCTGGTGTTGGCGAAGGCCGGCACGCAGGCCAGACCGTTGTCGGCCTTGCGCACCGCCGACACGGTGAGCGTCGCCAGGCTCTCGGCGACGTGGTGCGGCGCGGCCAGCAGGAAGCCGGCATCGGCCGAAGTGACGGTGCAGCGCGGCGCGCCGAAGTTGCAGCTGTGGTTGCCCGCCGCTGCGATCGACAGGCCGTTGACCGCCACCAGCGCGCTGCCCACTGCGGTGACCTGCAGGCCCTTGGACACTGAACTGCTGCCCGCCGGGATCACGAAGCCCGCGCCGCGGCCGTTGCCGCTGTTGTCGAAGGCGAAGGCGCTGCCGCTGGCGCGCAGCGTGCCGGCCAGGCCACCGAGGTAGGGCGTGGTGCAGGCGGCGTCCTGGCATGCGCGCAGGCTCAGCACCGTGGGTGTGCAGGTCAGGCCGCTGCCGCTGGCGTGCAGGATCTCCAGGTGGTCGAAACTCAAGGCCGTGCAGGGGCGGCTGCCCGACATCAGCGTGCCCAACTGCGCGGCGCTGAGGATGTAGTTGAAGACCTGCAGCTCGTCAAACTGGCCGTTGGCCGAGTTGACGGTGCCACTGCCGTGGGCAAAGCCACTGGGGTTGTCGCCCAGGTAGACCGCGCCGGCACGGGTGGTGATGGTGCCGTTGCTGGTGAAGCTGGTGATCGCGACCTGGCTGCCGTTGATGAACAGGCGCAGGTTGTCCTGGTTGATGCCGGCCGCGCCGTTGTAGTTCCAGGCGATGGCCACGTGCACCCAGGTGCCGGCGCTGAACAGCTGGACCGCGGAATTCACCTGCGTGTAGGCGCCCAGTGAATCGGTCGCGCCGAAGCTCAGCTGGCCGCTGGCTTGTCGCGACAGGTAGAACCACTCCCGGTCGGTGGTGCTGGCGTCGAGCAACTGGGCGGCGACGCCGCCATTCCAGTCGAGGTTGGACCGAAACCAGAACGCCACCGTGCCCGAGCCCTGCAGGCTGAGTGCGGTGCTGGACAGGTCGACGCCGGTCTTCACCGCGTCTACCGTGGCGGCGTCGGTGTTGGCAGGGATGTCCAGCCCGCGGCAGACGCGGCCAGTCGCGCCAGGCTGCGCGTTGCCCACCGACTGGCCGGGGTGGGCCTTGCCGGAAGAGTCGACCACCTGACCGGCCAGGTCGGGCGCCCAGGCGCCTTCCTCGAAGCGGTAGGCGGCCACTGGCGCCGGGATGTAGAACACGATCGCCGAGTTGGGTGGCGGCTCGGCCGAGGCCCCGAAGGCCAGCACCTGGAAGTCGGTGCTGCTGACCTGCCAGCCGATCTGCGCCGTGCCGGTGCCGCCGTGCACGATGCTGCCGTACTGGAAGACGAAGCTGCCGTCCTCGTTGAGGATGATCTGCAGGTCGAACGAGCCGCTGGTGTTGTTGGCGGCCACCCACTCGGGCACGTTCTTCCAGGTCACGACGAACTGCCGGGCAGGCGCGCTGCCAATGGTCGCCACGCTGACATAGCAGGTGGCGAGGCTGGTGCAAGGGGTCTTGGGGCTGGACGACGGGTAGTTGGGCTGGTCGACCAGGTTGGTGTGGTCGAGGTCGACGCCGAAGATCTTCAGCACGCCGTTCATGCTGGCGTTGGGGAAGCCGTAGGGATAGGTCTGCGGGTTGCCCGCGCTGGCGGTGCCGCTGCCGCAGGTGGTGTTGGCAAACTGCAGGCGGCCGTTGCTCTGGATGTAGGCGCTGGTGTAGGCCGTGCCGCCAAAGGTGAAGCTGAACCCCAGCGGAATCAGCGTGCTGAGCGTGTCGTCCAGCACCGGCGGTGTTGTGCCGCAGCCCGCCGCGGCGCCGAACTTGTGCGGTGCCGTGTTGTGGCCGACCTTGCTGTGGCCGCTGGAATCGATCAGGCTGTATGGCGTGGACGCGCTGGTGTAGGTCTGGGCATCGGACTGCAGTGGCGCCAGCAATCCCCACACCAGCAGCAACGACAACAGGCCGCTTGAGAAGCGGCCCGTGCAAGGCCACCCGCAGGCAGCCGCACAGACGAGGCGAATCATCGCCGCCGCTGCCGAACCGGATCAGTTGCCGGCCGAGATGCCGGTGAACGTGGCGGTGGCGCTGCCGTCGGTCTGCGTCAAGGTGCAGGTGGCCTCCACGGCGTTGCTGCCGGCGCTGCCGGTGCCCAGCGCGCCGGCGGCCACGGTATAGCCGGCAGGGATACCGCCTTGCAGCACGCTGCCCAGCGTGCTGCAGTTGGCCACCTTGACGCACTTGCCCGCGGTGGGCACATGCTGCGTCACCGCGCAGCCGCTGTAGTTGATGGTCATCGCGCTGGCGGCGGCGCCGGCCACCCCCTTCAATGCCGCGTTCTTGGCGTCGCTGTTGAGGTCGATGAACTTCGGCAGCGCGGTGGCGGCCAGGATACCCAGGATCACGATCACCACGATCAGTTCGATCATCGTGAAACCAAGTTTGCGTTTTCTCATGTCACTACTCCAGGACGAGGGCGGGGTTTGAAGGAACGGGGCTCACCCTTTGCACGGGCGCTTCGGGGATAAAGCGGGTATCGGTCGAGGCGGGTCATTTCTTGAGCGAAACCCGACCGAGATCCCACAAAGGCAGGAATACGCCCAGCGCCAGCAGCAGCACCAGGGCGCCCAGGAAGATGATCAGGATCGGCTCGATCTGCTGCGACAGGGTTTTGAGCTCGTACTGCACCTCGTTGGTGTAGAGCTCGGCGATCTCCTCCATCAGCTCGTCGATGGCGCCGGTCTCCTCGCCCACCGCGATCATCTGCAGCACCACCGGCGTGAACACGGCCGAGGCGATGGCCGCGCGCAGGATGGTGTCGCCGCGCTCCACCGCCTCGCGCATGGCTTCGATCTTGCGGGCGATGTGGGCGTTGTCCACCGTCTGGGCCACCACCGACAGCGCCTGCTCGATCGGCACACCGCTCTTGAGCGCCAGCGAAAAGCTGCGGGCAAAGCGCGACAAGGTGGCCTTCTGCACGATCGGCCCGGCCAGCGGTGCGCGCAGCTTCAGCCGGTCCCAGGTGCGGCGGCCGGCAGGCTGGGCCTTCCAGTGCCGCAGTGCGAAAAAACCGGCGACGCCGGCCAACGCGACCAACCAACCGTAGTTCAGCGTGAACTCGCTGCTGGCCACCAGCAGCCGGGTGGCCAACGGCAACTCGGCGTTGAAGCTCTTGAACACGTTGGCGAAGGCTGGCACCACCAGGGTGTTGATGACGCCGACCGCGATCGCCATCGCGATGATCACGAAGGTCGGGTAGCGGATGGCCGCCTTGACCTGCTGGTGCATGAAGCCCTCGAACTCCAGGTGCTTGAACAGGCGCATGAACACCGCGTCGAGCTGGCCGGTCATCTCGCCCACCCGCACCATCGAGACATAGAAGTTGTCGAACACGCCGCCCTGCTGGGCGAAGCACATCGACAGCTCGATGCCCGATTCGAGGCTGCGCCGCACGTTGGCCAGCGTCTGCTTCATCTTCTGGTTGACGGCGGACTCCTGCAGCCCGGCCAGCGCCCGCAGGATGGGCACACCGGCGCGCAGCAGGGTGTGCAGCTGGCGGCTGAACATCATCAGGTCGGCCGGCATCACCTTCGGCTCGAACCAGCTGGCCAGGCCTGGCGCGGGGCCCGCCGCGCCTTTGGCAGCGGCCGGGCCGCCGCCGCGCTGGGCCGTGATCTGCAGCGGCGTGACCCCGCGCGATTGCAGCAGCGCCGCCACGGCGCTGGCATCGGCGCCGTCGAGCTCGCCGTTGACGGCGCCGCTGGCGGCGCGGCCGGTGTAGGCAAAACGAGCCATGGTCAGTCGTCGAGTTGCGTACCGACGCGCATCGCTTCTTCGATGCTGGTGCGCCCGGCCGCGGCCAGGCGCAGCGCGTCGCGGCGCAGCGTGCGGCCGGCCATCTGGCGGCGGCCGGCCTGGGTGAAGCGCACCGGGTCGTCGTCGTTCATCGCGTCGACCAGTTCCTGCGTCATCTCGATGAACTCGTAGACCCCTTGGCGTCCGCTGTAGCCCGTCTGGTTGCACTCGCCACAGCCGCGGGCGCGCTTCCAGGCGTGGCGGGCCATCCCCTCGTCGGCAGCGTGGATGGCATCACCACCCAGCGCCATGCGCAGCCAGCTCTGTTCCTGGGCATCGGGCTCGTGCGGCTCGCAGCAGGCGGGGCACAAGCTGCGCACCAGCCGCTGCGCCAGCACCAGGTGCAGCGACAGCGCCACCATGTAGCGCGGCACGCCCATGTCGATCAGCCGCAGCGGCGTGCTCAGCGCGTCGTTGGTGTGCAGCGTGCTCAGCACCAGGTGGCCGGTCAGCGCGGCGCGCAGGCCGATCTCGGCGGTGGTCTGGTCGCGCATCTCGCCGATCAGGATCACGTCGGGGTCCTGCCGCAGCGCGGCGCGCAGCACCCGCTGGAAGCTGAGGTCGATCTTGTCCATCACCTGCACCTGGTTGAGGCCGGGCAGGCGGTACTCGATCGGGTCTTCGACGGTGATGATCTTGCGTTCGGTGTCGTTCAGCGCATTCAGCGCGGCGTACAGCGTGGTGGTCTTGCCGCTGCCGGTGGGACCGGTCACGACGAACATGCCGTTCGGCCGCTTGAGCGTGCGGGCCACTGCGGCGGCCACCTCGGGCGGCAGGCCCAGGTGGTCGATCGACAGCAAGCCGGCGCTCTGGTTGAGCAGCCGCATCACCACCGATTCGCCATGCTGGGTGGGCAGGGTGCTGATGCGCACGTCGATGCTGCCAAGTTTCAGGCGCACGTGGAAGCGGCCGTCCTGCGGCAGCCGCTTCTCGCTGATGTCGAGCCCGCTCATCAGCTTGAGGCGCAGCGCCACCGCGCCGGCGATCTTGGCATCGGCCTCGGTCTGCACATGCAGCACACCGTCGATGCGGAAGCGGATGCGCAGGTTGCGTTCCTGCGGCTCGATGTGGATGTCGGACGCCCGCTTGCGCAGCGCCTGCTCGAACATCGAGCTGAGCAGCCGCACCACCGGGGCGTCCTCGGTGGTCACCTGGCCGAGGCCCAGCAGGTCGCCGATCTCGTCCTCGACGGTGGCGATGTCGGCGGTCAGCTCGCGGGCCAGGCCGGCGATCTCGTCGCCGCCGCGGTAGACCCGGTCGAGGGCGGCCAGCAGGTGGCTTTCGGCGACCACGGCCAGGTCGATTTCACGGCGAGTCAGGCGCGCCACCTCGTCGTAGGCGTTGAGGTCGGTGGGGTCGGCCATCGCCACCCGCAGCGGCGCGCCGGCGGTGTCCTCGATCGGCAGCGCACGCAGGCGGCGGGCGTGGGTCTCGGGCAGCAGCGCGGCCACTTCGGCGCGCAGGTTGCGGGTGCTCAGGTCGATGAAGGGCGCGCGCAGCTGGCGCGCCACCGCCTTGGCGATCTGCACCTCGGTGACCCACTGGCGGTCGATGAACACCCGGCCGAGCTTGCGGCCGGTCTTCTTCTGCTCGACCAGGGCGTCGTCGAGTTGGGCGCTGGTGATCAGCGCCTCCTGGATCAGCAGGTCGCCTAGGCGGATGCGTTCGGGGCGGGCCATGTCGGGTTGGCTGGCGTCGCGGGATCAGGGCTTGCCGGCGGAGGCAGCCGGCTGTTGCGCTGCCGCGCCGAAGGCCGGCGCATCGGGCCAGGCGCCGTCCTCGTGGATGATGGTCGGCTTGAGCATGATCACCAGTTCGCGCTTGCTGACGATGGTGTTGGTCTGGCGGAACAGGCCGCCGACCACCGGCAGGTCGCCGACCACCGGCAGGCCGGTGCGTTCGTCGCGCATCTCGGTCTTCATCAGGCCGCCGATGGCGACGATCTGGCCGTCCTTCAAGCGCACGATCGAATCGGTCTCGTTGACCGCGCTCGACGCCAGCGGCAGGCGGAAGGTGCCCTGGGCGCCGAGGTCGATGTCCTTGTTCTTCTCGGTCACCCGGCTGATGGTCGGGTGCACATGCAGCATCACGTTGCCGGCGTCGTCGATCTGCGGCGTCACGTCCAGCGAGATGCCCGAAAAGAAGGGCTGCAGCGTCAGCGTCGGCGTGGTCACCGTGCTGGCGCCGCTGCTGGTGGTGTTGCTGGAGATGCCGGTGACGTAGAGCTCGTCGCTGCCGACCTTGAGCACCGCCTTCTGGTTGTTCAGCGTGGCGATGCGCGGGCTCGACAGCACCTGCACATCGCCCTGGGTTTCCAGGAAGTTGAGCAGCGCGGCGAAGTTGGCGGCCTGGAAGGCCAGGCCGTAGAAGCCCCGGCCCAGCGCGGTGGCGGCCAGGCCCACACCCGGGGCGACGGCATTGCCGCTGCCGATCAGGTCGCCGGTGCTGCCCAGCTTGGTGCCCGGCGCGGCGCTGCCGAGCGTCAGCTGGCCACTGCCCAGCTTGCCGAAGGCAGCCCAGTTGATGCCGGTCTGCGCGTCCTTGCTGAGGCTGACCTCGACGATCTTGGCCTCCAGCATGACCTGGCGCTCGATCGAGATCTGCACCGCCTTGAGGTACTGCTCGACCTGGCGCAACTCGGCCGGCGTGGCCTTGACCACCACCACACCGGCGGCCGGGTTCAGCACCACGCTGCGGCCCCCTGCGGCGCCGACCAGCGCGGCCAGCGAGTTCTGCACCTCGCGCCAGAAATCGGCATCCGAGGTGGTGCGCACATGGGCGTTGTCGTCGGGCCGGTTGCCGGGCCCGCTGCTGGTGGTGGTGGTGCTGGCGGTGTTGGTGGTGCTGGCGCCGGCCCCGTTGGTGGTGATGGCGCTGGAGCTGACCCGGATGTCGCTGGCGCCCTGGCGCCGTCCGGGCAGGTAGTTGATGCGGTAGAGCCGCGTCTGCACCGTGTTGGGGTAGATGAAGATGCGGTTGCCCGTGACGCGGTACTCGTAGCCGAACAGCTCGCGCAGCGTGTCCAGCGCCTCCAGCACCGTGGTGTCCTTCAGCGTGATCGACAGCGTGCCGCTGACATCGGGCGAGACCAGCATGTTGTAGGCCGAGCCCTGCGCCAGCTGCAGGAACACCTGCGCCGCCGGCGCGTTGTTGATCGACAGGTCGAAGCGTGAATCCGGCGCGGGCGGCGCCACCGGCGCGCGGGCGGGCGCGGCCGCCAGCTGCAGGGCGGCCGGGATCGACGCGATGGCCGCCCCGGGCTGGGCGGCGACCGGCCTTGGCGCGACCGCCGCGGGTGCCTGCGCGGCGACGACGACAGGCTGCGGCAGGGCGACAGGGGTAGCGGCAAGGGTAGTGGCAGGGGTAGCAGCAGGGGCAGCGGTAGCAGCAGGGGCAGCGGCAGCGGCAGGGGCAGGGGCAGGGGCTGCTGCCGGCTGGGCCGGCGCGGCAGTGGCCGCGGCCAGCACCTGCGTCGGGGCCAGCGCGGCCGCTGCAGGGGGCGCCGCCGCCGGCTGCGACGAGGCGGCGGGCGGGGCCCAGGTGGCCAGCGCCAGCGTGGTGGGGGCGCGGTCACGGCGGGCCACCGGGCGCAGCATTGCGCCCAGGTCCTGCAGTTGCGTGGCGGCCAGTCGCACGGGCTCGTCGGTGGCCGGGGTGGCCGGGCGCTGCGCGGCCGCCGGCAGCGGCGCGGTGCTGCCCAGCAGCAGCAGCAGCGGCCAGGCCAGCGGCAGCCAGGCCGGCAGCGCGCAGCGCCGCGGCGGCGAGGGCAGGCGGTGGCAAAGGGTGCCGAGGGTGGCGAGGGTGGGAAGGGTGGCGAGGGTGGGAAGGGGGCGCGTCATGGAGGGGTCCTTCCGGCCACGGACAGCGGCACGGGCGTGGTCGGAAACGTGGTCGCGTTGGGCAGGGCCAGACCCGGGCGGTCGGCGCGCTGGGGCGTGTCGGGGGCGTCCGCTGCGGCGGGCTCGTAGCGGGTGGCGTGGGTCGTGGCGATGCTGCCGGGCGCCTGTTTCGGGCTGCCGCTCAGCAGCAGCACCCGCTCGGGGACCGGCCGGCCGGCCAGGGTGATGCCCTGGCGGTCGATGGCTTGCACCAGCCGGCCGCCGACGGAGTCGCCGGCCTGGACCGATTGGCCGTCGATCATCGCGGTGGCGGGGCCGGTGGCGGGCACGCGCACCGACTGCAGCACCGGCAGCGGCACCGCCGCAGCCACTGGGCGGGCGGCCGGCGGCGTGGCGCGGCCGTCGCGGGCGCGGGCCGGGCCGGTCTCGGCGGCACCGGCGGGCTGGCCGGCAGCCGCGGGCGGCCGGGTCGGATCGGCCAGCGGGCCGGCTTGGGCAGCGCCTGCCAGGCAGGCGCCCAGCACGCAGGCGCCCAGCAGGCCGGTGGTGTGCCGGGCTGCGCGATCCGGCAGCCGGGCAAGGCGGCCGAACGGTGCAGACCTGGGGTGGCCAAGGGACGGCATGCTCAGATCTCCAGCCAATGCCGCTCGCGGCTGATCGTGTAGACGCGCAGGGTCAGCACCGATCTGGGGTGCTGCTCCACCTTCAAGCTGACGCTGCCCCACAGCACCCGCTGGGGCAGGGCTTCCATCGCCTGCAGGTAGGACAGCAGATCGGCATAGCCGCCCTCGAGCACCAGCTCGACACCATGGCGGTAGAGGCCAGGGCGCGATGCGGCGGTGGCCGCGCCGGCCGGGCTGGCCGCGGCCGGCACCGCGACGCCGGCGTTGACGGTCGCGTCGGCGCTGGCCGCCGGAGCCAGCAGGTCGCTGCGGCCCAGCGAGCGCAGCGCGCGCACGCGCACCTCGCCGTGGCGGGCCAGCAGCTTGTCGAGCAGGCCGAGCATCCGGTCGGGGCCGACGAGGCTGTCCTCGTGCCGGCGCAGCGCTGCTTCGCCCTCGCGCACCCGCTGGCGCCAGTCGCTCAGTTCGGACTGGCGGGCCAGGGCCTGCTCGCTGCCCTGGTCGGCCAGGCGCGCCACCTCGGTCTGCAGGCCTTGCAGGGCGGTCTGGGCCGCCAGTTGCTGGCTGTGGGCGATGCGGAAGGACTTGAGCGCCGGGCCCAGCCAGAGGCTGTCTGCCAGCATCAGCGCCAGCGCGGCGGCGGCAGCGATCAGCAGCAGCCGTTCGCGCGGCACGCGCTGGTCGAAGTTGCGCTGCAGCGCGCGCCAGCGTGCCAGCGGCGCGGCACGGCTCAGCAGGGACGACAGGCGGTCGGTGGCTGGGGATGGACTCACGGGAGTACCTTCATGCGGGGCACTGTGGGGTTCGCGCCTTTCGGGCGGTCGGGCGGTCGGGCGGACGGGCGTTCGGGCGGCCGGGCGGCCGGGCGGGCTCATGGCGTCTTGCCGCTGCCGGCGACCGCGGTGGACCGCAGCGCGAATTCGGTGTGTGCCAGCGCGGCGCCGCCGGCGTCGGTGGCCTTGAGGTTCAGCTGGGCGAAGGGCCGGCCCTTGAATCGCGGTTCGGCGTTCAGGCGGCGCAGGTAGTCGGTGAGCTGGGCGGTGTCGTTCATGCGGCCTTCCAGCTCGACCGCGCTGCCGTCGTCGGAGACCGAGAAGCCGGTGATCCAGACCGCGCCCGAGGCCTGGCGGGCCAGCGCCAGCAGGTAGTCGGCATGGCCCTCGCGCACGCCCGCGGCGCCAGCTTCCAGGGCGCCACGGATGCGGCTTTGGCCGGCGTCCAGGCTCTGCAGTTGCTGCAGCTCCGCCCCAGCGCCGGAGGTGGCGCTGGCGCCCAACGCGGCCAGCCGGGCCCGCAGCGGCGCCTGGTCGGCCTCGGCCTGGCGGCCTGCGACGGCGGCCCGCTCGCCGGCCCAGCGCAAGCCGCCGCTGGCCAGCATGCTCAGCAGCAGGGCACCGGCCACCACCCACAGGCCTTGTTGCGCCGAAAAACGCAGCGAGCGCGGGGAAAAACGCGGGTCGAGCAGGTTGAGTTGCTGGGTCATGGTCAGCGGTCGCGCAGCGCGGCGCCGATGGCGCAGAGCTGGCGGTTGAACAACGCGGGATCGGCCAGCAGGTCGGGCACCGCGCTGAGGTCGAGCACCTCGTCCAGCACCAGCGGGGCCACCGGCACGTACAGCAGCGGGCCGAGGTGGGCGCACAGCGCCTGCACGCCCGCCATCGGCGTGACCAGCAGCCGCGCCAGCGTGACCTGGCCGAACGCGCGCTCGATGCCGTCCAGCGTGCGCTGCAGTTCCAGCCCGGCTTGTTCGTAGACGACCTGGCGCTGGGCCTCGTCGGCGTCGTCGGGCAGCGCCAGGCTCAGCTCGAGCTGGCGGGTGGACAGCAATTCACCGCCGTAGGTGACGACCAGCGTGGCATGGTGGGCCTGGCAATGCAGCAGGGCCTGGGCCCGGCCCTCGGGCTCGACCAGCGCGCTCAGGTTGCGCAGCGCGGTCTCGACGATGTCGATCGCCGTCCAGGGCATGCCGGCGTCCACCGCCTGCTCGACCAGCGGGCGCACCTGGGCCTCGGCCGCAGCCACCGCGATCAGCTGGGCCTGGGCCCGGTAGCTGGTGCCAACGGGTACGGCCAGCACATCGATGGCGGCGCTGTCGACGGCGAAGTCGACGGTGTCCTTGAGCTGCCAGCGCACCGCGGCGGCCCAGTCGGGGCGCGGCACGTCGGCGGGGGCGTCCATCGTCACGCACTGGTATTGGTGGCGCTGCAGCAGGGCCACGCAGCGGTGGCGCTGCAGTGAGCGGCTGCGCCGCAGGCGCTGCAGGGCGGCCACGGGCTGGTGCCCGGGCTCGGTCGACGTCCAGCGCACGGCGGGCTTGCCGTCGGCCCGCGGCTGCACCAGCGCAAACGCGGTGTGCTCGCCCGTTGGCGCACAGCCTACCCAACCCGGTAGCAGCGATCCGCGTGAAAGTCCGAACAAGGGGAACCCCCATTGATGTGAGGCTCCATGGTTCCATGGCGGCGCGGCGGCCGATCGGTGGAGTTGGCGGGTCAAGCGGGCGCTGATCGCCGCCGGGGCGGGCTGAAAGGGCGGGGCAGGCCGGGCGGGCGGGCTACTCGTGGCGCAAGGCTTCGATCGGGTCCATCCGGGCTGCGCGGCGGGCCGGAAAATAACCGAACAACACCCCGATGGCGGCCGAGAACAGCAGCGACAGCCCGTTGATGCCGGGGTCGAACGCATACGGCACGCCCATCACGCCGGCCAGCGCCCACGAGGCTGCGGTGGCCACCGCGATGCCGATCACGCCGCCCAGCGCCGACAGCACCACCGCCTCGATCAGGAACTGCAGCAGCACCTCGCGCTCCAGCGCGCCCACCGCCAGCCGCAGGCCGATCTCGCGGGTGCGCTCGGTCACGCTGACCAGCATGATGTTCATGATGCCGATGCCGCCCACCAGCAGGCTGACGGCGGCCACCGCGCCCAGCAGCGTGGTCAGCACGGCCATCGTCGACGACAGGGTCTCGGCGAGTTGCTGGGTGTCGAAGATGCTGAAGTTGTCGTCGTCGCCGTCGGCGATCTTTCGCCGCTCGCGCAGCAGCTGGCGCAGGCTGGCCTTCAGCGGCACGCTGTCGGCGCCTTCTGCCATCGACACCGACAGCAGGTTGACCTTGCGGTGGCCGGTGACGCGGCGCTGCAGCGTGTGCAGCGGCACCACCACCGCGTCGTCCTGGTCGCCCATGCCGCTCTGGCCCTTGCCCGCCAGGATGCCGACGATCTGGCACGAGAACTGCTTGATGCGCAGCGCCTCGCCCAGGCCGGTATGCCCAGCCGTGGCGCCGAACAATTCGCGCCGCACCGTCTCGCCGATGATGCAGACGGCCGCGCCGGCCTGTTGCTCGTCGGGCTCGAACAGGCGGCCGCTGGCCAGCTTCCAGTTGCCGGCCTCGAACCATGCATTCGTGCCGCCGGTCACGCTGGTGGCCCAGTTGCGGCCGTTGGCCACCACGATGGCGCTGCTGCGGCCTTGCGGCGCCACCACCGCCACGCCGCCGATCTGCGATTCGATGGCCTCGGCGTCGGCCTCGATGAACTGCGGCACGCCGCCGCCGCCACCACCGCCGCCCGCCACGCGCTGGCCGGGCATCACCAGCAGCAGGTTGGTGCCCAGGCCGGAGATCTGGGTCTTGATCGCCTGTGTCGCGCCATTGCCCAGCGTGACCATCGTGATCACCGCGCTGACGCCGATGACGATGCCCAGGATGGTGAGGAACGAGCGCAGCAGGTTGCGCCGCACCGAGCGCAGCGCCAGCAGGAACACCGCGTACAGCATCAGGCGCGCCCGGCCGCGGCCAGGCTGGCGGCGGCCGCGGCCGCGGTGGCGACGGCCGGTGCCGACGTGGCGGGGTGGGCGTTGACCACGTCGCGGGCGATGCGGCCGTCGACGAAGGTGACCATGCGCCGGGCATAGGCGGCCATGTCGGGCTCGTGGGTGACCATCAGCACGGTGATGCCGTGGTCGCGGTTCAGCCCCAGCAGCAGGCCCATGATCTCGTGGCTGCGCTGGGTGTCGAGGTTGCCGGTGGGCTCGTCGGCCAGCACCACGGCGGGCTCGGTGACGATGGCCCGGGCGATCGCCACCCGCTGCTGCTGGCCGCCCGACAGCTCGGCCGGCGTGTGGTGTTCCCAGCCGGCCAGGCCGACCGAGGCCAGGGCCTGGAGTGCAGCGGCGCGGCGCGCGGGCGCGGCGTCGCCGCGGTAGAGCAGCGGCAGCTCGACGTTCTCCAGCGCCGAGGTGCGCGCCAGCAGGTTGAAGCCCTGGAACACGAAGCCCAGGTAGCGCCGGCGCAGCCGGGCGCGCTGGTCGCGCGACAGCGCTTCGACATGGGCGCCCTTGAACAGGTACTGGCCGGCGCTGGGGGTGTCCAGGCAGCCCAGGATGTTCATCGCGGTGGACTTGCCCGAGCCGCTGGGGCCCATGATGGCAATGAATTCACCCGCGGCGATGTCGAGGTCGATGCCCTTGAGCGCCAGCAACTCGGTGGCCCCCTCACCGTAGCGCTTGCTGACGCCGCGCAGGCTGATCAGGGCGGGCGTCATGGCGCGCCGCCGGGCCGCCCCAAGGCGCGCCAGCCCCTGGGTCGGGATTTGGGGGCAGCGAACAACGTGAGCGTGGGGGCCGTCAGCGCGCCGCCGGGCCGCCCCAAGGCGCGCCAGCCCCCTCGGGGGGCAGCGAACAACGTGAGCGTGGGGGCCGTCATTTCGCGTCGGCCGACTTTTGGTCGGTGATGACCTGCATGCCGGCCTGCAGCTCACCGCCGGTGATCTCGGTCATGCGGCCGTCGCTGATGCCGGGGGTCACCGCCACCGCGACGGCGCTGCCGTCCCGCAGCACCCACACCTGTCGGGCGCCGGCCGTGCTGGCGCCGGCGGCGGCAGGCCGGCGGCCGCTGCCGGGCATGCGCGGCGTCAGGCTGCTCAGCACGCCGCTCCTGGGCGCGCTGGCGGCGGTGGCCGTGCTGGTCGGGCTGAAGCGCAGGGCCGAGTTGGGCACCACCAGCACATCCTCGCGCTGCGTGGCGGTGATGCTGGCGGTGGCTGTCATGCCCGGGCGCAGGCTCAGGTCGCTGTTGTCGATGTCGAGGTAGGTCAGGTAGGTGACCACGTTGTCGGTGATCGTCGAGCCGTAGCCCACCCGGGTGATGCGCGCCGGGAATCGCCGGCCCGGGTAGGCGCTGACGGTGAAGCTGGCGCTCTGGCCGACTTTCACCGCGCCGACGTCGGCCTCGTCGACATAGACCCACAGCCGCAGCTTGGTCAGGTCTTCGGCCATGGTGAACAGCGTCACCGCCTGCAGCGAGGCGGCCACGGCGTTGCCGGGGTCGACGTTGCGGGTCAGCACGAAGCCGTCGGACGGTGCCACGATCGACGCCTTGGACAGGTTGGTCTGGTCGGTCGACAGCGCGGCCTGGGCGTCCTGGATGCCGGCCCCCGCGCTGGCACCGTCGGCCATTGCGCGGGCCAGCGTGGCGCGGCCGGTGTCGAGCTCGGCTTTCGACGGCACCTTGCCGCCCGACAGCAGCGCCACTTCTTCCAGCCGGCCCAGGACGGCGCGGGCTTCGGCGATGGTGGCCGTGGTCTGCGCCACCCGGGCCTGGGCGGCGGCCAGCGCGGCCTGCGAGCGCAGGATCTGCGCGCGCAGCTTGGCGGTGTCCAGCACCACCAGTACCTGGCCCTTCCTGATGCGATCGTTGACGTCGACATTGACCTTGAGCACCGTGCCCGACAGCTCGCTGCCGATGGCGATGCTGCGGGTGGGTTGCACCGTGCCGTTGGCGGTGACGGTGAGCGTGAGCTTGCCGCGGCCCACGGTCTGGGTGTTGTAGACCGGCGCGGCCTTGGCGGCGCGGCCCATCCACCACCCCGCGCCCAGGCCGGCGGCCGCCAGCAGCGCGGCCAGCAACGCCCAGACCAGCGGGCGACGAAACCAGGGCCGGGCGGCGGGCTCGTCCAGCAGTCGGGCGAGGTCCGTGTCCACCGCCAGGCTGCCCGGCGGCAGGGTCGCCGAGGATGCGCCCAGAGGAGCGGTCGAAGAAGCCGCCGAGGAAGCCGCCGGAACGGCGCCCGGGATGGCCGCCGGGCCAGCGGCCGTGGCAGGAAGCGGTGCGTTCATGGGGTCGGGTTCCGGGGGGCGGACGGGGTGGTGGTGGTGGTGGCGGTGGTGGCGGTGGTGGCGGTGGTGGCGGTGGTGGCGGTGGTGGTGGCGGCGGTGGTGGTGGTGGCGGCGTTGGTGGGGCTGGTGGTGGCGCTGTTTCGGGTGTAGGCGCCGGTGTCGGTGAGGGTGTCGGCGTCCGCCCGCCAGCCGCCGCCCAGCGCCTTGTAGAGCCGCACATGGTCGGCGGCCAGGGTGCTGGCGGCGATGGCCAGACTTTCCTGGGTGAGGAGCTGGCTGCGCTGGGTGTCCAGCACCACCTGGAAGTCGACCAGGCCGCTGCTGTAGCGCTGGCTGGCCATCAATGCGGCGTTGCCGGCGGCCCGGGCGGCGGCCTGCAGCCGGGCCTGGCGCGTGCGGTTGCCCTGCAAGGCCACCAGGGCGTCCTCTACTTCCTGCAGCGCGGTCAGCACGCTGGCACGGTAGGCCGCGACCGATTGATCCAGCACCGCCTGCTGGGCGGCGACCCGGGCGCGCAGGGCGCCGCCGTCGAAGATCGGCAGCGTGACACCGGCCAGCAGCGACCCGACGACCGCGGCGCTGTTGCCCAGCGCGCCCAGCGTCAAGGCGCTGAGGCCGAGCGAGCCGCCCAGGTTGAAGGCCGGCAGCCGCGCCGCATCGGCCTGGGCCAGGCGGGCCACTTCGACCTGCAGGCGCCACTCGGCGGCGCGAACGTCGGGGCGCTGGCGCAGGGTCTCGGCGGGAGGGCTCAGCGCCTGGTCGGCCGCTGGTTGCGGCACCGGCTGCCGCACGGCGAGGCGGGCCGTCAGCGTGCCGGGGTTCCGGCCGGTCAGCACCGCCAGCGCATGGCCGCCCTGGGCGATGCTGGTGCGCAGCGGCGGCAGCGCGGCGCGGGTCTGCTCGGCCGCGCTGAGGGCCTGCTCGGCCTCCAACGCGCCCACCAGCCCGGCCTGCAGGCGCCAGCGGGTGATCTGCAGGGTTTCCAGCTGGCCGGCCAGGTTGTCCTCGGCGATGACCAGCCGCGTCTGGGCGCCGCGCAGGCCGATGTAGGCCAGCGCCACTTCTGCGGCGATCGACACCTGCACATCGCCCAGGCTGGCCTGGCTGGCGCGGGCGGCGGCATCGCTGGCGTCGAGCGCGCTGCGCCGGCCGCCGAAGACGTCGAGTTCCCAGTTGGCGTCCAGGCCCAGCTGGAAGCGGCTGCCGGCATCGTTGCCGCCCACCGCGCTGCGCTGCGCCGAGGCCGAACTGCCCAGCGTCGGCCCCAGGCCGGCGGAGGCCAGGTCGCGCAGCGCACGCGCCTGGCGCAGGGCGGCCTGGGCGCCCTGCACGCTGGTGTTGGCCTGCAGTGCCTGGGTGACCAGCTCGGTGAGCAAGGGGTCGTTGAAGCGCGACCACCAGGCGGCTTCCAGCGCGCGGCTGGGGCGGGTGCCTGCCACATCGACGGCGGTCGACCAGGCGCCTGGTACCTCGGGCTGTGGCGGCGTTGACGATGGCGTCAGCGCGCAGCCGCCCAGGCACAACACGGCGCTGCCCAGGACCATGAAGGGCCAGGTCCGGCGCAGCGGCGGGTGGGAAGTCAGAAAGGGGCTTTGCAAAGTAATGCGAGTGTCGCCGGGCGGGTCGGTGGCGCTGGTTGCGGGCGTGTGAAGCGACGTGAAGCGCAGGCCGCAGTGGGCGCTGACCTGCCTTGTTTTGTGTCGGGCGTTGGCCTCAGTTCAACACGCAGGGTCGCGATCGGCGCGATCGGCGCGATCGGCGGCCACCGGCATCGCCACCACCCGTTGGCATTTTCCACTGGCGCCCAGCGGCAAGGCCTGGGCATGTCGGGTGACGATGCGCAGGCCCGCCGCGCCCTGCGCCTCGGCAAAGTCGGCCAGCACCTGGCGGCAGCGCGCGCGCAGCGCCGGGGTGGGCGCCTCGCCGGGCCCCAGCGTCAGGCACCAGTCGCGCGGGCCGGTCTGGCGCAGCTGAAAGTCGAACACGCCGGCGTCGTCCTCGAGCACGGTGGTCAGCGCCAGCGGCAGCAGGGTGACCGACTCGGCGGCGGCGTCGCGGCCCGGCACCACCAGCACGTCGTCGCGCCGGCCGCGCACCTGCACCACCGGCAGCGCGCAGCCGCAGCGGCAACGCGCGGGGTCGAAGCGGATGCGGTCGCCGAGGTCGAAGCGGATCAGCGGTTGCACGTGGTTGGCCAGGTTGGTCAGCAGCGTGGTGTGCGACACCTGGCCGGCAGGCACCGGCCGGTGCGCGGCGTCGACCGGTTCCAGGATCACCCAGTCGGCGTTGACATGCAGTTGGCCCTGCGCGCATTCCCAGGCGATCGGCAGGAACTCGGACGCGCCGTAGCTGTTGCGCACCGCGCAGCCCAGGCCCTGCTCGATGCGGCTGCGCTGCGACGGCGACAGGGTCTCGCCGCCGGTCCACACCTCCTGCGGCCGGATGGTCAGCGCACCGCGCCGCGCCTCATCGGCCAGCAGCGCAGCGGCAGTGGGGTAGGTGGCAACGATGCTGGGCGCGAACTGGTTCAGCTGCGCCACCAGCGCGGCGGTGGGCTGCAGGATCGAGAACGGGCGCGAGGCCGCGGCCAGCCAGGGGTTGGCCGTCCACAGCCGCTGGGCCGACACCATGCTGGCGAAATGGCCGCCGATCGCGCCGACCAGTGCGAAGCGCTCGGTGAGGAACAACGGGTCGACCGAGCGCAGCCACGGCCGCGGCAGATCCCGGCGGCTGGCTTCCAGCGCGTCGTACACCGCCATCGCGGTGTCGTCCTGCACGAACACGCCCGGCTGGCCGGTGCTGCCCGAACTCTCCCAGACGCGGTAGCGGCCGAGGTAGTGCTCGGCGATGCGCCGCGGGTCGGCGCACAGCGCGCGCAGCGCCGGCAGCGCCAGCGCGGGGTCGGTGACGCGGTGCGCAAACTGCGCCATCAACTCGGGCTTGCCGGTGACCGGCAGCGACTCGAGCGCCACCGCTTGCGGGTCGCGGCCCTCCAGCAGGTCGCCGTAGTGGCGGGTGGCGGTGGCTGCCTGCAGCAGGGCGGACAGGCGCTGCCGCTGGCGGGCGGCGATCTGCGCCGGGCTGGCGGCGCTGGCGGCCAGCACGTCCAGCGCGATCTCGGCCGGGGTGGGCCGCCGGGGCGCGGGAACGGGCGGGTGGGTCATGGGCGATCAACCAGTGGTCGGCGGGGCCAGATCATTCTGCGACCGGAGCCGCGCCGCCGATTGATCCAGCCCAATCCCGGTGGCGCTTCAGCCCAGCCGCGCCCGGTGCCGGGCGATCTGGGCCAGCACCTGCGCCGGCGCGGTGCCGCCGCGCACGTTGCGGGAATCGAGCGAGCCGCGCAGTGTCAGCACGCCGGGCGCGTCGTCGCCCACCAGCGGGTGCAAGGCCTTCAACTCGTCGACCGACAGGTCGGCCAGGTCGACCCCGCGCTGCAGGCCCAGCTTGACGGCATGGGCCACCACCTCGTGCGCATCGCGGAAGGGCAGGCCGCGCTTGACCAGGTAGTCGGCCAGGTCGGTGGCGGTGGCGTAGCCGCGGCGGGCGGCGGCTTCCATCGCCTGCGGCTTGACGACGATGCCGGCGACCATCTCGGCCATGATGCGCAGCGTGCCGGCCAGCGTGTCGACGGTGTCGAACAGCGGCTCCTTGTCTTCCTGGTTGTCCTTGTTGTAGGCCAGCGGCTGGCCCTTCATCAAGGTGATCAGTCCCATCAGGTGGCCGATCACGCGGCCGCTCTTGCCGCGCGCCAGCTCGGCGACATCCGGGTTGCGCTTCTGCGGCATGATCGACGAGCCGGTGCAGTAGCGGTCGGCCAGGTCGATGAAGCCGAAGTTCTGGCTCATCCACAGCACCAGCTCTTCGGCCATGCGCGAGACATGCACCATGGTGATGGCCGCGAAGCCCAGGAACTCGATCGCGAAATCGCGGTCGCTCACCGCGTCCAGGCTGTTCTCGCAGACCCCGTCGAAGCCGAGCTCGGCGGCCACCGATTCACGGTCCAGCGGGTAACTGGTGCCGGCCAGTGCGGCCGCGCCCAGCGGCAGCCGGTTGCAGCGCTTGCGCACATCGGCCAGGCGCTCGGCGTCGCGGGCGAACATCTCCACATAGGCCAGCAGGTGGTGCGCAAAGCTCACCGGCTGGGCCACCTGCAGGTGGGTGAAGCCGGGCATCACGGTGGTGGTGTTATGGGCCGCCACCCCGACCAGCGCGCGCTGCATGTCGACCAGCAGCAACTGCAACGCGTCGATCTCGCCGCGCAGCCACAGCCGCACGTCGGTGGCCACTTGGTCGTTGCGGCTGCGCCCGGTGTGCAGGCGCTTGCCGGCATCGCCCACCCGCTGGGTCAGCGCGGCCTCGATGTTGAGGTGCACGTCCTCCAGCTCCAGCTTCCAGTCGAAGCGCCCGGCCTCGATCTCGGCACTGATCTCGGCCATGCCGCGCTGGATGTCGGCCAGGTCTTGCGCGCCGATGATGCCCTGGCGGGCCAGCATGGCGGCGTGGGCCAGGCTGCCGGCGATGTCGGCGCGCCAGAGGCGCTGGTCGAAATCGACGCTGGCGGTGTAGCGCTTGACCAACTCGCTCATCGGCTCGGAGAACAGGGCCGACCAGGCCTGGGATTTCTTGTCGAATTGGTTGCCGGTCATGCGGAGCTCGTGCGGGGGGATGGTCGGCAGCGGTGGCTGCCGGTATGCCCGTATTATCCGGCGGCCGTGCAGAGCGCCGCCGGGCGCCACTGGGTGCTACCGGGTGGCCACCGGGCGCTGCCGGGTGGCCACCGTGGCTCCTGGAGCCCTCGCAGGCACCCACCCTGCACACCATGGCCAAGATCGAAACCCCAGTTGCCGCCAACGCCACCAACGCCGACGATGCCGGCGACACCGGATCGCGGGCTGCGAGCCTGTGGCCGGACACTGCGCGCATGCGCGGCGCCCATGCCAGTTCGATGTTCGAGGCCAGCCGTTTCGACCCGCTGCACGAGCAGCATGCCCGTGAACGCTGGCGTCTGGCCACCCGCTTCGACCTCTGCCGACCGGCGCTGGCGCTGCGGGTGCTGCTGTTCCTGCAACTCAGCGTGGCGCTGGCCGCGCTGCCGCTGGCCCAGGGCTGGACCGACGCAGCCGCGCGCGCTGCAGCACTGGCCTTTGCGGCGCTGGCCGGTGGCCTGCTGTGGCTGCCCGCCGTCTGCGGCTTGCGGCCCTGGCTGCTGCGCCAGCGCCGCGGCTGGCGTGAGGCGGCGCTGGCGGGCCTGGGCGCCGGGGCCGCGTTGCTGGCCTGGGCGTTGGTGGCCGTGCCGGGCCTGGTGCCGGGCCGCGCCAGCGCCGGGCTGGCCAGCGCCGCGGCCGGCGCCGCGCTGGCCTTGGGCGTGTGGCACTGGCTGGGGCTGCGCGCGGCGGCTGCGCAGCCGGTGGAGGCCAGCGCGCGGCTGGCCGAGCTGCAATCGCGCATCCGGCCGCACTTCCTGTTCAACGCCTTGAACACCGCGCTGGCGTTGGTGCAGGTCGATCCGCACAAGGCCGAGACGGTGCTGGAAGACCTGGCGCAGTTGTTCCGCGCGGCGCTGGCCGAATCGGGTGCCGCGGTGACGCTGGACGACGAGATCGACCTGGCACAGCGCTACCTGGCGATCGAGAAGCTGCGTTTCGGCGATCGGCTGCAGCTGGTCTGGGACCTCGACCCGGCGGCCGCCACCGCCGCCTTGCCGCCGCTGGTGCTGCAGCCGCTGGTGGAAAACGCGGTGCGCCATGGCATCGAGCCGGCGCTGGACGGCGGGCGCATCGTCATCAGCACCAGGGCCTCGCGCGGCATGGCGGTGGTGATGGTCACCAACACCCTGCCCGACGTGCCTGGTCGTGCCGGCAACGGCATCGCGCTGGCCAATGTGGCCGAACGCCTGCGCCTGCTGCACGACTTGGCCGCCACGCTGCACACCGGCCCCGAGCATGGCCTGTACAACGCCCGCATCGAGGTGCCGCTGTGAACGACGCCACGAACGACGCCAAGAACGATGCCAAGAACGACGCCAAGAACGACGCAGTAAGCGACCCGACCCGCCCGACCCACCCGGCCCACCCCGTCACCCCCGTCACCCCCGCCGAGCCTGCCGCCCCGGCGCCGCTGCGGGTGGTGATCGTCGACGACGAACCGCTGGCGCGGCTGCGCCTGCGCACGCTGGTGCAGGCCAACCCCGAGCCGCGCGCCGAGGTGGTGGGCGAGGCCGGTGATGCGCAGCAGGCCCAGCGCCTGCTGCAGGCCGTGCCTTGCGACGTGGTGTTGCTCGACATCGTGATGCCCGGTGGCAGCGGCCTGAAACTGGCCGACGAGCTGCGCCGCCAGGCCGCGCCGCAGCCGGCGCCGATGGTGGTGTTTGTCACCGCCCACGCCGAGCACGCGCTGCGCGCCTTCGAGGTCGACGCGGCCGATTACCTGACCAAGCCGGTGCGCCGCGAGCGCCTGCAGGCCGCCCTGTTGCGGGTGGCGCAGCGCCGTGCCACCGAGCCGGCGGCCGGCGCCGTGGGACCG
Organism: Burkholderiales bacterium; assembly: GCA_038211805.1. GTDB lineage: Bacteria > Pseudomonadota > Gammaproteobacteria > Burkholderiales > Burkholderiaceae_C > Pseudaquabacterium. The sequence goes on along the minus strand of JBBQVF010000052.1, from coordinate 1,849 downwards.
GTGCTGGTGGTCAGCGACCGGGGCCGGGTGTTGCGCGTGCCGGTGGCCGACGTGGTCTACCTGAAGGCCGAGCAGAAGTACGTCACCCTGTGCAGCCGCCACGGCCGCTGGTTGCTGGACGAACCGCTGGCTGAGCTGGAGCAGCGCCTGGGCCCGGGCTTCCTGCGGGTGCACCGCAACGCCGTGGTGGCGGTGGGGGCCGTTCGGGCCCTGACCAGGCCCGGCACGGGCGATGCCGACGACAGCTGGCAGCTGCAACTGGCCAACGGCGACACGCTGGCGGTGTCGCGCCGCCAGCTTCAAGCCGTGCGCGAAGTGCTGGCGGCAGCGGGTCGTTGAGGCTTGCTAACGCAGGCTTTGATGCGGTGAGCAACTCAAGAAAACCGATGGATTTGCCGCGGTGGTCAGGCGCTAACCACCGCCATGCCCAGCGGCATGGCAAGCATTTGCAACGACGCCACCGGGGCAAAGGCGCGGTTTTAGGTTGCGAATGGCGTCAAACACGGCACTGAGTGGCCGCTTTCGCGCGACGCCGGGCCAGGCTGCCGATCGCTGCCAGGCCGGCCAGCATCAGCGCCAGCGATTGCGGCTCGGGCACGGCGCTGACCGTCAGGCCGGACAAGGTGCCGTTGTAGGTGCCCAGCAGCGACGCGGCACCGGTGGCGAGATTGATGCGGTACAGGCCGGTGGCCAGCGAGCTGCCATCGTCCAGGTTCAGCGCTGCGAAGGCCCGGCCGTCGCCCAGGATCTCGAAGCCATTGGCCTTCAGCGCATCGACGCCCAGCCCGCCCACGGCCGTGATCGTCGGGGCGTTGAAGGCCGAGCTGGCCCTGGACAGCGTGTCGGTCGTGCTGTCGATGTAGTACAGCGCGGTCGATGGCGGTGCGGCGGCGGGCAGCGGCATCGAGTTGCTGTAGGCCACGGCGGTGTAGCCCATGCCGATGTTGCTGGCGGCGTTGCCCACCATGCCGGTGGTGGCGTTGACGGCGAAGTTGCTGCCGGCCGAGCTGACCAGGCGCAGCGACGTGGCGCCGGCGAAGTCGGCCACCGGGTTGAAGTCGATGCCGTAGCCCAACGAGGCGTTGATCACCGGCATCGACAGCGCGGCCACCCAGGTGGCCGCACCGGTGGTCTCGTTGATGGTGTAGAGCTGGCTGGACAGCGTGACGCCGTAGACCCTGTTGTCCATGGGCCGCAGGTCGATGCCGACAAAGCGATCACCCGCCGCCAGGCCGGTGATGGCGGTGGTGGTGGCGGCTGCGACGTTGCTGGTGTCGATGTGCGTCAGCTGGTTGGCGCTGGTCAGGCCGACCAGGGTGACGGCCTGGGCGCCCAGGGCTGAGAGGCCCAGTGCGGCGGTGGCCAGGGCGGTGCGGATGAAAGTAGGCATGCGAGGCTCCTGAAAAGATTGAAGGGCGCCGGCCCGGCCGGACAGGGGACTGGCAGTGGTCGACCTCGCCCTTTACGCAGGCCAGTTGATCTGGATGCAGCGGTGCGCTGGTTGGAGTGGCGGCTGACGGCTCGCTGCTGACTTTTATGAGTTGCCGGAAAGCCGGCAGTCAACGTTAGCGCGAGCGCATCGGGCCGGGCTGGCGTGTTTTGCTCCATGTCCCCCGCCGCCGGCCTGGCGGCCGCCGGCTCCTCCTTTACTTCCTCAAAACACGCCAGCCCACCCCGACGCGCCATCACCACCGCGGGGTCGTTGCCTTGAATTCACAGGCCCGCAGGCCGCCACCGCAGCGTTCGGGACGAGGGCGTCGGGTGACCGGATGACGCAGGTAAAGGAGGAGTCGACGGGCTTGCGCCAGCAAGCGTGTCGGCGGGGGACACGGAGTCATCCGGTCACCCG
>JBBQVF010000051.1:0-28931 GCA_038211805.1 Burkholderiales bacterium | reverse complement strand
CGGTCGGCCAGGCCGGCGGAGAGGGCAGGGAGCGAGGAACTCATGTCGGGGGCAATTGTCGTTGTTCGGGGGTGTTTCACCGCACCGTGCCGCGCCATGTCGCCCGCCCGCCGCGCCACAGGGTGGCCCGCCGGCTGGCCCGTCCGCCCGTCGGCTGGGCCCGGGCCGCACCGCTCAGGGCGGTGTGCTGCTCAGCGTGGTTTCCAGCCCGTCGTCGCGGCTGAAGCGGAACCGCGAGGTGATCACGTACTGGTCGGCGTCGCGCCGCATCTCGGCGCTGAAGCGGCCGTATGGCGAAGCCGCCTGCACGATGGCCACGGCGCTGCGGTCGAGCAACCTGTTGCCCGAGCCGCGCACGATTTCGGTGTCCACCAGCCGGCCGCTGGCGTCGACGGTGATGTTCATCGTCAGTTCGCCGTACAGCTTCTTGCCCTGGTGGCGCGGAAAGTCGCGGGTGCCGCGGTCCTCGATGCGCCGGCGCAGCTTGTCGTAGTACAGCGCATGGGCGCCTTCGCGGGTGGCCGGGCTGATGTAGCGCTTGCGCGGCCGCGCGTTCTCGTCGTTGATGCGCTTCTCGATCTCGGCCAGCAGCTTGAGCAACTGGCGGCGCCGCTCTTCCTGGTCGCGTTCCAGTGGTGTGCCGTTGTCGCGGCGCGGATCGGGCGGCGGCAGCAGCGCCATCTCGCGGCGGATCTGCGCCAGCAGCTGTTGTTGCTGGTCCTGCAACTGGTCGACGCGCTTGTGCGCTTCGTCGCTGGCGTTGCCGGTTTCAGCCATCGCGGTGGCCGGCAAGGGCGAGGTGGCCCGGCCGCTGGCCAGCTCACCGCCGCCGGCCAGCGACGATTGGGCGATCGCCTGGGCCTGCACCGGCTGGTCGGCCGAGCGGGCGTTGACCAGGATCACCTCCAGCGGCGTGTCGCGGAACACCCGGTCGAAGCCCGACGGATCGACGACGTGGAAGCCCAGCAGCCCGGCGTGCACCGCCACCGACACGCCAAGCGCCCACTGCAGCGTGCTGAGCCTGGGCCAGGCCATGGGCGCGGCAGGGGACGGCGGGTCAGCCGCCGCCGGTCGACCCGGCGGCCGGCGTCGCGGCGTCGCTGCCCGCGTCGGCCGCCGCTGGCTGGCTGCTGCCGTCGTGCGCCCCGCCGCCGCTGTGATCGCCGCCGCCGCCGCCGCCGCCACCGCCACCGCCACCGCCCGCGCCGTCGCTGCCACTGCCACTGCCACTGCCACTGTCGCCCAGGTCGAAGGCCATCGCCAGCGGGGCCGCCGCAGCGGCTTCGTCGTCGTCGGCACCTTCATCCGCACCCGCTTCGGTGCCGGTCTCCGGGGTGGCGGCCAGCGCCGCGCTGTCGTCGAGTCGGGTCGCCAGGCTGGCATGCAGGTCCAGCGTCAGCAAGTCCATGCCGGTGATGCGCACCCGCACATGGGCGTTGCGCGGCAACGCCTCGCAGCCCAGCGCCTTGAACACCAGCGGCAGCGTGTCGGCGCGCACCAGGCCGTCTTTCAGCACCGCGGCGTCGAGTTCGGTGACGTCGTTCTGCTGCAGCCAGCGCATCGTCCAGAAGCGTTCGATGTCGCGCTGGAAGTCGTTGTAGGCGCTGTAGGCGGTGTCGAAGGTCGAGATCACCGAGAACAGCATCGCGTCCTTGGGCTTGAACGGCGCCACCAGCGCGGCGCTGCGGCCGTGGCGGGTGGCGGCAATGATCTGCCACTGGTTGACCAGGTCGACATAGCGCCGCAGCGGCGACGTGGCCCAGGTGTACTGCGGCACGCCCATGCCGGCATGCGGCGCCGGCTTGGTGCCCATGCGTACCTTGACGCCCGGCGCCATGCTGGCCTGGCTGCGGTAGATGCCGGGCACGCCGCACTCGGCGATGAAGCCGCCCCAGTGGCAGTTGGCCAGGATCATCGCCTCGCTGACGATCAAATCCAGCGGCGCGCCGCGCTTGCGCTCGCTGATGCGCACGGTCTCGTCGCCCAGCGGCTCGGCGTTGGGGGAACCATCGCCGCCATCCGCCCGGTCGAGGCGGAAGTTGTAGTCGGGCCGGTTGAAGTTCTCGGGCTTGCCGCGCACCACCTCGCGCTGGGCTTTGAGGTGCCGCGCCAGGCGGAAGGTGAAGGCCAGCTCCTGTGCGAACGGGTATTCGGCCACCGCGTCGCCGGTCAGCGAGGCCACCGTGACCACCTCGTCCAACTGGTCATGGCGCAAATTGGCGGCGATCGGCACCCGCTCGATGCGGGTTTCGGCGCCTTGCAGCGCCAGCGTGGTTTCGTCGAAGGTGAAGTAGACGCTGACCGACGGGCAGTCGCGGCCTTCGATCAGGGTGTAGGCCTGCACCACCTCGTCGGGCAGCATGGTCAGCTTCCCCCCCGGCATGTAGACGGTGGACATGCGCTCGCGCGCCACCTTGTCGATCGGCGAGTCGGGCGCGATGGCCAGCGCGGGGGCGGCGATGTGAACGCCGAGGATGATCGTGCCGCTGCCCAGACCATTGACTGACAGCGCGTCGTCGATCTCGGTGGTCTGCGAGTCGTCGATCGAAAACGCCTGCACCGGCGCCAGTGGCAATTCGTCCTTGATCGCCGGGGCGGCCAGCGGCGGGAACGCGGTGCCCTTGGCGAACTGGTCGAACAAAAAGCGCCGCCAGTGGAACTGGTAGGGACTGTCGATCGCGCCGGCCGATTGCAGCAGGTCGAGCGGCGCGCGCTGGGCGCGCTTGGCCGCCTCGACCACCGCCTTGTACTCGGGGCCGTTCTTGTCGGGTTTGAACAAGATGCGGAACAGCTGCTCGCGCACCGGCGGCGGGCAGCGGCCGGCGGCCAGTTCGGCGGTCCAGTCCTCGATCATCGCGGCCTGCTGGGCCTTGCGCTCGATCCCCAGCAGCGCGGCCTTGACGATGTCCTCGGGGGCCTTGCGGAACTGGCCCTTGCCGGCGCGGCGAAAGTAATGCGGCGCCTCGAACAGCTTGAACAGCATCGCCGCCTGCTCTTCGGGCCCGGCCTTGGCGGAAAAATAATCCTTCGCCAGGTCGGCAAAACCGAAGTCGCCCTCGGGCGCAAATTCCCAGGCCATTTCCAGGTCGATCTCGGCAGCCTGGGCCTGCGCGGCTGCGATCAGCGCGGCGGGCTCGGGTTTTGCGAATCGCAACAGGACGTTGGCGGCTTTTACCTTCACGCGCTTGCCGGAATCGAGCTCGATCTGCACCGAGGCATCGGCTTCCGACATCACACGGCCGGCGAGGAATTTGCCGGCATCGTCAAACAGGGCATAAGAGGACATAAGCAGACGATTGTCGCCGCTGGGCCGACGGTGCTCGCGCGCACGGGCGACCGACGCTAATATGGCGGCCATGGGACACGCGCAGCCGACCTTCAGCCTCGCCGACTTTCTGGCTTGGGAAGAAACCCAGGCCGAGCGCCACGAGTTTGTGCGCGGCGAAGTGTTCGCGATGGTGGGTGCGCGGCGGGTGCATGGGCTGGTGTGCGGCAACGTTTTTGCCACGCTGCGCCAGCAGTTGCGCGGCAGCCCTTGTCGCGCCTTCAACGAAACCATGAAGCTGCAGGTGGCCGACGACGTGTTGTTCTACCCCGACGTCTTCGTCACCTGTGACCCGGCCGATCTGCGCACCGAGCGCATCTTCACCGCGCCCACGGTGGTGGTCGAGGTGCTGTCGCCGTCCACCCAGTCGTTTGATCGCGGACAGAAGTTCACTGGGTACCGCCGGCTGACCAGCCTGCGTGAATACCTGCTGGTCGACCCCGACACGCGCGAACTGCAGTTGTTTCGCCGTGGCGCCGAGGGTTTGTTCACGCTGCACGACCTGACCGGCGCGCCGCAGGTCGAGCTGACCAGCATTTCCTGCACGCTGCCGTCCGACGAGGTCTTCGACGGGCTCGACCCCGCGGTGCAAGGCGCGCTGCCCGGCATCTGACAGTCAGCCCTGCGCGCCAGCGACTTCGCTGTCCAACACCGCAGCCCCGGCGTCCAGCCCCTGCGCGGCGATCCAGCCCGGCGCGAACAGGGTGTCGTGGTAGCGCTCGCCGGCGTCGCAGATCAGCGTGACGATGCTGCCGGCCTCGCCGCGGGCCGCCATCTCGCGGGCCAAGTGCAGCGCGCCGGCGAAGTTGGTGCCGGTCGACGGCCCGACGCGCCGGCCCAGCCGGGCCGACAGGTCGAGCGCGGCGGCGAAGCTCATCGCGTCGGGCACGCGCAGCAGCCGGTCGATCACCGTCGGCACGAAGCTGGGCTCGACCCGCGGCCGGCCGATGCCTTCGATGCGACCGCGCTCGGGGCTGGTGAGGTCGCGGCGGCGCTGCACGTAGGCGTCGAAGAACACCGAGCGCTCGGGGTCGACCACCGCCAGCCGGGTGGTGGCCATCACGCCGCGCTGGTAGCGGATGAAGCGGCCGATGGTGGCCGAGGTGCCACCGGTGCCCGCCCCCACCACGATCCAGCGCGGCAGCGGGTGCGGCTCCTGCTGCATCTGCGCAAACAGGCTTTCGGCAATGTTGTTGTTGCCGCGCCAGTCGGTGGCCCGCTCGGCATGGGTGAACTGGTCCATGTAATGGCCGCCACGCGCCGCGGCCAGCGCCTCGGCCTGGGCGTAGACCTGCGCTGCCGGCACCTCCAGGCACTGGCCGCCGTGGAAAGCGATCTCTTCCAACTTGCGCGACGCCGTGCCCTGCGGCACCACGGCGATGAACGGCAGGCCCAGCAACTTGGCGAAATAGGCCTCGCTGATGGCGGTGGAACCCGACGAGGCCTCGACGATGGTGGTGCCCGGCCCGATCAGCCCGTTGCACAGGCCGTAGAGAAACAGCGAACGGGCCAGCCGGTGCTTCAGGCTGCCCGAGGGGTGGGTGGATTCATCCTTCAGGTAGAGCGTGACACCGGGCGCTTCGGGCAGGGCCAGCGGGATCAGGTGGGTGTCGGCCGAGCGGCGGGTATCGGCGGCGATGTGCTGCAGCGCTTGCGCCACCCAGGCGCGGTGGGGGTCGTCGGTCATGCTGTCATGCATGACGTCGTGGTTGCTTTCGTTCATTCCAGCCCCAGAAAATGCAGCACGAAGGGCAGGTGCTCGTCGAAGTCCGAAATCCCGTGGTCGCTGCCGGGCAGCAGCTTGATGTGGGCGCCGGGGTAGCGGGCGGTCATCTCGTGCCAGTCCAGCAGTTCGTCGCCCTGGGCGATCACCGCGGCGTAGCGTTCGGGCCGGGTGATGGCCGCCACGCGCAGCGCCTGCAGTTCGGCGATGTATTCGGGGAGAAAGAAAAAGGGTTGGTCGGGCGCGTGAAACTGGGTTTGTTCGCCGACGTGGGCGGCCAAGTCGCGTGCCGGGTCGACGGCCGGGTTCAGCAGCACCGCCGGGCAGCCGGTCGCCTCGGCCACCGCGGTGGCGTAGAAGCCGCCAAGCGAGCTGCCGATCACCGCCATGCCCTGCAGGCCGGCTGCCCGCGGCCAGTCGGCAATGCCCTGGTTGATCAGCGCCCAAGCCGCGGCCGGTGAGGGCGGCAACTGCGGGCACCACCAGTGCACGTCGGGCCGCTGAGTCTGCATCCAGTCGGCCATGCGACGGGCCTTGAACGAGGCGGGTGACGAGCGGAAGCCATGCAGGTAGAGCAGGTGCATGGCGGCATTGTCCCGCCGGTTGGCACGGCTAGCGCAGCTGGCGCGGTGGGCCGGCCTGCCCGGCAGTGCCGGCGGCGTTCTTCTGAAGCCTGAACAGTGCCGATGGACAGCCCGCCATGGCCGGGGCCGTTGCGGACGGGCGATCGCCGCGCTGGATGGCGTCTCTGAGAACCGTCGGGCACGGGCCTTGCAAGTTCGCCGCTGCCGACGCCTGCGCCGGCAAGGACCCGCAAGCACCTGAAGCCCAGCCCGCCGGCGATCGACCTCAGGCTTGGGTGTAGGCCGTCTTCACCGTCGTGTAGAACTCCGCCGCATGGCGGCCCTGCTCGCGCGGGCCGTAACTGCTGGCTTTGCGGCCGCCAAACGGCACGTGGAAATCCACGCCCGCTGTCGGCAGGTTGACCATGACCATGCCGGCCTGCGCGTTGCGCTTGAAATGGGTGGCGTGTTTCAACGAGGTCGTGGCGATGCCGGCCGACAGGCCAAAAGGCGTGTCGTTGGCCAAGGCCAATGCCTCATCGTAGTGTCGGGCGCGCAGCACGCTGACCACCGGGCCGAAGATTTCCTCGCGGTTGATGCGCATCGCGGGCGTTGTGTCGGTGAACAGCGCCGGGCGCAGGTAGTGGCCTGGTGCGCCATCCTCGTTGCGTAGTTGGTGCTGGCCACCGATCAGCGTCGCGCCTTCGGCGCGGCCGATGTCCAGGTACGCGAGGTCTTGCGCGAGTTGCTGCTGGTCCACGACCGGGCCGATGTCGGTGCCGATCTTGCGCGCATCGCCTACCTTCAGCATCGCCATGCGCCGTGACAGCGCCTCGACAAAACGGTCGTGGATGCCGTCGGTCACGATCAATCGCGACGACGCGGTGCAGCGCTGGCCGGTCGAGAAAAAGCCGCTGTTGAGTGCCGCGCCGACGGCTAGGTCAAGCTCGGCATCGTCGAGCACGACCATCGGGTTCTTGCCGCCCATCTCGAGCTGGAACTTCGCCATCCGCGCCACGCAGGCCGCGGCGACCCGCTGGCCGGTGGCCACGCTGCCGGTGAAGCTGATGGCCGCCACGCGGGGGTCGTCCAGCAACACCTGACCGACCTCCGGGCCACGCCCCATCACCAGGTTGAACGCGCCCGCCGGCAGACCGGCGCGGTGCAGGATCTCGGCCAGTGCCCACGCCGATCCCGGCACCCACTCGGCCGGCTTCAACACCACAGTGTTGCCGAAGGCCAGTGCCGGCGCAACTTTCCAGGCTGGAATGGCGATCGGAAAGTTCCACGGCGTGATCAGGCCGACCACGCCGACGGGCTCGCGTGTCACTTCCACGCCGACCCCGGGACGAACCGAAGCCATGCTCTCGCCGCCCAGGCGCAGGGCTTCACCGGCGAAATACTTGAAGATGTTGCCTGCGCGCACGACCTCGCCCACGGCCTCGGGCAGGGTTTTTCCCTCCTCCCTCGCCAGCAAGTCGCCGAGTTCGGCGCGGCGCGCCAGGATCTCGCCGCCGGCGGCGTCGAGGATGTCGAATCGCTGCTGCGGTGTCGAATGCGACCAGCCAGCGAAGGCCTGCTGCGCGGCAGCCACGGCCTCGCGTGCCTGTGCGGCGTCGGCCTGGGCGTAGTCGCCAATGACGTCGCGTGTGTCGCTGGGATTGACATTGCTGCAGACGCGCGGGCTGTCAACCCACACGCCGCCGATCAGGTTCTTGAAGATGTTCATGGCGGACTCACAACGAAGGAAAAAAGAGAGAGGCGGCAGCTGGCGGCAGACTTTTCAGAGCCAGCGCGCCGAAGCCAGGCCTTGGCCCTGCAGGCCTGGGCCCACATGGGGCGCGCACAGCAACGCGCCGTCCAAACTGGTTTCATCCTCGATCCAGCCCGATCGCACCAGCGAGGTCACATACAGGTGGCGCCACTGCGGTCCGCCAAAACAGGGCATCGTCGGTGCACGGCAGGGCAGGACGATGCGCGCCATCAGTCGGCCGTCCGTGCTGAAGCGGTTCAAGCAGCCCGCCGAGACGCCTGCCGACCAGTAGTGGCCCTCGGCATCGACGGTGGCGCCGTCGGGCCGTCCGGCCGATTCGCCGGGGCTGCACAACAAGCTGGCTTCGCCCATCGTGCCGCTGGCCTCGTGCCAGGGCGCCCGCCAGAGGCGACCGGCGTGGCTGTCGGAGTAGTAAAGGGTGCGTCCGTCGGGGCTGAACGCAGTGCCGTTGGCCACCGTCAGCGCGCGCACCAGGCGGCGTGCGGGCCCCTGCCTGTCGGTGACGAACAGCGACCCGGTGGCTTGTTTGTCGCTGGCGCTGTCGTCCATGGAGCCGAATACAAACCAGCGGCCCGATGGCGACACGGTGCCATCGTTGAGCCGGTTGTGCACGGGCTCATCGGGCAGGTCGAGCAGCGGCGTCAGTCGCCCGGTAGCCAGGTCGAGCTGGGCCAGGCTGCGCTGCAGCGCGAGCACCACGCCGCCGGGGCAGAGGCCCAATGCGCCCACCACTTCAGGCAGTGACCACCGCGTCACGACCGAGGTGGCGGGGTCGAGCCGCAAGACCGCCGGGGCGCGGACGTCGATCCACAGCAGGGTCTGCGTGGCGTCGCACCACCGGGGCGACTCGCCGACCCGGTTGCCCACGCGCCAGGCCTGCAACCCAACCAGCGTGGGGTGGTCGACATCAACGCGCTCAACGCGCTTGTGCTGGGCGTTCAGGATCACCGACATGGCCGTCTGCCGCAAAAAGGCCGCCTTGATAACGTTCAGCGATCGGGTTGGCCGTGACCTTGCTGGCCAGCGCGGCCGCATGGTCGTCGGCGCTGTGCTGCGGCCGGTAACCCAGGGCCTCGGCGCGCTGGTTGTCATACCAGGTGGCGCTGTTGGCCGAGACACCGTAGACAAGCTCGTGCTGGTAATCGGCGGTCAGGCCGATCTCGATCAACTGCGCCAGATCCTCGGGATGCAGCCAGTGCGACAGCATGCGGGCGTCCAACGGTTCGGGTCCGCAGTAGCCGATGCGCATGCCGAAGCCGCGCAGGCCGCACTTGTCGGCATACATCGCGGCCACCGCTTCCATGAAGACCTTGCTCACGCCGTAGCGGCCGTCGGGCCGGGGCGGGGCGCGGTGGTCGATGTGCTGGTCACGGCCGTAGTAGCCCACCGCATGGTTGGAGCTGGCGTACACGATGCGGCCCACGCCTGCGGCGGCCGCGGCCTCCCACAGGTTGACCACCGTGCGCAGGTTGGCATCCACCAGCACCGACCACGGCGCTTCGCGCGGGTAACCGGCGAAGTGGACGATGGCGTCCACGTCCTGCACCAGGGCGGGCACGGCGGCGGGGTCGGCCAGGTCGGCCACCATCACCGACTGGTGCGGGCCGCTGGCGTCGAAGCTCACGATGTCGGTCAGGCGCAGCTCTTGGCAGAAGCCGGCGAGCCGGTCACGCACCGAGCGCGCCACCTTGCCATTGGCGCCGGTGATGAGGATGCGTTTGAACATCATTGCGCCTGGATGCCGGCGTCCTTGATCACGCGGGTCCAGCGCTCCAGTTCGGCATCGTGCAGCTTCTGGAAGTCGGCCGGCGACTTGCTGGTGGCGACGTCCGATGCCAGCTGCCAGGCCCGTGCGCGAAAAGCCGGGGTGTCCGCGGCAGCCACCACGGCCTTGAACAGCTTGTCGATGACGTCCTTGGGTGTGCCGCTTTTGACCGCGATGCCTTGCCAGCTGCGGATGTAGGTGTCAGGCGGCAGGCCCTGCTCCTTGGCACTCTTGACGTTGGGCAGCGCATTCGAGCGTGTCTCCTGCATCACCGCCAGCGGCTTGATGGTGCCAGCGTCCATAAAGCCCTTCAGGCTGCCTGAGCCCAGGTCATAGATGATGTCGACCTCACCGCTGATCGCCGCCATGTTGGCGGCTGCGCCGCCCTTGTAGGGCACGTGCAGCGCCGGGATCTTCTGGCTGCGCTTGAGCAGCTCGATGGCCAGGTGGCCCGAGGTGCCGATGCCGCCCGAACCGAATTTCAAACCACCGTCGGTGGCCTTCGAGCGGGCGATCACATCGGCCGGAGTCATGAGTTTGCCGCTGCCGCCGGTGAGCATCAGCACCGGCACGCTGGTGATCTGCGACACCATGGTGAGGTCGGTGCGGGGGTTGTACTTCACCCCCGACAGGGCCGGCAGTGTGGCCAGGTTGATGGCCGCCATCAGCAAGGTGTGGCCATCGGCAGGGGCGTTCAGTACGGCAGTGACGGCCAGCGCGCCACCCGCGCCGGCCTTGTTGTCGACGATGACCTTCTGGCCCAGGCTCTTGCCCAGCTCATCGGCCAGCGTGCGGCCGATGGTGTCGAGTGCACCGCCGGGCGGGAAGCCGATCACCAGGGTGATGGTCTTGTCGGGCCAGGCCTGCGCCGTGCCCGCCCAGGCCAGGGTCAGTGCCGCAGCGCTGGCCAGCAGGCAGCGCCGAGCCCTGCGGTGAAAGGCGGGTGAGTGTCGTGACATGAGGGTGTCTCCTTGGGATGTTGGCCAGGCCTTCGAGGCTTGTCTGGCCACGGCAATGGACGCTGCTGTCGTGCAGCGGGGTTCAGGGTCGCCGCGTTATCGTGGCCAGCAGGTCGAGGCGCGCGGTGTCGGTGTGCTTGAACACCACGTCGGCCGCTTTGTCGGCGTCGCCGCGGGCGATGGCCCGCACCAGGTGACGGTGCTCGGCGATGACCTTGTCGAGCCGGCCGTGACCGAAACCGATGGTGCGTCTGTAGGCGTCGACCAGGCAGGAGCGCGAATCCAGCACGTCCAGCGCCTGCGGATTGTTCGCCAGGCTGTCAATGAAGTGGTGCAGCGCGCGGTTGCCCTGGATGCAAGCTGCAACATCGCTGCGCGCGACGGCGTCTTCATGGGCGTCGCACAGCGCCTCCAGCGCAGCGACGTCGGCCGCGGTAGCGCGCGCGCTCGCTTCACGCGCCAGCATCACCTGCAAGGCGGTGCGCAGCTTGTAGATGTTGTCGATGTAGGAGGCATCCACCTGGGGCACGACCGCGCCCCGGTTCATGCGGATGTGGATCACACCTTCGCCCTGCAACTGCTGCAGCGCCTCGCGCACCGGGTTGGCGCTGACGCCGTAGCGGTCGGTCAGCTCCACCATGGTGACGTGGCTGCCGAGCGGCCAGATGCCCGCGACGATGTCGCTGCGGATCTGCTCGCGGACTCGAAGGTAGGTGGGTGCATTGATCGGATCCATGGAGAGAGTGTACATTACGTATTCTATAGAATCCATAACTTTAGCCAATAGATGAACAACTACGACCTGTCCGATGAACTGCGTGCCCTGTTCCAGCAAACCTCGTCGGCCAGCATCAGCACCCAGCTGATCCGCCGCGGGCTGCGCAATGTGGCGATCCGCGGCGTCCTGCCGCTGCGCGCCGACCTGCCACCGATGGTGGGGCCGGCCTTCACCCTGCGCTATGTGCCTGCTCGCGAGGACCTCGATGCCTACGGCTCGGGGGGCGACGCCAGCAACATCCAGCGCCAGGCGATCGAGCTGATCCCGTCAGGCCATGTGTTCGTGGTCGACTGTCGGGGCAGCACTGACGTGGCCGGTATCGGCTCGATACTGGGCCGGCGGCTGGTCGCCCGTGGGATCGAGGGGGTGGTGCTGGACGGCGGCGTGCGCGACACCAAGGCCTTTCAGACCATTGATCTGCCGGTGTACTGCGCCGGCCCGTCGGTGCCGCCCAACTATGCCGGCCACCATGCGGCCGACATGAACGTGATCGTGGCCTGTGGTGGCGTGGCCGTTTACCCCGGCGACATCATCTTTGGCGACAGCGAGGCGGTGGTGGTGATCCCGCGCCACCTGGCCGCCGAAGTGGCGGCCGATGCCGCTGAACAGGAGCGCCGTGAGCGCTTCTTGTTCAAGGAGATCGAGGCCGGCCGCTCGATCCAGGGCGTGTACCCGCCCGACGAAGACACCACCCGCCGATACCAAGAGGCCAAGGCCGCCGGCCAGGCTTGAGCGTACACGCCTGCGGCGCGCTCGTCCTCCGCCCCTCTGCCCCTCTGCCCATCTACCGCGGTGCGCATGTCCGCCCCCGCGGTGCGTGGGCCGTGCTCGGCATCGTGGGCCGGGCATCGGTGATGGGGACACCATCTCGCGGGTCGACGCCGGCGAGGCCCCGTGCCGCGGTCCATCGGCCCTGCGTCTGTGGCGCCAGCGCCGGGAAGTGGCCTTGTCGCACGGCGCCAGGTGGGTCGCTGCGGTGGTCCGCGATGGCACCCACCGGCCGCCGGCCGTGGTTCACACGACGGGCGGCAGCGCCACCCCCTCGCTGGGTCAGGCGCCCGTCGTGACCAGCGGGTAGCGACCCTTGCTGGCCTTTTTCCAGGCCGCAAAGGCTTCCCGCTGATGGGCGTCGGTGGCCGGGTACAAGCCGAACAAGCCTTCGCCGGCGTTCAGTCGCTCGGCGACCCAGTCTTCGTACAGGGTCTGGTCGTAGGCCTCGGCAGCGACCTGGTCGGCGACGTGGCGGGGAATGCAGACCACCCCTTCAGCGTCGGCCATCATCACGTCACCTGGATAGATAGGCACACCGGCGCAGCCGATGGGCAACTGCACGTCGGTTGCGTGGTGGCGGATCAGGTTGGTGGGCGCCGACGGCCGCAGATGCCAGGCTGGGAAGTCCATGGCCGCGATCTCCGGTGAATCGCGAAAGCCGCCGTCGGTGACGATGCCTGCGCCGCCACGTTTCATCAGCCGCGTGACCAGCAGGTTGCCGGACGATGCGGCGGTGGCGTCGCCGCGGCTGTCGATCACCAACACATGGCCGGCGGGGCACTCTTCGATCGCCACGCGCTGAGGGTGCTGGCGGTCTTCGAACACTTTTAATTGATCCAGGTCTTCACGCGAGGGGATGTAGCGCAACGTATAGGCCGGGCCGACCAGGCGCTGCGCGGCACCCAGCGGCCGCAGTCCTTGCAGGAAAGTGTTGCGAAAGCCGTGTTTGAACAGCACCGTGGTCAGGGTGGCTGTGCTGACTTGCAGCAGGCGGTCACGGGTGATGGCGAGGACGGCTGAATTGGCGGCGTTGACGGAGTCGGTCATGGTCGGGCGCTGGTGGTCAGGTAGTAGGGCCGGTGGGGCCGGTCGGGCCAGTGGGGTCGGCGGTAGAGCCGGTGGCGGGGATGGCAATGGTGCTGGCAGTGGGGCTGACAAGGGGGCTGGCAACGGGGCTGGCAACGATGCGGACGAGCGGCGGGCGGCTGATGTGCATGCGCGGCCGGCGCGCCTGCAGGTAGAGGTTCTGGTCTTCGGTGCCCGCGTTCCAGCCGCCCTTGGCGGCGCCGGTGTTGCGCTGGCTGGGGTGGGCGGCGATGAAGGCTTCATCGATCTGCACACCCAGGCCGGGACCTTGCGGCAGCAGCAAGTGTCCAGCCTCGACTTGCAATGACGTCCGGATGACCTGGGCCCGGCCGGGCCAGTCGGGGTCCATGCGCTCGAGCACCAGCGCATTGGGCAGGGTGGCCATCAGGTGCACGGCGGCGACCTCCGCCACCGGGCCCAACGAGCCCGAATGCGGCGCCACCAGCAAGCCGTGCGCTTCGGCCCAGCCGGCCAGCTTGCGCATCGGCGTCAGGCCGCCGAAGCGCCCGGTGTCGGGTTGCAGCACGTCGAGCAGGCGCTCTTCGATGAAGGGGCGGAAGTCGGGCAGCGTGGCCAGCCGTTCACCGCCGGCCAGCGGCAAAGCCACGCTGTCGCGCAGCCGGCGCCAGCCGTCCAGGTTGTCGGGCGCCAGAGGCTCTTCCAGGAACAGCAGGTTCAGTGGTTCCAACGCACGACCGATGGTGATGGCGTCCGCAGCGGTCAGCCAGGGCGGGCCGTGAAGATCGACCATCAGGTCGACCTCCGGGCCGATGGCCTCGCGCACCGCGTGGGCGCGCGCCACCACGTCCACCAGGCCGCCGACCTTGACGGCACCCACGCCGCGCGCCACCGCTGCGAGTGCTGTCTCGACATTGGCCGCGTGGGTGTAGTAGGGAATGTGTTGCCGCGTCACGCCACCCAGAAGATCCGCCACGGTGGTGCCCAGGGCCTGGCCCTTGATGTCCCACAGCGCCGTGTCGATGGCCGCCAGCGCCCCCATGCCCACCACGCCGAGTTGGCCGTGGCCCATCGAGGCCACGCGCAGCTTCTGGGCGATGCGTTCGATCTGCGAAGGGTCTTCGCCCAGCAACAGGTGACGAAGATCCGCCACCGCCGCGGCGACCACACGCGGCCAGCCCGAACCCTCGCCGGTGCCCACCAGGCCGGCATTGGTGTGCACCGTCACGAACAGCCAGTTGCGGCTGTTTGCAAGTGCCGAGGTGCCGGTGGCTGACCAGCCGGTGTGCGGCGGTGGCCCGGCCTGCATCAGGTGGCAGCGGACGTCGGTGATCTTCATGTTCTGGATGCTCCGATCAGGATTTCTGGCGCAACAAGGCCAGCAGGTCGTTGCGGGACGAGTCGGCGTGTGACAGTGCCACATGCGCCGCCCGGTCTGCATCGCCCTTGGCGATGGCACGCACCAGCTGCCGGTGCTGGGCGATCACGCTGTCCAGCCGGCCCGGGCCGTAGCCGTGAAGGCGGCGGAAGGCGTCCACCAGGCTGGCGCGCGTGTCCAGCACTTCCAGCGCCGGCGGGTTGTCGGCCAGGGTATCCATGGTGTGATGCAGCGTGCGGTTGGCCAGCACGGCAGCGGCCACGTCGCCTGCGGAAGCGGCAGCTTCGTGCGCGTCGCACAAGGCCTGCAAGCGCTTCACGTCGGCAGCAGTGGCCCGGGCGGCAGCTTCGCGTGCCAGCATGCTTTGCAGCGCGCCGCGCAACCTGTAGATGTTGTCGATGTAATGTGCATCGACATGGGGAATCACCGCGCCGCGGTGCATGCGCATGTCCACCACGCCCTCGCCTTGCAACTGCAACAGGGCCTCGCGCACTGGCGCCGCGCTCACGTCGTAATGCTGGCTCAGCTGCGCCAGCGTGACGTGCGACCCCAGTGGCCACAGGCCGGCCACGATGTCACTGCGGATCTGGTCGCGCAGACGCCGATAGGTGGGGGTGTTGAGGGCTGACATCGCAACAGTCTACCCTGCATTCTATATTTTATAAAATATAGCGGTCGACAAAGACGGTGCGGCCCTGCGCTGCGGAGTCACCTGCTCGAGTGCGCCGGTGGCGCGGTCATCCAGCGCTGACCCCGATCGCCCGCAAGAACTCTCGCCGCACCTGCTGGTCGGTGTTGAAGCAGCCGGCAAAGGCCTGGGTGTAGACGCGCTCGTCGCCGCGCCGGTCTTCGCCCAGCAGCAGGCACAGTTGTTCGGCCTCGATCACGCAGGCCGCGCCCTGGGCCTGGCCGTGGCTGACCAGCGCGTCGGCGATGTCGCGGGTCATCCATTCCTGGTAGGTGAAGCGGTGGCTGATGGCGTCGACCAGCCGGGCGATGCGGCCGAAGCCGTGCAGCCGCCCGCCCGGGATGTAGGCCACGTGCGCGGTGCCGCGAAACGGCACCAGGTGGTGCGGGCAGACCCCGTGCACGGCGATGCCGCGCACCACCACCATGTCCTGGCGCGGGTCGGCAAAGCCTTCACCCAGCACCTCGGCCGGATCCATCGCGTAGCCGCCCAGCAGGCGGCGCTCCCACAACTCGCGCACGCGCGTCGGTGTCTTGCCGGTGTGGGCGCCGTCGGCCGCCACGCCGCAGGCGCGCAGCAGGTCGGCGATGGCTTGCTCGAAGGCCGGGCCGTCGAACTGGCCGCTGCGCGGGATGCCCAGTTCACCGGCATTGGCCGCGGGGTGGGCATGGTCGTTTCTGTCGTGGTCGTGGTCGTGGTCTGGGTCGGGGTTGTGGTCGTGGTCGTGCTTGCAAATGTCGGCCATCGCGCGTCTCCGGTGGTGGCCGGCCCAAAGGCCGGTGGCGTCACACCTTACCGCAGCGCCGCGTGGGTGCGGCGTCGCTGGCCGGGCGCTGCCAGCGCGTGGCCAGCGGGTCGGACAGGCTGCGCAGGAAGGCGACCAGGTCGGCACGCTCGCCATCGGTCAACAACAAGGGCTTGAGGATCTGCTCGCCGTCGGCATGCAGGCGGTCGAGGTTCAGCGTCGAATAGTGGTTCACCACGGCGTCGAGCGTGGCCAGCTGGCCGTCGTGCAAGTAGGGTGCGGTGTCGGCCACGTTGCGCAGCGACGGCACCTTGAACTCGCCGAAGTTGCGGTGCTGCAGGTCGACATGCCGGGTCTTCAGCGCGGCCGGGCCGTCGGGTGCGTCGCGGTGGCGGCCCAGCGTGATGGCGGCGGACCGGCCGGCCTGGGCGTTGCCAGCGTCGTGTGCCGGCGCCGGTGGCCAGGGGCCGTGGCGCTGGATCTGCCGGCGCTCGGTGGCCGAAAATTCCAGCAGCGCGGGGCCGGCCGCTGCAGCCGCCACGGCTGTCCACAGCAGGCCGGCGGCTGCGACACGCCGGGCGAGCACACGCGCTCGGACGCCACGGACGACCGCTGCCGCAGCGGCCATGCCGACCCCCCAGGCCACGCCGACCACGCCGACCCCGCCGACCCCGCCGATCATGGCACCGTCACCTCCCAGGTCAGCGGCGCGCCGCCGGGTGCGTAGAACAGCAAGCGCCAGTGACCTGGCATGTGGAACATCAGGCCCGCGGCAACGAAGCGGCCGTCGCCCAGCGCCTGCACGGTGGGCTTGTAGTTGATGCCATGTCGGTGGGCGGGCATGTCGGCGTCGACCCGCAGGCTGGCCGGCGGGGCCGATCCGGACCCAGCGCAGGCAGCGATGTCCAACGCAAAGTGCCGGCCCACCGACAGCGGCGACCGGCCCGGTGCGAACACCAGCGTCAGCCCACCGCACTCGGCCACCTGCCGCGCCGGGCTGACCAGGTGGGCGCCGCAGCCGGCGGGTGCAGCTTCGGCGTTGCGCCAGCCGATGCGCTCGGCCAGCGGCGCGGGCAGGTCGGCCAGCCAGCCGCGGGAGTAGCGGGCGTGCTCGCCGATGTACTGCCAGCGCTCGGGTGTGAAGGTGTCGGTGCCGACCATGAAACGGTCGGGAAACTCGGTGAAGGCTTCGCGCCAGGCCGGGTCGACCTGGCCGCCGGTGGCGTGATCGCCGCGAAAGGCCAGGTCGCACCACAGCCGCGGGTGGCGGCGCAGCACCTCGCGCACGACCGCCCGCCGCCGGCGTGCGGTGATCCGGCTCAACGGCCTGCCAGCCGCAGGTCTTGTTTCGGCGCTGCCTGCCGCTGGGCGGCGGCGACTTGCTGCTTGCAGTCGTCCTGCGACCGGCGGCTGTGTTGCGTCTCGCAGTGGGCCAGGCGCTCCAGCAGCGCCGGCGTCGGCAGCAGCCACTGGGCCGGCGCTGCTGAATCGAAGCAGAGCAGGACCGCACCGTTGATGGCCACGCTGACCGTCAGCGCGGCGATGCCGGCCATGATGCGGTCGCGCCGCTGGGTCGTCTTGAACGAGGGGTTGTCGGGGTGCATGTGAGGCTCCTTCTGGCGGTTGACCGCCGCGCCACCGGGGCCCTGCATCGGCGGAACCGGGCGCAGGTTGAAGCGGGGCGGCATGGCCACTGTCCTCCCGCACCCCCGCTGCTGTCCTTTAGCGCGGCTGCCGGGTCGCTAAACCTTGCTAAACGCGATCAATCGCCGAACGCCGGAGCCCAGGCGTTCGGCGCTGCACTGGCGCGGTGTGACGCTCAGCGGTCGAAGTAGGCCACCACCGCGTCGGCGTGCGGCCGGCCCAGCAGGTCGTTGGCGGCCAGCAGGCCGCTCATCACCGCGGCCTCGACGCAACCGACGTTGAGGCCGTTGTAGGTCCAGTCGCCGGCCAGGCTGAGGTTGGCGAAGCGCGGCGAGCGGCCGGCGTCGAGCCGGAACCTGGTGCTGCCGGCCAGTGCCTGCACATAGCGGTCCGAGGGCTGGAAGTTGGCGCGCACCACCTGCTGCGCCAGCCGCTGGTCGTCGCTGGCCGGTGGCGGGCTGCCTGGAGGCAGCACCAGCCGCTGGTAGTCGAAGCCGCCGCTGAACGCGCTCAGCAGGCGGCCGATGTCGTGGGCGAGAAACTGCTTGGCGTTGGCGAAGGCGTCGTTGCGCCGGCGCTGCGGGTAGGCCGGGTCGGCCACCGGGCTGGTGTCGTGGGCGGTGGCGATCACGTCCGAGAAGTACCACAGGGCCTTGGGCCGGGTGGCCGGTGGCCAGTGTTCGTGCGGGATCAGGCTGCTGAAGTCGGAGAAGCCGTCGTACGGCGTCGCCAGGCCGGCGCCCAGGCCGGTGTCGTCGATCGGAATCGGCCGGTTGATGTTGTCGTCGATGCCCAGTTCGTGGGACGTCTGGTCGAACCACAGTTGCAGCGATTGCGTCTCCACCGTCTTGACCTTGGCCACCATGTCGCGCCAGGCTTGATCGTGTTGCAGCAGGTCGGCGCAGATCAGCGGCAGCGCCCCCAGCGAGATCGCCAGCACCAGCTCGTCGAAGTGGCTGCCCTCGGCCAGCGTGAAGGTCTGGTCGGCGCGGTAGGCCGACCAGTACGATTCCAGCTCGTCGGCCGGCAGCTGGGCGATCTCGGCGCCTTCGGCCAGTTCGGCGCTGCGCGGCCTGGCCGGCCAGCAACCGTGCTCCAGCGGCTCGTAAGGCAGGCCGGACAGGGTGGTCGCCTGCCGGCGCAGCGTGACCTGCGCCACCCGGCGGCCATCGGCGCTGAGTTGCAGCGATTCCACCTTGTGGAAGAACTCGAACCGCACGCCGCGCTGCGCCAGCACGGTGTAGAGCGGCGTGATCACCGTGTCGCCGGTGCCTTGGCTGAAAAACCAGAACGGCGATTCGACATAGGCCAGCGTGCGCAGCGTCCAGTGCAGGTAGGCGCCGGCGCCCATCGACCGGTGCCGTGCCGCGCTGGCATCGCCGCCGCGGTATTGGTAGAGGATGCGGATCGGCGCCAGCGTGATGTCGAGCTCCAGCGTGCTGGCCCAGGCACCGTGCCGGCGCAGCCAGTCGGCGTAGTCGTCGTCGTCCAGCGCACTGAAGGTCTTGTGCTGCTGCACGAAGTCCTGGTGGTAGCCGCGGCCGATGGCATAGGCGAAGTTCAGCAGGCCCAGCCACTGGCCGAACGGCTGCGCGGCCCGCCGGCTGCGCGCGGTCGACGGCTCAACCGCCGTGTCGACCACCGTGTCGACAAGCGTGTCGACCAGCGAGAAGAATTCACCCGCGCCCAGCGCACGCGCCGGCCCCACCACGGCCTCCAGCCGGTCCAGCGTGGCCGGCAGGGCGTCGGACCGGGTGCGGATCTGTTCGACCAATGTCTGCACCAGGCCCAGCCAGGCCCCGGTGACCTGGCTGCCGGCCGCCGATCGTTTGGCGCTGCCGGCCAGCCCGCCCAGGGCGCGCAGGCTGAATCGGCTGACCAGCTGCGGGCCCGGCACCTCCGTCGATCGCAACTGGGCCAGCAAGCCGGTGATGGCGCAGGCGAACAGCGCCTGCGGGCTGTCGAGCTTGCCGGCGTCGGCCCAGGTCAGCGTGCCCGGCTTCAGCACGCTGACTGTCTTGTGGTCGCCGGCGACGTCGATCGAGGTGTACTGGTTCGCGAAACGGTGGCCGAACTCGCCCGGTGTGCCCGGAAAAGCCTCGCTGCAGACGTCGCGCATCATCGCCAGCGTGTTGTAGTAACCGCCGCCGAAGAGGTGGATGCCGTGCTCCTCGACCCGCCCCGCCGGCCCGCGGCCGGTGGCGCACTTGCCACCCAGGCGCCAGCCGATCTGGTGCACGGTGACCGATTCGAAGCGGGTTCGCCAGTCGGGGTCGTTGGTCAGGCGCCAGGCCGTCGCCAGGGCGGCCATGCCGCCGCCCAGGATGGCCACCTTGCGCGGCTTCGGCGGCGCAGCGGGCGCTGCCAGCGGGCTTGGTGCCCGCTGGGGACGGGCGGTTTTGGTCGACTTGGGGCGGCCGGCTGCGGCCGGCCTTGGGGCGCTCATGACGGCGCTCCCGGTAAGGTCCAGCCGGCGGCGTGCAGGCCGTCGATGTAGCGCGCGCGGTCGGCGTCGCGCCGGAACGGGTGGCCGGCGCGCAGGGCCGACAGCGACAGCGTGGGCAGCAGGCGCAGGCCCTCGGCCAGGGCCTGGCGGGCGGCGGCGTTGTCGTCCAGGTGCGACAGGCTGCTGGCCAGCAGCAGGTGGTTGAAGAACCAGTCGCGGCGCAAGGTGATGGCACTGCGGGCGTGCGCGGCGGCGTCGGCGTAGCGCCGGTCGACGAAACAGGCGATGCCCAGGCTGAAGATCCACAGCGCGCGGCGCGGGTCGGTCGGGCTGTCGATCATGGCCTGGTGGATCAGCCGGCAGCCCTCGTCGGTGTCGCCTGAAAACGCCAGCAGGCGGCCCAGCTCGGCCGCGGCAGCGGCAAAGTGCGGGTACAGCGCCAGCGCGCGCCGCTGCTCGGCAATCGAGGCGTCGAGCTCGCCGAAACTCAGCAGCGTGACCGCCAGCGCGAAGTGCGCAAAAGCATCGCGGTCGTCGATGGCGACTGCCCGGGTGGCGAGTTGCCGGGCCTCCAGGGCGGTCGCCTTCGGGTCGGCGGCCCAGCCCGACCAGACCTCGGTGGCCAGGCTGAAGGCCAGCAACGACAGCGCTGCGCCGTCGGCCGGCTGCAGCCGGATCGCCTGCTCCAGCAACTGCCTGGCCTCCAGGCTGTGTCGCTGGGTCGAGCGCCAGTAATGCCAGCGCGCGCGCATCAGCAAATCCCATTGCGGCAGGTCACGGGCCGAGCGGGTGACCGCGCGCTGCTCCTCGCGCTGCAGGAAGGCCGGCTCCAGCGCGCCGACGATCCTGGCCGCGATGTCGTCCTGCACCTCGAACAGGTCGGCCAGGGGCCGGTCGTGGCGCTCGGCCCAGACCACCGCGTCACCGTCGCCGTCGATCAGCTCGACGGCGATGCGCAGGCGTTGCTCAGACCGGCGCACGCTGCCCCGCAGCAGGTACTGCACGCCCAGCACGCGGCAGACCGCGGCCGGAGCCAGCTGCTGGTCGCGGAACTGCAGCGACGACGGGCTGGCGACGACGAAGATCCAGGGCGAGCGCGACAGGCTGGCGACGATGTCCTCGGCCAGGCCGTCGGCGAAATAGTCCTGCCCGGGGGCGCCCGACAGGTTGGCCAGCGGCAGCACCGCGATCGACGGCTTGGCGCGCCGCGGCACGCTGGCGCCAGGTGGCGGCGGTGCCTCGACCGGCAACGTCCATTTGTAGCCGCGCCCGGGGATGGTGGCGATGGCGCTGTCGCCCAGCACCTTGCGCAGCATCGACACCTGCACCGACAGGTTGTTGTCCTCGACCACGGTGTCGGGCCAGACCCGGTCGATCAGGTCGCCCTTGCTCATCACCCGGTCGCGGTTGTCGAGCAGCACGCCTAGCAGGTCGAAGGCGCGTGCGCCCAGGTTCACCGGCCGCGCGCCATCGGCGATCAGCTGCCGGCGCAACGGGCACCATGCAAACGGTCCGAAATGAAGAGTTGTCGTGTCCATCAAAGCTTCCTCGGTCAGCCCGGGCCGGCGCTGGGTCGGCCGCGGTGCGCTCAACTCGGCCGGGCAAATGCGCGGGCGGCGCCCGGGTCGGGCCCCTGGCCCGTCAAGGTGCTGCGGATCGGCGGCAGCCGCGCCACCCGCTGCAGCAGCTCGCCGACGGTGGCGCTGTCGGTCTTGAGGCGGATGCTGGCGATCTGGCTGCGCACGGTGGCGATGGCCACGCGCTGCACCCCGGCGATCTCGATCGGCTGGCGCCCGTCGCACAGCAGTTGCAGCACCTGGGTTTCGGCGGCACTGAGGCCGTGGTCGCGGGCGAAGCCGTAGGTCGACAGCGGCTCGCACAGCTGGCGGCGCGGCAGCATCACCAGCACCCGATGGCGGTTGGGGCCGGGGCAGGCAGGGCCGGGCACGACGGCCAGCGCCATCGGCTGGAGCCCGCCGCCCACGCGCACCAGGCGGCGCAGGCCCTGCATGGCCGCGGCGCGAACGGCGCCGGCCAGCAGGTCGGCGTCGCGCGCCTGGGTGGCCACCAGCGCACCCCGATCCAGGCGCAGGGCCGGCGAGCTTTTGAGCTGGCTGCGGGCGGCCTGGTTGACATAGAGCACGCGGCCGTCCCAGTCCAGCAGCACGATGCCGTAGTCGACCTCGTTGAGCAGTTCCAGGCGCCAGTCGGTCGCGTCGTCGAGGCGGCTGTCGGGGCGGCTGTCGGGGCGGCTGCGCCGCTCGGGGCCTTGCCTTGCGACCAGGCTGGCGGCGGCGTGTTGGGCCAGCACGGGCAGCAGGCCCGTCGGCACATTGCAATCGTCGAACATCGGTGGACCTCCTCGATCAACCACTGCAGTCTCTGGCCCCGGCGGGGTGGCTGCGATGCGCAAGTGTCGGCATCTCGATCGCGCCACACCATCCGCCAAACGGTGGAGTTGCCCGCTGCCGCGCCGGCGCCGAGCGCGCGGCGGCGGCCGCCGCCAGATCTCCGGTGGACCTCCGCCGGACCGCCGCCGGGTCTGCGCCGG
Organism: Burkholderiales bacterium; assembly: GCA_038211805.1. Lineage (GTDB taxonomy): Bacteria > Pseudomonadota > Gammaproteobacteria > Burkholderiales > Burkholderiaceae_C > Pseudaquabacterium. The sequence goes on along the minus strand of JBBQVF010000051.1, from coordinate 6,777 downwards.
GTCTCCGCCGGGTCTCCGCCAAATGGCGGAGGGCCCGGCGGGCGGCTTCAAGCTAGAGTCGTCAGCAGATTGGACGGGATGGCCATGCGTGTGCTGATGATCGACGACCATGTGATGGTGCTGCAGGGGCTGAAGAACCTGCTGGGTGCGATGGTGCCCGGGCTGCATATCGACACTGCCAGCGCCATCGGCCCGGCGCTGGCGATGACCGCCGGCGTGCGCTACGACCTGGTGCTGCTGGACTGGAACCTCGACGGCTGCAACGGCGCCGAATCGATGCAGCGGCTGCGCGATGTCGGCTGTGCGGCGCGCATCGTCGTGCTGTCGGGCGACAGCGACGGCCAGCTGGTGCACACCGCGATCGAGCTCGGTGCGGCCGGCTTCGTGCCCAAGCGCTACAGCTCGGAGGCCATGCTCTCGGCGCTGGACAAGGTGCTCAAGGGCGGCATCTTCCTGCCGCCCGATTTGCCGTCGGGCCTGAACCTGGGCCTGAACTTGGGCCTGAACTTGGGCCATGTGCCGGCGGCGTCGGGCACCGCGCCGCCGCTGGTCGAGGCCGAGCAGCACCTGTCCGCGCTGGTCGCGGGCCTGACACCGCGCCAGGTCGATGTCTACCGTGCGGCGGCCCGCGGCCTGCCCAACAAGCTGATCGCCCGCGAGCTGGGCATTGCCGAGGCCACGGTCAAGACCCACCTGGCCGCCGTCTACGCCGCGCTGGGCGTGCGCAACCGCACCGAGGCGGCCTACCACGCTTCGCGCGAAGGCATCCGTGTCGGTTGATCCACCGCTGCCGGGCGATCCGCTGGCGGTGCGCATCGCGCGCGAGCACCTGCGGCTGGCGCAGCGCCAGATCGGGCGCATTCCGCTGCCCTACCTGATGATCGATGTCTTCCTCTGCTGGCTGCTGGTGCGGCTGGGCCTGGGGCAGGCGGCGCTGGCCTGGTTTGCCGCGCTGGTGGTGGTGCAGACCTGGCGCTGGCGTTATGCGCGGCGCCACGGCGCCGATACGCAGGCCGACCCGGCGCGGGTGCTGCAGCGACTGGCGAGTTTCCTGCTGGTGCTGGGCGTGCTGCGCGCGGTGATGGTGCCGCTGCTGTTCATGCAGCCGCTGCAGTACGAGCATTTCATGTTCACGCTGGTCTACCTGGGCATGATCGCAGGCGCCAGCGCGTCGGTCGGCGGTGAGCTGCGGCCGTTCCTGCTCTATTCGCTGCTGGCTGGCGGCAGCCTGGCGATGGGCTACATGCTGCAGGCCACGGCCGAATCGGTCTGGGTCGGCGTGCTGATCCTCAGCCTGATCGCGGTGCTGGGCGCCCACCTCAGCGACCAGGCCAAGGGCATGGCGCGGTTCGTGCAACTGGTGATCGACAACGAGCGGCTGGCTACATCGCTGCGCCGCGCCCGCGATGCCGCCGAGGCCGCCAGCCTGTCGAAGACCCGCTTCTTCGCCGCGGCCAGTCACGACCTGCGCCAGCCGCTGCATGCGCTGTCGATCAACGCCACCACGCTGGAACTGCTGGCCACGCGCCAGGGCGACCCGTTGATCAAGGAGCTGAGCCACAGCATCAACCGCGCGCTGGGCCAGAGCAACGGCCTGCTCGACAGCCTGCTCGAGATCTCCCGGCTCGATGCGCAAGCGGTCAAGGCCCAGTTGCAGAGCGTGGACCTGGCCGGTGTGCTGACCAGTGTGCACGGCGAATTTGCGGCCCTGGCCGCCTACAACGGCCTGGCGCTGCGGCTGGACTTGCCGGCGCAGCCGCAGCCGCTGCCGCTGCTGGCCAGCACCGACCCGCTGCTGCTGCGGCGCGTCCTGACCAACCTGGTCGGCAATGCGCTGAAGTTCACCAGCCGCGGCAGCGTGACCCTGCGTGCCGGCTGGGCGCCTGCGGCCCGGCACGGCCGGCTGACGATCGCCGTCGTCGACACCGGCCCCGGCATCGCCGAAGCCGAACAGCAGCGGGTGTTTGAAGAGTTCTACCAGATCGACAACGCCGCGCGCGACCGCAACCTGGGGCTCGGGCTGGGGCTGTCGATCGTGCAGCGCACGGCCCGCCTGCTGGGCGCCGGCCTGCAACTGGACAGCCGCCTCGGCCAAGGCACCACGGTGACGCTGGACCTGCCGGCGGCTGCCGTGGGCCCGCCGGCAGCCTGTCCCGCGGCTGCCCCGCCGGCGGTCGAGGCCGGCATGCTGCAGGGCCTGAGGGTGATGCTGGTCGACGACGAGGCCGAGATCCGGCACTCGTTGCAAGGCCTGTTGCTGCAGCTGGGCTGCGAGGTGCGCTGCGCCGCCGGCCAGGCGCAGGCGATGGTGCAGCTGGACGCGGGTTTCGTGCCTCAGGTGCTGCTGGTGGATCACCGCCTGCGCGGTGAGCGAGGCACCGAGGTCATCGCCGGCCTGCGGGCCCGGCTGGGCCCGGTGGCCGCGGTGCTGGTGACCGGCGACACCGAGCCGGCGCTGATCCAGGCCGCCCGCGAGGCCGGCCACCAAGTGCTGCACAAGCCGGTGCAAGGCCCGGTGCTGGCCGGTGTGCTGCTGGACTTGCAGCGGGATCTGCAACCAGACCTGCAACAGGACCTGCGGCAAGACCTGCGGCGCCGCCCGGCGCTGCCTCCCGTGCTTCAGTCTGGCAACGACTGAACCCGCCACGGCCCCGGCCCCGGGGCCAGGCGCAGGGTGCAGGGCGGCGTCGTCGTGCCGGGCGCCGGCGGCTGGGCGCAGCGGTCGGCCCGGGGTGCTGCGCGGTCGAAGCGCACCTCGAGCTGCCAGTCGGCTGCCTCGGCATCGGCGTCCGAGGCCGGGTTCGCCCTTGAGCCCAGGCCCAGGCCCAGGCCCAAGCCCAAGCCCGAGCCCGAGCCCGAGCTCTCTCCCGAGCCGGAGCCGGAGCTCGCCGTCGGGGGCGTCAGCGTCAGCAGCGCAAAGCCGTCACCCGGTGCCCAGGGGCTGCCGGCCGCGTCCACCGCGCAAGGCTCGACGACGCAGCGGTAAAGGTCATCAGGCGCCTGCGGGTCGTTGAAGGTCCAGTCGTCGGGCAGCGCGAACAGTGCCGGCACCGCATTGGCGAACGGGTAGGGCGAATACAGGCCCGAGCTGTGCACCGAGTGCAGCGTGACGGCGCGGTCGGCCACGCCCAGCTTGGTGACCGTGGCCTTGACCACACAAGACAGGTGCTCGTCGCCCGACAGGAACACCAGGTTCGAGCGGCCGATCTGCCACAGCTGGACCAGCAATTGGTGCAGCGAGCCGGGGTAGCCGTCCCAGGCGTCGGAGTGCAGGGCGGCGCGCACGCTGCGCTGGCTGCTGCGCCGGCGCGGCAGCAGCATCGCCGGTGAAACGATGAAGGCGGGGCGCTGCCGGGTGGCCTCTGGCGCCGTCTGCTCGGGCCGGGGCCACGGTCTGGAATGGTCGTCGGGCAGGTTCAGGTGGCCGTCGATCCAGGCCAGCAGGTGCTGGAACTGCCATTCGCCGAGGATACGGGGTGCACAAGGATCGTCCATGCCGGCTTGGCGGGCGCCGCGTTCGGTGCGGGTGTCGGCCATGAAGAACGGGATGCCGCGGTGCTGGCGCCGGTGCCACAGGTGGTCCAGCAGTCGGGCATTGCGCAGGTCGCGCTGATAGCGTTGGTAGCCCAGGCTGCCGGCCGCCATCAGCAGCCGCAGCCGCTCGGCCGCGCCCGGCCGGGCCGGTTCGGCCAGCGGTTCCCAGTTGTTGTCGATCTCGTGGTCGTCCAGCATCGACAGCGTGATCAGCCGGCCCAGCACCGACTGCGCACCGACGCTGCCGTACCAGTTCTGGTAGGGCACGCGCAGCCAGTCTTCGGCATCGCGCAGGCTGCTGCGCGGCGCCGGCACACGGCCGGCACGCGGGTCGAACAGGCCGGCGGTGGCATCGGCGTAGATCTGGTCACCGGTGAGCACCAGCAGGCTGGGCCGGCGCGTGTCATCCGCTTCGTCCAGCCGTGCGGCCAGCCGCAGCATCGAGGTATCGGCCGGGCCGGGCGGCATGGTCTGGCCTGCACCCTGGCGCTGGTCAAACGCCTGCGGCGTGCCGTCGATCAGGCCAGCCGGGTACTGGCAACTGGCCAGTGCGAAGGTGAATGGCCGGGGGTCGGGATCGGGCCCGCGGGCAGTCAGGGTGGGCGCGGACGCCGGGATCGGCGGGGAGGTGGGCGAGAGAGGCACGTCGGCGGCGGCCAGGTAGACCAGCCCACGGCGCAGCAGGTGAGGGGCCTGCGGCTGTTGAGAAAAAAAGCGCTCCAGCGCCGCAACGATGTCGTCGTCGACGTACACGCCCTTCCCAGGTTGCGTTGACTCGGGGCTGGCAAACAGCGCCACCACCAGCAACCAGGGCTCGCCGCGGCATATGGCGCGCCATTCGTCGCCGCTGTAGCGGCGCGAGAAGGGGGTCGGCAGTTTCTGCGGCGGCGTCAGCAGATGCTGTTTCCAGAGCATGTCGCGATCGTCGCCGCGGCTGTCTCTGAAATCGCTGGGATTCAGCACGGGTTCGAGCCGGTTGGCCGACGAGCGTCTGACCGGCAGCAGCGCGACGTAGCGGGCCGTACCGCGACCGCCTTCATTGGCGACGTGCAGGCACACCATGTCGTGGGTGTGGCTGTCGTCGCGCTCGATCCACAGGCGCGCGCCCAGCGATGGCGTGGTGGCCACCAGCAGCAGCTTCTTCTTGTCTTCTTTCGGCACGGTGCGTCTCCCCGTGGTCAGGGTTCTTGAAGGAACGCGGCCATCCGCTTCAGCACCGGCAGGCTGGCGGCCTCTTTGCCGATCAGCGCATCCTGGTGGCCCAGCGTGTCACCGTCCAGCCATTCGCAATCCAGCGATCCTCCGGGGCCGACGTTGGGCTTGATCACCTGGTCCAGCAGGTCTCTCGTGGCGGCGTCGGCCAGCCCGTTCTGCCGCGCATGCAGGCTCAGCATGGGAAATGTCAGCCGCTGCTGCAGCTGCGCGGGGCTGATGAAACGGTTGAAGCCGCTGCGGTCGGTGATCAGCCAGTAGCGCGCGAAGTACATCACCTGCGACACCGTGTCGACGCTGAACGGGCCGAAGAAATCGTCGATGTGTTCCAGCGTGCGGGGTTCCATGTTGGCCAGGTTGAAGACCCGGCCGAACAGCGCGTCGATGCGGTGGCGCGAGCCGACCCAGGGCAACCGCTTTCCGGGCGGCCAGAACGGGTTTTCCAGATCGAACTCGCCGTCCGGGTAGGGCATGGCCGCCAGCAGGCGGTCGAGCAGCTGCTCGGCCAGCCCGGTGTCGCCCACCGTTCTGAACTGGTAGCGGTTGCCGCCGATGACTTGCTGGGCATAGCGCATCAGGTAGGCGCGCGCGATGTTGGCCGGTGTCAGCAGCACCGCCGGCCCGACCTGCGACATCACCAGCCGGCGGATGCGGCTGTGCGGTGGTGGGGGCGGTGGCGTTGGCGGTGGCGGTGGCGGTGGCGGTGTGGAAGGCTCGACCTGGGCGGGATGTTCAGACGGTGCGTACGTCAGTTCGCGGTCCCACAGCTTGTGGCGCAACGGCTCGTACGCGCCCAGCAGCGGCAGCAGCGGCAATTGACGGGCTTTGTCCTGGAACTGGTTCTTGCCGAGCAAGCCCATGAACAGCATCGCCGAGCCCATGCAGTGGCTGACGATGTCGACCTGCTCGAAGCCGGTGGCCAGGCAGACCTGCTCGACGGCGACCGGGATGTCCTCGCAGCCCATGTCCTCGAAGGCCCAGGGATGACCTGCGCTGGGCATGCCGCAGCTCGAGCGCATGTCGAGCACCCAGACGTCGCGGTGGTGCTGGCCGGTCAGCCAGCGCATCAGGCCCGGTTTCAGCGCCGGGTGGGCAAAGGTGGTGCCGCTGGCGCTGTAGCCGTGGATCAGCAGCACCGGCGGGCGTGAGGTGTCGACGTTGTCAGGGCAGTAGCGGGTCAGGCGGATGTGGGCGGTAGGCGCGGCAGGGCCGCCCTCGGTCGCCCGGGCCGGCACCAGTTCGATCTCGGTGACCTGCGGCGGCGGCGCGCCCGGCACCACGCCGGGCAGGCGCTGCGGTTCGCGCGGGCTGGCCACGTCGGGTTTGCGGAAGCTCCAGAGGTGGCCGTTGATGAGGATGCGCGCCACATAGGCGGCGAACGAGGCCAGGTCGGCCAGCGCGGCCGGCTGGTTGGCCTGGTCGACCACCCGCATCAGCGGCACCGCCTGCTGGGCCAGGAAGGGCAGGTGCAGCGACAACGTCGGCGCTTCGCCGCGCGCCAGGCCCGGGCAGTGCGTCAGCCGCAGGTCCATCAGCTGCTGCAACGGGCTGGCCCGGCGCCCGTAGCGCAGTCGCTTGACACCGGCCACGCGCGTGCCGTCGGGGAACAGCGCGGCCAGTTCGTGCGTTGCGCCGTGTACGCGCAACTCGTAGTCGAGCGTGCGCACCGTGCCGGCGCGCGAGGCCAGGGCCAGCGTGTCGCGGCCCATCGCCCACCAACCGCACAGGCCGGGCCCTTGGCCATCGCCAAAGCGCTGGATCAGGTCGCGAACACCCCGGTTGACGGCCCAGGCGCCCATCGCGCCCAGCGTGCGGGGCCACGTCTGGCTGGCCTCGTGGCGAAAGATCGTCAGCGCGCCGGCCAGGCCGGCCCGCAGCACCACGGCCTGCTCGCTGGGTTCGTCGACCAGCGGCGGCAAGTCGCCGAGGTAGACCCGCAACTGGCTGCGCCGGTCGTCCAGGTCGAACCGGCGGTCGGTGCCCGGTGTCATCAGGCTGCGCAACGGGGTGGGCTGCGAGTACAGCGTCAGC
>JBBQVF010000050.1:0-29225 GCA_038211805.1 Burkholderiales bacterium | reverse complement strand
GCAACTGGATGCACAGGCCGCCGACATGAAACAGCGGCAGCACCGCCAGCACGCGGTCAACTTCGGTCAAGCCTTGCACTGCCAGCGCCATGTCGATGTTGGCGCAGATGCCGGCCTGGCTGTGCATCGCGCCCTTGGGCTCGCCAGTGGTGCCGCTGGTATAGACCAGCATCAGGTCGCCGGGCTGCGCTGGCACGGCCGCCAAGCCGTCAGGCCGCAGCGTTAGCACCTGGGCGGCCTGCGTGGCCAGTTCGGGCGTGTGGCCTAGCGTACACAGGCCGGCATGGGCGGCGATGGCGGCCAATTCGGGTGCGGCCAGCCGCCAGTTCAGCGGCACCCAGACCGCGCCCAGCTTGGCGCAGGCCAGCAAGGCCGCGATCATCGCCGCACTGTTGTGCCCCAGCCAGCCGATGAAGCTGCCCTGGCCCAGGCCCTCGGCCTGCCAGGCGGCAGCCTGGTGGTCGGCCAGCGCCAGCAGTTCACGGTAGCTCAGCGTCTGCTCACCGCACTGCAGCGCCAGCGCCTCGGGCCGGCGCAACGCTTGCGCCGCCAGACGATCGTACAGCGGTGTCAAACCTGGCCCAGGCCCGCCACAACCAGCCAACTCATTCGATCGCCTCGTCCCGCTCGCCCGCTTCGTACAGGCATTCGCGGCCCAGCCGGTCCATGCACAGCTCGGCCGTCCAGGGCAGCATCAGGCTGCCGCAGCGGCTGTCGCGGTACAGGCGCTCGAGCGGCAGACTCTTGAGCATGCTCTGGCCGCCGCAGGTGCGGATCGCCAGCCGGCAGATGTCGTTGGCGTTCTCCATGATGGTGTAGTGCGCCGCATACAGCCGCATGCGGGTGTCCTTGTCGGGGTCGATGCACGCATCCCGCGCGTTCTGCAAAAAAAGTGCCCGCGTGGCCTCCAGCTTGATGCGCATCTCGGCCACCGCGTACTGCTTGGTCGGGTACATGCGGCGCTTGACCGGCGGCATGCCCGGCACCTCGGCACGCAGGTACTGCACGGTGAAATCGTAGGCCGCCTGGGCCACGCCCATGTAGGTGGGCGACAGCGTGGCGAACATGTGCGGAAAGCGGCTGGCGGCCTGGAAGTACAGGCCCTCGGGCATCATGCGCGCCGTCTCGGGCACGAACACGTCCTGGAAGATGAGGTTGCGGCTGACCGTGCCACGCATGCCCAGCGGGTCCCAGTCACCGACCACCGTGACGCCGGGGGCGTCGGCGGGCACCGCCAGGTACATCGAATCGCGCCGGGTGCCGCCGCCGGCGCGCTCGGGCCGCTCCAGCGTGCACAGCACGCCGTAGGTGTCGGCCGCGCCGGCCAGGCTGGCGAAGATCTTCTTGCCGCTGACGAGGTAACCACCGTCGACCTTGCGGGCGATGGTGCCCCAGGGCGCCGCGCCCGCCGCTGCCGCGCCGCCTTCGGAGAAGGGCTGGGCGTAGACCTTGCCTTCCTTGACGATGCGCGCGAAGTGGATGCCGCGGTTGGCTTCGTGGTCGGCGCGCTGCTCAGGTGTCATGTCCAGCGCGTCGGCAATCTCGCCGGCCCACAGGCAGCTGCAGACATGCATGTTGAAGCTGAGCGCAGTGGCACCGCACCAGCGGCCGATCTCGGCGGCCACCATCACGTAGGTGGCGAAGTCGGCGCCCAAGCCGCCGTGGGCGGTGGGCACGCAGATGCCCAGCAGGCCGTGTTCACGCAGGTCGTCGTAGTTCTCGAACGGGAAGGTGGCGTCGCGGTCGTAGCGGTAGGCGCGCTCGGCCCAGCGCGGTCCCAGCGCGCTGACCTTGGCGATCAGCTCGCGCTGCAGCGGCGTCAGATTGGCCGGGTTGCCGGCGATGTGCGAGGGCTGGTAGCGGCTGGGCGCCGCAGCCGCGGCCGCGGCGGTGCTGGCGTTGGCGTTGGCGTTGGCGTTGGCGTTGGCGTCGGAAGCAAGAACGGCGGACATCGGGGATCTCCTGTCGAATCAGCGCGCTGCAGCGCACCGGGAAAGAGGGGCCAGCAGCGCGGCGTTGAAGGCCTGCGGCTGCTCCAGGTTCAGCAAGTGCCCGGCACCGGGCACGATGATGCAGGTCGCGCCGGGGATGCGCTCGGCCATGCGGCGCGACACCTCTGGCGCCGCGGTGCGGTCGTGCGCACCGGTGATCACCAGCGTGGGCACGGCGATCTGCGGCAGGTTCAGGCGGCGGTCGAACGCGACCAGCGCCGTCACCGCGCAGCGGTAGGTGGCCTCGGGCACGGCGGCCATCATGGCCTGCGCGGCGTCCAGCACCGGCGCCGCCGTGCCCGGCGCCACCATCGCCGGCACCAGCTGCGCGGCCAGGCCGGCCATGCCCAGCCCGGCGTCCAGCGGGGCGAAGCGCGACTGCAGGAAGCCCTGCTGCCAATCGCCGCCCGGTCGGCCGAACGCCGGCGAGTTGCTGGCCAGCACCAGACCACACAGCCGGCCAGGCGCCAGCGCAGCGACCTCTTGCGCCACCATGCCGCCCATGCTGTGACCCACCAGCACGGCCGGGCCGGCACCCAGCTGGTCGATCAGCGCCACCACGCTGCGGGCCAGGCCGGCCAGGTCGAAGGGTTCGAGGGCCGGCGACAGGCCGTACCCCGGAAAGTCAACGGCCAGCGTGAGGTGGCCGGCGGCGGCCAGCGCCGCGCCGGTGGCCGAGCCACTGTCGCCCCAGGCGCCGCGGCCACCGCCGATGCCGTGCAGCAGCAGCACCGGCGGCCGGGCCGGCGCGCCGGCAGCAGGCGACCAGCGCAGGTGCGCCAGCGCTGCGTCGGTGATCAGCACGCCGCTCATTGGGGGTCCTTCGTGCTGCGCACTGCGGAATTCGCCCTGGGGGCGGCCCGGCGTGCTCATGTCAGCACGCCGTTGTCGACCACCGCCACGCCGTCCAGCGTGACGGTGCAGCCGCGCATCGGCAGGTCGAAGTGGCCCAGCGTGTGGCGGTTGGCCACCTCGTTGGCACCGGTCGAATAGAGAAAGCTGCCGGCGAAGGCGCGCAGCTCGGTGCCGTTGAAGTCGGCTTTGTCGTAGAAGGTCATCGAGTCCCAGCGGGCACGCCGGTTGAGGCCCCAGCCGACGTGGGAGACGGCATAGGCTGACCTGTCGGCGGGGTCAGCGGCCCAGGCGGCAAAGTAACCGCGCATCAGGTCGGCGTCGACGCTGCGGCCTTCGATCGCGGTGACATGGTCGTCCGCGATGCGCAGCGTCACCGCGTCGCTGAGGTAACGCTTGAAGGTCAGGTTGACATCGCCCGGCGCCAGCACCAGCGTGCCGTTGACCGAGCCGGCCGCCGGAAACGCCAGCACCAGGCCGGCCGGCCAATGGCTCAAGCTGCCGGGCTTGGCGGTGAAGCCCCAGACGCCGCCGATGCGCGCACCCGCCAGCGAGATGGCCAAGTCGCTGCCGGCGTCGGACGTGACCCGCATCGCCCGCGCGCCCTTGATGCGGCGCATCGCGTCGCGCACGGCGGCTTCGTCTTCGGCACGTGGCGCGGTGCGTTCCAGGATCTCGGGGTGTTCGTTGCTGATCACCAGCACGCGGGCGCCGCCTTTCAGGATCTCGGGCAGCTCCACCGCATGCTGCAGGCCTTCGACCGTGCAGTCGGCGATGAACACGCTGCCGGCCAGCGCGCTGACCACCGGCTGCAATTGGCCGATGGCGTCGGACGCGCCGGTCGAGCGCACCGGCACCGGCGCCGATTGGCGCGGCGTCGGCAGCACCACATGAAACCAGCGCGCGCCCAGCCGGGCCAGCGCCAGCTCGCTCAACTGCACCAGCGAGGGCCTCGACAGGGTTTCGGACAGCACCGCGCAGGCGTCACCCGGCTGCACGCCGCAGAGGCGGAAGACCTCGACGAAGCTGTCGATCCACTTGGCTTCGAGACGGTCGGTCAGGCTCATGGAATCCTCTCGGGAAGTTGTGTCGACATCAGCAACAGCAACAGATCAAAGAATCTCGCCCAGCATCCGGTAATGCCCGCCCTGGAACAGCAGCGGCGCCACCGCCAGGTCGGCCAACCGCAGCACACGGCCGATGAACAGCACATGGTCGCCCGCCACCTGGCGGGTCTCGGTGCGGCACTCGAACACCGCCGCGCAACCGCTGAGCACCGGCGCGCCGCCATGGCCGTCGGCCCACACACCGTCGGCGAACTTGTCGGTGGTGGCAGCGGCAAAACGGCGCGACAAATCCACCTGCGTCTCAGCCAGCACGTTGATCGCAAAGTGCTCGGCCGCCTGAAACGCCGCCAGGCTGCTGCTGGCCTTGCGCAGCGACCACAGCACCAGCGGCGGGTCGAGTGACAACGAGGTGAAGGAATTGGCGGTCAGGCCCACCGCCCGGCCCTCGGCGTCGCGGCAGGTGATGATGGTGACGCCGGTGGCGAAACGGCCCAGCGCGGCGCGCAGGCTGGTCGCGCCAAGCGGGTCGGGCGCTGGCAGCGAGGGGGCGGGAATGTCCGGTGCGCTCATCGAGGCCTTAATGTATGAAAATTCATTGATTCAAGGCAAGCCGGGTGTACCCCAACCGGCCGCCGTTCAGCGACCGATCTTCGGCGCAGAAAGCCGACCCGCATGGCCGACCGATTTGTTCACCGCCACCTGCCCTACCTGCTGGCCCGCGCCAGCCATGCGTTGTGGCGGGGTTTCGAGCCGCAGCTGCGCGCGGCCGGGCTCAATTCGCTGGAATGGCGGGTGTTGGCCACGCTGTCCGACAGCGAACCGCTGCCGGTGGGCCGGCTGGCGCACGAGGTGCTGGCCCAGCAGCCCACCGTGACCAAGACGCTTGACCGGCTGGTGGCCCAAGGTTGGGTCGAACGCCGCGCCGATGCCGCCGACGCCCGCCGCGCCCGCGTGGCGCTCACCGCGGCAGGCCAGCGCCACGTGGCCCCGCTGTTGATCGCCGCCACCGAACACGAGGCCCGTCGCCTGCAGGAACTGGACGCGCCCGAACGTGACCGCCTGCGCGACTGGTTGCGTGAGCTGGTGCAGCACTTCGACAAACAGGCCAACGGCGCCGACGACGCGATGCTGCGGCGCCGGCCCGACTGACGCGCCAAGCGGCTCACCGCAGCACTGCACGCGCCAGCGCAAAACCCAGCGCGGTACAGGCCAGCGCGCCCAGCAGATGGGCCGCGCTGTGGCCCAGCGCCAGCGCCCACTGGCCGCGTTGCAGCAAGCCCAGCGACTCGGCCGAAAACGTCGAAAAGGTGGTGAATCCGCCCAGCAACCCGGTCACCAGCAGCAGCTGCAGCGTGGCATCGGGCGAGCGGGCAAACCACACCAGCGCCACGCCGATCAAGCCGCCGCCCAGGCAATTGACCAGCAGCGTGCCCAGCGGAAACCCGGCCCAGATGCTGTTCAAGGCCAGGCCGGCGCCCCAGCGCAGCAGGGCGCCGACCGCGGCCCCAGCGGCCACTGCCACGGCTTGCACTGCGGTCGCCATGATCGGGTGGTCAGTTGGCGTTGGAGGCGGCAAACCCCCAGCGTGCCAGCGCCTCGTCGTCGGCCACGCGGGCATCGACCCAGCGCGCACCCTCGGGCGTGGTCTCCTTCTTCCAGAACGGCGCCTGGGTCTTCAGGTAGTCCATCAGGAATTCGCAGCCCTTGAAGGCTTCACCCCGGTGCGCCGAGCTGACCACCACCAGCACGATCTGGTCGAGCGGCTGCAGCAGGCCCACGCGGTGGATCACCCGCGCGCCGCGCAGGTCGAAGCGGCCGTGGGCCTCGTCGATCATCGCCTCGATGGCACGCTCGGTCATGCCGGGGTAATGCTCCAGCTCCATCGCGCTGACGTGCTCGACGGCGCCGCCCGCCTGGGCGGCGTTGCGGTCGCGCACCGTGCCGACGAAGGCACACACGGCACCCACGCCGCCGTCATCGGCGCGCAGCGCTGCCACCTCGGCGGAGAGGTCGAAATCGCCGGTCTGGATCAGGACGCGTGGGACGGCGGTCATGGCCTCAGCCTCCGGTGACGGGCGGGAAGAACGCCACCTCGGCGCCGGCGGGCACGGCGGTGGCCTCGTCGGCCATCACCTGGTTCAGCGCACAGCGCAGCGCACGGCCGCGGGCCAGCACCTCGGCATGGCGGCCGCCCCGGGCGATCAGCTGGTCGCGCAACTGGCCCAGCGTGAGGCCTGGCGCGCAGACCACGTCTTCACCAGTTCCCAGGGCCTCGCGCAGCGAGGCGAAGTAGCGCAGTCGAACAGGATTCATGGTCATCGTCCGGAGGCGGATCAGCGCCCGACCAAGTCGCCGAAGTGCAGGAAACGCACGGTGTCGCCGCGCTGCACCGGCTGCAGCGCCGGCAGGTCGACCAGGCCATCGGCCCAGACGGCCGAGGTCAGCACGCCGGAGCTCTGGTTGGGAAACAGCTCCAGCCCGCCCTGGTCATTGAAGCGGGCCCGCAGGAACTCGCGGCGCTTGTCCGGTCGGGGCCAGTCGAAATCGGCACGCACCGGCAACGCGGCGGGTAATGCCGTGGTGCAGCCCTGGATCGCACGCAGCACCGGCGCCACCGCCAGCAAGAAGGTGACGAAGCTGGACACCGGATTGCCCGGCAGGCCCATGAACAAGGCTTCGCTCTCGCCATCCTCACGGCGCACCGCGCCGAAGGCCAGCGGCTTGCCGGGCTTCATCGCCACTTGCCAGGCTTCGAGCCAGCCTTCGGCCTTCACGGCCGGCTTGATGTGGTCTTCTTCGCCGACCGAGACACCGCCCGACGTGAGGATCAGGTCGTTGCCGGCGGCGGCACGGCGCAGCGCGTCACGGGTGGCGGCCAGGTTGTCGGGCACGATGCCCAGGTCATCAACGGTGCAGCCCGCCGCCTGCAGCAGGCCGCGCAGCGTGAAGCGGTTGCTGTTGTAGATGGCGCCGGGCTTCAGCGACTCGCCCGGCATCACCAACTCGTCGCCGGTAGAAAACAGGGCCACGCGCGGGCGGCGGCGCACGGTGAGGCGCGACGCACCGACCGACGCGGCCAGGCCCAGCGCCTGCGGCGTGAGCCGGCTGCCGGCGACCAGCACCTCGGCGCCGTGCTGCACGTCCTCGCCGCGGCGGCGAATCCATTGGCCCGCCAGCGGCAGCACGTCGACCCGCACGCTGCCCAGCCCCTCGCCGGCCACGGCTTCGCACTGTTCCTGCATCACCACCAGATCGGCGCCCGCGGGCAGCTGCGCACCGGTGAAGATGCGCACCGCCGTGCCCGGCTGCAGCACCGCGCCCACCACACCGGCGGGCAGGCGCTGGCTGACCGGCAGCACGGTGCCGACAGCAGGCAGGTCGGCCAGGCGCATCGCGTAGCCGTCCATCGAACTGTTGTCGGCCGGTGGCACATCGAGTGCCGACACCACGCCACGCGCCAGCACGCGGCCCAGGGCGTCGAAGGTGTCGAGTTTTTCGATGTCGGCGATCACCCGGTCGCGGGCCACGGCCAGTGCGCGGGCCAGCACCTCGTCGAGGCTCAACATCGCCGGGCGCTGCGGTTCAACCATGGGCTTCGGGGTGGCTGGGGTCGGTGTAGACATAACGGTCGGCAGTGTCCATCAGGTGCGACACCAGCGCCGTCGCCGCGGACAACAAGAACACCGGCCGCGCGGTGGGCTCGGGCAGGTCATCGGGTGTGTCGGTGGCCACGACGGTGACGAACGGGTCGTCGGGATAGAGCGGTGCCTGGCCCAGCGCGGCGCGCCAGACCTCGACCTTGGGCCAGTCGGTGTGCTTGAAGCCTTCGACCAGCACCCAGTCGACCGGCGACAGCTCGGCCACCAGCTGGTGCAGCGACGGCAGGCCTTCGACCTCGTACTCGCGCAGCAGCGCCAGCCGTTGCGACGACGCCACCAGCACCTCGGTGGCGCCGGCCTCGCGGTGGCGCCAGCTGTCCTTGCCGGGCCGGTCGATGTCGAAACGCTGGTGGGCATGCTTGATGACCGACACCCGCTGGCCGCGGGCTTTCAGGTCGGCCACCATCTGCTCGACCAGCGTGGTCTTGCCCACGCCCGACGGGCCACAGACGACGACCAGCTTCATGCGGCACAGTGTGCTGCGACGAAGGCCTTGACCTGCGCCACGTCGACCGGCATCACGGTGAAGCGCTTGGGCAGGGCCTCGATGCCGACCAGCGCGGCCGGGCGCAGCGGCGCGCGGCCCAGCGCTTCTTCGATGGTGGCGGCAAACTTGGCGGGCAGCGCGGTCTCCAGCACGACCATCGGCACGCCGGGCTGCAAGTGCTCACGCGCCACCTTCAAGCCATCGGCAGTGTGGGTGTCGATCATGTCCTGGTGATCGGCCCAGGTGCTGCGGATGGTGGCCAGACGGTCGGCATGGCTGCTCTTGCCCGAGACGAAGCCGAAGCCGGCGATACCGGAGGTCTCGTCGGCGTTGAGCTGGAAGCCGCCGTCGCGCGCCAGGCCAGGGCCGAACAGGTCGGCCACCCGCCCACCATCGCGGCCCAGCAGGTCGAAGACGAAGCGCTCGAAGTTGCTGGCCTTGCTGATGTCCATCGACGGGCTGCTGGTCTCGTGGGTCTCGGCGCTGGCCCGCACCCGGTAGCGGCCGCTGCGGAAGAATTCGTCGAGCACGTCGTTCTCGTTGGTGGCCACCACCAGTTGCGCGATGGGCAAGCCCATCATGCGCGCCACGTGGCCGGCGCAAACATTGCCGAAGTTGCCCGAGGGCACAGCGAAGCTGACCTGCTCGGTGTTGGACGGCGCCGCCGCCGGGCCGCCCCAAGGCGGCGCGCTCCCCTTGGGGGACAGACCGGCGGAGCCGGCCTCAGGGGCATCAGAGGTGACTTGAAAGTAACCCGCGAAGTAGTACACCACCTGGGCCAGCAGCCGCGCCCAGTTGATCGAGTTGACGGTGCCGATCTTGTACTGGCGCTTGAAGGCCAGGTCGTTGCTGACCGCCTTGACGATGTCCTGGCAATCGTCGAACACACCTTCGATCGCGATGTTGTGGATGTTGGCGTCTTGCAGGCTTAACATCTGCGCCTGCTGGAACGGGCTCATCCGGCCCTGCGGGCTGAGCATGAACACCCGCACGCCGTGTTTGCCGCGCATCGCGTACTCGGCGGCGCTGCCGGTGTCACCCGAGGTGGCACCCAGGATGTTCAATGTCTCGCCCCGGCGCGCCAGCTCGTACTCGAACAGGTTGCCCAGCAACTGCATCGCGATGTCCTTGAAGGCCAGCGTGGGGCCGTTGGACAAGGCTTCGATGTGCAGACCCGGCTGCAACGGGCGCACCGGCACGATGGCCGCGCTGCCATAGGTGGCCGCGGTGTAGGTCTTGTGCGCCAGCGCCTTCAAGTCGGCCGGCGGGATGTCGGTGATGTAGAGCGACAGGATCTCGAAGGCCAGGTCGGCATAGCCGCCGGGCCGGCCGTTGCCGTAGAGGCCGCGCCAGCGGCTGAGCGTGGCGTCGTCGATCTTGGGGTAGCGCGCAGGCAGGTACAGGCCGCCATCGGGCGCGAGGCCTTCGAGCAGGATCTCGCAGAAGGCGCGTTCGGTCTTGTCGCCACGGGTGCTGATGTACTTCATGCTCAGCTCAACTCTTCCTTGCGGATGTTGACGATCGGCGCCAGCACGGTCGGCAGCGCCTGCATCAGCGCCAGCGCGTCGCGCATGCGACCTTCCACCGTGTCGTGGGTCAGGATGATCAGATCGGTCTGCTTCTCGCCTTCTGCCGATTCACGCTGGATCACCGCGTCGATCGAGATGTCGTGCTCGGCCAGGATGGTGGTGATGCGGCTCAGCACACCGGTCTGGTCGGCTACCTGCAGCCGCAGGTAGAACGCGGTGATGACCTGGTCGATCGGCAGGATCGGCGTGGCCGCCACCGAGCCCGGCTGGAAGGCCAGGTGCGGCACGCGGTGGTCGGGGTCGGCGGTGTGCAGCCGGGTGATGTCGACCAGATCGGCCACCACGGCCGACGCGGTGGGCTCGGCGCCCGCGCCCTTGCCGTAGTACAGCGTGGTGCCCACCGCATCGCCATGCACCACCACCGCATTCATCGCGCCCTCGACATTGGCGATCAGCCGCTTGGCCGGCACCAGCGTCGGGTGCACCCGCAGCTCGATGCCACCCCGGACGCCGCCCGGCGATGCCGCTGCGATGTCGTCGCGCCGCTTGGTGATGCCCAGCAGCTTGATGCGGTAGCCCATCTGCTCGGCATAGCGGATGTCGGCGGCCTGCAACTGGGTGATGCCTTCGACGTGCGCCTGGCTGAACTGAACCGGCGTGCCGAAGGCGATCGCGCTCATGATCGTGGCCTTGTGCGCAGCGTCCACGCCCTCGATGTCGAAGGTCGGGTCGGCCTCGGCGTAGCCCAGCACCTGGGCCTGCTTCAGCGCGACGCCGAAATCCAGGCCTTTGTCGCGCATCTCGCTCAGGATGAAGTTGGTGGTGCCGTTGATGATGCCGGCGATCCATTCGATGCGGTTGGCCGTCAGGCCTTCGCGCAACGCCTTGATGATCGGGATGCCGCCGGCCACCGCGGCCTCGAAACCCACCATCACGCCCTTGGCACGCGCCGCGGCAAAGATCTCGGTGCCATGCACCGCCAGCAGCGCCTTGTTGGCGGTGACCACGTGCTTGCCGGCGGCAATCGCGTCCATCACCAGCGTTCGGGCGATGCCGTAGCCGCCGATCAGCTCGACCACGATGTCGATGTCGGGGTTGTTGATGATGGCGCGGCCGTCGGCCACCACCTGCACGCCCTCGCCGACCACGGCCCTGGCGCGGGCGGTGTCGAGGTCGGCCACCATCGTGATCTCGATGCCGCGGCCGGCGCGGCGGCGGATCTCGGCCTGGTTGCGCGCCAGCACCTTGAAGGTGCCGCTGCCGACGGTGCCGATGCCGAGCAGGCCGACCTGGATCGGTTTGGCTTCGACATCAGGTCGCTGTGCGACCGGCGTCTGGGCCGATTCACTTCGTGTGTTCATGGGTGCTTTCAGGCCGAATGGCGCCGGCGGTAATGCGACAGGAAGCGGTCGATGCGGCCGATGGCCTCGGCCAGGTCGTCGGAATTGGGCAGGAACACCAGCCGGAAGTGGTCGGGTGCAATCCAGTTGAACCCGGTGCCCTGCACGATCAGCACCTTTTCCTCGGCCAGCAATTCATAGGCGAACTGCTGGTCGTCGGTGATCGGGTACAGCTTGGGGTCGAGCTTGGGGAACATGTAGAGCGCCGCCTTCGGCTTGACCACGCTGACCCCGGGGATCTGCGTCAACAACTGGTAGGCCAGGTCGCGCTGGCGGCACAGCCGGCCGCTGGGCGCCACCAGGTCCTTGATGCTCTGGTAGCCGCCCAGCGCGGTCTGGATCGCCAACTGCCCCGGCGTGTTGGCGCACAGGCGCATCGACGACAGCATGTTCAGGCCTTCGATGTAGTCCTTGGCGTGGCGCTTGTCGCCCGACACGATCATCCAGCCGGCGCGGTAGCCGCAGGAGCGGTAGTTCTTGCTCAGCCCGTTGAAGGTGAGGAACAGCACGTCGTCGGCCAGCGACGCGATGCTGGTGTGGCTGTTGCCGTCGAACAGCGTCTTGTCGTAGATCTCGTCGGCAAAAATGATCAGCTGGTGCGCTCGGGCGATCTCGACCAACTCGCGCAGCACGCTGTCGGGGTACAGCGCGCCGGTCGGGTTGTTCGGGTTGATGACCACGATGCCGCGGGTGGCCGGCGTGATCTTGCGGCGGATGTCGGCCAGGTCAGGAGTCCAGTCGGCGCCCTCGTCGCACAGGTAGTGCACCGGCGTGCCGCCCGACAAGGCCACCGAGGCAGTCCACAGCGGGTAGTCGGGCGCCGGCACCAGGATCTCGTCGCCGGCGTTGAGCAACGCGTTCATGCTCATCGTGATCAGCTCGCTGGCACCATTGCCCAGATAGACATCGTCGACCGTGACGCCGGCAATCTTCTTTTCCTGGCAGTAGTGCACCACCGATTTGCGCGGCGCGAACAGGCCCTTGCTGTCGGTGTAGCCCGCCGCGTGCGGCAGGTTGCGGATCATGTCCTGCACGATCTCGTCGGGCGGCTCCAGGCCGAAAGCGGCGATGTTGCCGATGTTCAGCTTGATGATCTTCTGACCCTCGTCCTCCATCTGGCGGGCCTTGTCGAGCACCGGGCCACGAATGTCGTAGCAGACATTGGCCAGCTTGGCCGACTTGGCAATGGAGCGAAGTCCGTTGGGCTGCAGGGCGGGCGGAAGGACGGGCGGCACAACATTGGACACGGGAACTCCCTGGCAACCAGCGGGCAAACGGGCAAACGGGCAAACGGCAGAAATCGGCTGTGTGACGGCCCTTCAGCTGCAATCCCCACCGCAAAACCTATAATTTTAACCTTCAAGCAGTGGCATTCTTTCAGTCCCTGCCTGCCGCGAACTGGAACCCCCTGCCGTGAAATTTCAACCCGACGTGCTGGCCGGCACCAATGTCATCACCCGCCAGGATGCCACCGCGCTCTGGGTGGGCAGCGTGCGCTTCGAGCACAGCCTGCTGGTGCCCTGGACCGGCGCCGTGCTGCCGTGGGCGCCGGCGCGTGCCGAGGATTTGACGGCCGCGCACTTCGAGGCCCTGCTGGACCTGAAGCCCGAACTGGTGATCTTCGGCAGCGGGCCGCGCCTGAAGTTTGTCTCGCCCGCATTGATCAGCGCCCTGATCGCCCGGCGCATCGGCGTCGAGACGATGGACACCCCGGCCGCCTGCCGCACCTTCAATGTGCTGGTCGCCGAAGGCCGGTCGGCGGTGGCCGCGCTGCTGCTGCCACCGGCGGCTTGAACGACCTTGTTCGGGTAAGCCGGCAGCGGGCAGCGCCGGCAACGGCGCGGCGTAACTTTATAATCGGCGGTTAAGCCTCGCGAGAGCCCACCGATGATCGGCACGACTGGCAGGCTGCCCTGTTGCCAACGTGCCCTGCTGCCAACACGCCCTGCTGCCAACACGCCCTGTTGCCAACATGCCCGATCGTCAACGTGCCTGACCGACAGTGTGCCCGACCGCCAGTTTGCCCGACCGCCAGTCCGACCGCGAAAAGACCGCCCATGACGCCAGTGCTCAATAAAAACCTGCCCGAGTTCGAAGCCCTCGCCACCAGCGGCGTGAAGTTCGCGCCATCTGCCTTCAATGGCCGGGCGGTGGTGTTGTACTTCTACCCGAAAGACCATACGCCAGGCTGCACCACCGAGGCCATGCAGTTCCGCGACATGCATGCCGAGTTTTTGCAGGCGGGCGCCGTGCTGTTCGGGGTCTCGCGCGACAACATGGCGTCGCACGAGAAGTTTCGGCAGAACCTCGAACTGCCGTTCGATCTGATCGCCGACACCGAAGAAAAGCTGTGCCACATGTTCGGCGTGGTGAAGAACAAGATCATGTACGGTAAGAAGGTCAAGGGCATCGAGCGCAGCACCTTCCTGATCGACGCCGGCGGCGTGCTGCGCGGCGAATGGCGCGGCATCAAGGTCGCCGGCCATGTCGACGAAGTGCTCCAGGCTGTGAAAGACCTCAAGCAACCCGCCTGAACCGCGACGACGCACATCGCACCGTCGACCGCCGCACGGCCCTGCGCACTGCGGGCTGCAGCAGGTCACACCACCGTCATCGCCGGCAGTCGGCGCCTGTGCATAATCGAGCGATGCTGGTGAGTCACCCGACGAACACCCTCTCGAACGCCGAAGCCGCCCAGTCGCCTGTGCGGCTTTTTTGTTGTCCGCCCGCTCATCCGCCCCGCCAACCGCCCTGACCCCTCCATGCCACTGCCCAAGCCACCCGTTGCGAAAGCCGCCATCCTGTCGCCCGCCGATTTCGAGTCCCAGGCCGCCCCGCGGGCGGGCCGGTCGTCCGGCAAGGGCCGCGCCGACCCCGGCACCGGCGCTTCGCTCGACCTGTTCGACGGCGCTTCGCCGCTGGCCGCGGCCAAGCAGGCGGCGCCGGCGCGGAGCCCCGCACGGCTCCAGCCGCCCAACCCGCCCGTGGCGCCGGTCTCGCCGACCGCCCTGCCAGCCGGCGTGCGCGGTCGGTCGCCCGGCATGCCGACCAAGCAGGTGTCGCTGGCCACGCCAGCCACCGCCCAGCCCCGGGCCGCACACGCCAAGTCGCGGCAACGCTCGCCGCGCGGCACCGGCCCGGCCAAGCTGTTCGTGCTGGACACCAACGTGTTGATGCACGACCCGATGAGCCTGTTCCGCTTCGAGGAACACGACGTCTTCCTGCCGATGATCACGCTGGAAGAGCTGGACGGCCACAAGAAGGGCATGAGCGAGGTGGCGCGCAATGCCCGCCAGGTCAGCCGCGAGCTGGATGGTTTGGCGACCTTCACCAATTCGACCGGCAGCCTCGACCCCAAAGAAGGCATCCCGCTGGCCAAGACCGGCCACAAGGACGCCGGCGGCAAGCTGTTCTTCCAGACCATGCTGATGGATGTGCAACTGCCCGCCGGCTTGCCGCAGGGCAAGGCCGACAACCAGATCCTGGGCGTGGTCAAGAGCCTGCGCGAGGCTGAAACCGCCAAGGGCAGCGACCGCGAGGTGGTGCTGGTGTCCAAGGACATCAACATGCGGGTCAAGGCCCGCGCGCTGGGCCTGGCCGCCGAGGACTACTTCAACGACAAGGTGCTCGAAGACGGCGACCTGCTCTACACCGGCGTGCTGCAACTGCCTGCCGACTTCTGGGAGACCCACGGCAAGACGATGGAGAGCTGGCAGCAAGGCGGCCAGACCTTCTACCGCATCGCCGGGCCGATGGTGCCGCAACTGATGGTCAACCAGTTCGTCTACCTCGAACAAGCCGGCGCTGCGCCGCTGTACGCCCGTGTCACCGAGATCACCGGCAAGACTGCGGTGCTGAAGACGCTGAAGGATTTCACCCACGCCAAGAATGCGGTCTGGGGCGTCACCGCGCGCAACCGCGAGCAGAACTTCGGCCTCAACCTGCTGATGGACCCGGATTGCGACTTCGTCTCGCTCACCGGCACCGCCGGCACCGGCAAGACGCTGATGACGCTGGCCGCGGGCTTGAGCCAAGTGCTGGACGACCGCCGCTACACCGAGATCATCGTCACCCGGGTGACCGTGCCGGTGGGCGAGGACATCGGCTTCCTGCCCGGCACCGAGGAAGAGAAGATGGGCCCGTGGATGGGCGCCCTCGACGACAACCTCGAGGTGCTGGCCAAGGGCGACGGCAGCGCCGGTGAGTGGGGCCGCGCCGCCACGCAAGACCTGGTGCGCAGCAAGATCAAGATCAAGAGCCTGAACTTCATGCGCGGGCGCACGTTTTTGAACAAGTTCGTGCTGATCGACGAGGCGCAGAACCTGACGCCCAAGCAGATGAAGACGCTGATCACGCGCGCGGGGCCGGGCACAAAAATCGTCTGCCTGGGCAACCTGGCGCAGATCGACACGCCGTACCTGACCGAGGGCTCGTCAGGCTTGACCTATGCGGTCGACCGCTTCAAGGGCTGGCCGCATTCGGGCCACGTGATGCTGGCGCGCGGAGAACGCTCGCGGCTGGCGGATTTCGCCTCCGAAGTGCTGTAGCCGCAGCGAGCGAAAAAAAGCCGCCGGCCCGCAAGGGCACGGCGGCTTTTTCATGCTGGGCGACAGATCGGGCAGATCCGGCAGCGCAGCCCGATCAGGCGGTGCCGACCAGGTCCTTGATCTGCTGCAGCGCGCTGGGATCCTCGATCGTCGTCAGGTCGCCGGGGTCGCGCGCCTCGCACACCGCCTGGATGACGCGGCGCAGCAGCTTGCCCGATCGCGTCTTGGGCAGGGCCGAGACAAAGCGAACGCGCGAGGGCCGTGCCACCGCACCCAGTTGCGAATCGACCAGCTTCATGATCTCGCCTTCCAGCTTCAGCACGTCGGCCGGCGTGCCCGTGCGGGACGCATCCTTCAGCACCGCGAAGGCCATCGCCACCTGGCCCTTGAGCTGATCGGCCACGCCCACCACCGCCACCTCGGCCACGTTGGGGTGGCTGGAGATGCTCTCCTCGATCTCGCGCGTGCCCAGGCGGTGGCCGGCGACATTGATCACGTCGTCGGTGCGGCCCAGGATGAAGTAGTAGCCGTCGGCGTCGCGGATGCCCCAGTCGAAGGTGCTGTAGACCATCTTGCCGGGGATGCTGGTCCAGTAGGTCTTGACGAAGCGTTCGTCGTCGCGCCACACGGTCTGCATGCAGCCGGGCGGCAGCGGGCCTTCGATGGCCACCACGCCCTTCTGGTTGGCGCCTGTCAGCGTCTCGCCGGTGCTCTCGTCGATCAGCTTGACGTCGTAGCCGTACATGGCCACGCCCGGCGAGCCGAACTTGCTGGGCGCCTTTTCCACGCCGTTGGCGATGGTCAGGATCGGCCAGCCGGTCTCCGTCTGCCAGTAGTTGTCGATGATCGGCTTGCCGAGTGCCTCGGCGATCCACTGGGCCGTCGTCTCATCCAGCGGCTCACCGGCCAGGAACAGCGCGCGCAGGGACGACAGGTCGTACTTGCTCAGCAGCGCCGGGTCCTGCTTCTTCAGCACCCGCACCGCGGTGGGTGCGCTGAACATCACCGTCACCTTGTACTTCTCGACCAGGCTCCACCACACGCCACCGTCGGGCCGGGTGGGCAGGCCCTCGTACAGGATGGTGGCCATGCCGGCGATCAGCGGACCGTAGATGATGTAGCTGTGGCCCACCACCCAGCCGATGTCGCTGGTGGAAAAGTACGTTTCGCCCGGATTGCCCTGGAAGATGTGCTTCATCGACGCGGCCAGCGCCACCGCGTAACCACCGGTGTCGCGCTGCACGCCCTTCGGTCTACCGGTGGTGCCCGAGGTGTAGAGCGTGTAGCTGGGCTCGTTCGATTCGAGCCAGACGCAGGGCACGACCTGGCCCTGCACCTCGCGGCGCAGCGCGGCGTAGTCGACATCGCGTTCGGCCACGCGGTTGAAGTCGGTCAGGCCACGGTCGATCATCAGCACCTTGGCGGGCTTGTGGACCGCGAGTTGGATCGCCTCGTCGAGCAGCGGCTTGTAGGGCACCACCTTGCCGCCCCGGCTGCCGGCATCGGTGCTGACGATGACGGTGGGCGTGGCGTCGTCGATGCGGCTGGCGAGGCTGTGGCTGGCGAAACCGCCGAACACCACCGAATGGATCGCGCCGATGCGTGCACAGGCCAGCATCGCAAACGCCGCCTCGGCCGTCATCGGCATGTAGACCAGCACCCGGTCGCCCTGCTTCACCCCCAGCGCCAGCAGCACCGCGGCCATGCGCTGCACCTCGTCGTGCAGTTGGCGGAAGCTGTAGACGATCTCCTGGTCGACCTCGGTCGACACCCAGATCAGCGCGGGCTGGTCGGCGCAGTCTTTCAAATGCCGATCGACCGCGTTGTGGCACAGGTTGGTGCGGCCGCCGACAAACCACTTGGCAAACGGCGGCTTGTCGTACTCGCTGACCTGGCTGAACGGCGTCTGCCAGTCGATCAGCTCGGCCTGCTCACGCCAGAATCCGTCGCGGTCCTCGATGGAACGGCGGTGAAACGCTGCGTAGTCGTTCATGGTGTATCTCCTGCGGGCGCGCTGAGTGGTTCGGGTGTGCTGAGGCCGGGGCTTGTCGGGTCAGGTCAGGTCGGGTCGCATTGCACGGCCCGGCACTGACAACACACTGACTCTACGGCGCAGTCGGCCCGCCGCAGGGCTCACAGCTTGATGTGCCGCAGAGGCTGCGGCCGCCATCCCCCGGCGATCGGCGACCCCCTCATTCGCGGTGGTATCCTCGTTACCCATGTCTGTGCATTTTTCAGCCGCCCATCGCCTGTCTGTCGCCTGCCTGTTGGCAATGTCGGTGTGTGCGCATGCCGGGCCTGACGCAGCGGGCACGGCGACCACGGCGACCGATGGCATGGCTGGCGCCGGGCCCGGCGCTGCGGCCAACGCGCGCATCGACCCCATCATGAACCTGCTGGGCGAGCGCGGCCTGCTGCGGCCGCTGGCGTCGTCGGCACTGGTCGATTCGGTGCGCAACTCGGTGCGCGACACCGCGTCCGATCTGGTGATGACGGCGATGAACTTCCTCGGCGTGCCCTATGTGCGCGGCGGCAGTTCCGAGGAAACCGGCTTTGACTGCAGCGGCTTCACGCGCCACATCTTCGAGAACAGCATCGGTCTGGCGCTGCCGCGCCGCGCCGACGAGCAGGCCCGCAGCGCCGGTCTGCTGGCCATCAACCGGGCTGAGCTCAAGCCCGGTGACCTGGTGTTCTTCAACACCATGAAGCGCACTTTCTCGCACGTGGGCATCTACGTCGGCGACGACAAGTTCATCCACGCGCCGCGCACTGGCAGCGAGGTGCGCATCGAAGACATGCGTGAATCGTATTGGGAGCGCCGCTTCACCGGCGCCCGCCGCGCTGACCTGACCGCTGCCGTGCCGCAGCGTCCCATCACGCGCTGATACCGGCTGCGCCGGCCGCGGCCGCTCGATTCGGCACGTCGATTCGGCAAGTCGATTCGGCAATTCGGCTCGGCAGCTCGGCTCGGCAACCCCGCCACCGGCAATGCCGGCTCGGCACGGCACAATCCGACCCATGGGCGAAACCGTCATTCCGCTGGCCGACCTGCGATACGCCGCACCGGTGCCAAGCATTCCTGCACAGGCCATCCCGGCCACCGGCCTGCTGGCCGATGCGCTGGGCCGACCGCTGCGCGACCTGCGCATCTCGGTCACCGACCGCTGCAACTTCCGCTGCAGCTACTGCATGCCCAAGGAGGTGTTCGACCGGGACTACCTGTTCCTGCCGCAGACCAGCCTGCTGAGCTTCGAGGAGATCACCCGGCTGGCACGCATCTTCGTCGCCCATGGCGTGCAGAAGATCCGCCTGACCGGTGGTGAACCGCTGCTGCGGCGCGGCCTGGAAGCGCTGGTGGCGCAGTTGTCCACGCTGCGCACGCCCGACGGCGCGCCGCTGGACATCACGCTGACCACCAACGGCTCGGTGCTGGCAAAAAAAGCCCAGGCGCTGAAGGATGCCGGCTTGCGACGCGTCACCGTCAGCCTCGACGGGCTGGACGACGCGGTGTTCCGCCGCATGAACGACGTCGACTTCCCGGTGGCTGATGTACTGGCCGGCATCGCCGCTGCGCACCGCGCCGGGCTGGGGCCGATCAAGGTCAACATGGTCGTCCAGCGCGGCACCAACGAGCAGGAGATCCTGCCGATGGCGCGCTACTTTCGCGAGCAGTTCGACGGCCGCATCGTGCTGCGTTTCATCGAGTACATGGACGTGGGGGCCAGCAACGGCTGGCGCATGGACGAGGTGCTGCCGTCGGCCGAGGTGTTGAAACGGCTGCAGGCCGAATGGCCGCTGGTGGCGCTGGACCCGACGGTGACGGGCGAAACCGCCGAGCGCTGGGCTTATGCCGATGGCCGCGGCGAGATCGGCCTGATTTCCAGCGTCACCCAGGCCTTCTGCCACGACTGCAACCGCGCCCGGCTGTCGACCGAGGGCAAATTGTTCCTGTGCCTGTTCGCCAGCCGCGGCCACGACCTGCGCGCCCTGCTGCGCAACGGCGCCAGCGACGCCGACATCACCAGCGCGCTGGCAGCCGTGTGGGCCGGCCGCGATGATCGCTATTCCGAGTTGCGTGCGGCGATGCCGGCCGCGTCTGCCGCGTCTGCCGGTGGCGAACGACGCGTCGAAATGCACTACATCGGCGGCTGAGCCAGCCAGCGCACAGATTTCCATGCAAACCCTCGAACAGATCGCCTCCTGCGTTGCCGGCTATGACCCCAACGCGTTGCCGGTGGCGCAGGCGCAAGCGTTCATCGCCCGGCTGGTGCCCAAGGTGCAGGCGGTGGAAAGCCTGGCCTTGCGCAGCGCGCTGGGCCGGGTGCTGGCCCGCGACATCGTCTCGCCGATTGCCGTGCCGGCGCACGACAACTCGGCGATGGATGGCTATGCGCTGCGCTCGGCCGATCTGGTCATCGACGGCGACACGCTGATCGCCGTGGCCGGCACCGCCTATGCCGGCCAGCCCTTCAGCGGCACGGTGCCGCCCGGCCAGGGCCTGCGCATCATGACCGGCGCGGTGATGCCCGAGGGCCTGGACACGGTGGTGCCGCAAGAGTTCACGAGCCCGCTCGACGATGGCCGCATCCGCATCCCGGCGGGCACCGTGAAGGCGGGCGACAACCGCCGCCTGCGCGGTGAAGACCTGGCGCTGGGCGAACCCGCGCTCATCGCCGGCCGCATCCTGACGCCGGCCGACCTGGGCCTGATGGCCTCGCTCGGCCAGGCCGAGGTGCCGGTGTTCCGCCGGCTGCGGGTGGCATTTTTCTCCACCGGCGACGAGTTGCGCTCGATCGGCCAGCCGCTGGACCCCGGCTGCGTCTACGACAGCAACCGCTACACGATCTGGGGCATGCTCAGCCGGCTGGGGGTCGAATTGATCGACCTGGGCGTGGTGAAGGATGAACCGGCCGCACTGGCCGCCGCCTTCACCCAGGCCGCGGCCGGTGCCGACGCGGTGAT
This sequence comes from Burkholderiales bacterium, assembly GCA_038211805.1. Taxonomy (GTDB): domain Bacteria; phylum Pseudomonadota; class Gammaproteobacteria; order Burkholderiales; family Burkholderiaceae_C; genus Pseudaquabacterium. The sequence continues at coordinate 8,731 of JBBQVF010000050.1, read as the reverse complement.
CACCTCGGGCGGCGTCAGCGTCGGCGAGGCCGACCACACCAAGCAGGTGATGCGCGAACTGGGCGAGGTGCTGTTCTGGACGATCGCGATGCGGCCGGGGCGGCCGATGGCGATCGGGCGAATCGGCGCCCGGCAGGGTGCCGAAGGCAGCATCGGCGACCCGGGCCATCAAGCCATCCTGTTCGGCCTGCCCGGCAACCCGGTCGCGGTGATGGTGACCTTCTACGCCTTCGTGCGCGACGCGCTGCTGGCGATGAGCGGCGCGACGCCGCAGGCTTTGCCGCTGCTGCGCGCGGTCAGCGAAGCACCGCTGCGCAAGAAGCCCGGCCGCACCGAGTACCAGCGCGGCATCGTGCGCTTGGGCCAAGACGGCCGCTGGACGGTGCGCATCACCGGCGCCCAGGGTTCCGGCATCCTGCGCAGCATGAGCGAGGCCAACGGCATGGTGGTGCTGCACCACGGCCAGGGCAACGTGGCCGCGGGTGATCTGGTCGACGTGATGCCGTTCAACGGCATTATTTGACCCACTCCCGCAGCGCCTGCGGCGCTTCCCCTCGAGGGGGTCACCCCAGCGGCCGGCGAAGCCGGTTTTGCGGGGTGCACCGGGTTCGGTCGGTGGCGGGCGATGTTTTGCGCAGGCTACTTCGCGGGCACCACCTCGACAGCCACCTCGGGCGCCTCGGGCGTGGTGATCTCGCCCGGGACGCGTTGGCGGGCCAGCAGCGTGTACATGGTCGGCACGACGAAGATGGTCAACAGCGTGCCCAGGCTCATGCCGCCGACGATGATCCAGCCGATCTGCTGCCGGCTCTCGGCACCCGCGCCGGTGGCCAGCGCCAGCGGCAGCGCACCGAGCACCATCGCGCCGGTGGTCATCAAAATCGGCCGTAACCGTTGAGCCGAGGCCTCCAGCACCGCATCGCGCGCCGGCTTGCCCTGCTGACGCAACTGGTTGCTGAACTCGACGATCAGGATGCCGTGCTTGCTGATCAGGCCCACCAGCGTGATCAGGCCGATCTGCGAATAGACGTTGAGCGTGCCGCCGGCCAGGTTCAGCGCCGCCAATGCACCGACCATCGACAAGGGCACGGCGATCAGGATCACGAAGGGGTCGATGAAACTCTCGAACTGCGCCGCCAGCACCAGGAAGATGAACAGCAGCGCCAGCACGAACACCAGACCCAGCGCGCCCGAGGACGAGCGAAACTCGCGGCTGACGCCGTTCAACTCGGTCACGTAGCCCGAGGGCAGCACGCGGGCCGAGGTCTGGTCCATGAAGGCCAGCGCCTCGCCCAGCGAATAGCCCGGCGCCAGGTTGGCGGTGATCGACACCGAGCGGCGCTGGTTGAAGTGGTTCAGCTCGCGCGGGCTCACCGCCTCGCGGATCTTCACCAGCGACGACAGCGGCACCATGGTGTCGTTGCGGCCGCGCACGAACATGCGCTCGATGTCCTCGGGTGCGGTGCGGCCACGGCTCTCGGTCTGCACGATCACGTCGAACTGGTCGGCGTCGCGCTTGTAACGGGTGACGGCGCGGCCGCCCAGCATGGTCTCGACCGTGCGGGCCACCGCATCGACATTGACACCCATGTCGGCGGCGCGGTTGCGGTCGACCTCGATGAAGATCTCGGGCTTGTTGAGCTGCAGGTCGATGTCGGGCTGCACGATGCCCGGGTTCTTGGCCATCTCGGCCAGCATCTGTTGCGCCACCCGGGCCAGGTTGGCATAACTGTCGCTGGTCTGCACCACGTACTCGAGCGGGCGCGAGCGGAAGCCCTGGCCCAGGCTGGGCGGCGTGATCGGGAAGGCGCTGACCCCCGGCAAAGCACTCATCTTGGGCAGCAGGTCGCGCGCCAGCTCCTGCGTGCTGCGGCTGCGCTCGGTCCAGTCGACGGTGCGGAACAGCGCCGTTCCCTGCGACACCTGGCCACCGCCCATGAACATGAAGCGGCGGTCGAACTCGGGGTAACTGGCGCCGATGGCGTCGATCGCATCCAGGTAACGCGCGGTGAAGGCCAGCGTGGCGCCGTCGGGCGCACGCACCGGCATGATGATGACGCCGCGGTCTTCCAGCGGCGCCAGTTCCGACTTGGTGGTGCTGAACAGCCACCCACTCGCCCCGGCCGACAGCGCCATCACCACCAGCACCACCCAACGCGCACCCAGCACCCAGGACAACGCGGTTCGATAACCCCGGGTCAGGCCGACCAGCAGGCGCTCCATGCCACGGTCGAAGCGGTTGGGCGACGGGTTGTGGCGCAGCAGCTTGCTGCACATCATCGGCGTCAGCGTCAGCGCGACGAAGCCCGACACCACCACCGCGCCGGCCAGCGTCAGCGCAAATTCACCGAACAGCCGCCCGGTGCGGCCCGGCGTGAAGGCCAACGGCGCGAACACCGCGGCCAGCGTCAGCGTCATCGCGATCACCGCGAAGCTGATCTCGCGGATGCCCTTGATCGCCGCTTGAAACGGCGTCAACCCCTCCTCGATGTGGCGGTAGATGTTCTCCAGCACCACGATCGCGTCATCGACCACCAGGCCGATCGCTAGCACCAGGGCCAGCAGGGTCAAGGTGTTGATGGTGAAGCCGGCCAGCGCGATCAGCGCGAACGAGCCGATCAGGCTGATCGGGATGGTGACCAGCGGGATGATCGACGCACGCAGCGTGCGCAAAAAGACAAACACCACCAGCGCCACCAGCACCACCGCCTCAATCACCGTGGTGTAAACCGCCTTGATCGAGCGGTCGATGAAGACCGAGTTGTCGTTGGCCTGCACCACGGTGACCGACGCCGGCAGGTCGCGCTGGATCTGCGGCATGATCGCCCGCACCCCGGCGGCCACCTCCAGCGGGTTGGCGGTGGCGTTGCGGATCACGCCGGTGCTGATCGACGGCACGCCGTTCAGCCGCACGCGAGACCGCTCATTGGCCGCCCCCTCCTCGACCCGCGCCACGTCGCGCAGCTTCACGGTGTAGCCGTTCACCGTGCGCAGCGCCACCTCGTTGAACTGCGCCACGGTGTTCAGATCAGTGCGCGCGGTGACGTTGAATTCACGCTGCTGGCTCTCGATGCGCCCGGCGGGCACTTCCAGGTTCTGCTTGCGCAGTGCGTCTTCGACGTCCTGCACCGTCAGCCGGTAGGCGGCCAGCTTGTCGGCGTCCAGCCACAGCCGCATCGAATAGGCCCGGTCGCCGCCGACCTGGATGTCGGCCACGCCCGGCACCGTCTGCAGCCTCGGCTTGACGATGCGGTTGATCAGGTCGGTCAGCTCCAGCGGCGACAAGGTGGTGCTGGTGTAGGCCAGCCAGATGGTGGGCGTGGCGTCGGCCTCGACCTTGGCGATGACCGGTTCGTCCACCGCATCGGGCAGCCGGCCACGCACCCGCGAGACCCGGTCGCGCACGTCGGCGGCGGCGTTGTCGGGGTTCTTCTCCAGCTTGAAACGCACCGTGATCTGGCTCTGCTCGGCGCGCGAGATCGAGGTGATGATGTCCACGCCCTCGATGCCGGCGATCGAATCCTCCAGCGGCTTGGTCACCTGGGATTCGATGACCTCGGACGAGGCGCCGATCAGCCGCGTGCTGACATTGACCACCGGCTCGTCGATGCGCGGGTACTCGCGCACCACCAGGCGGTCGAAGGACACCAGGCCGATCAGCACGATCAGCAACGACAGCACGGTGGCCAGCACCGGCCGGCGGACGGCGGTTTCGCTCAGCTTCATGGTTCAGGCTTTCAGCAGGAGCCGCGGTCAGACGGCGGGCGACAACGCCGCCCGCGATGCCGCGCTGCCTGGCGCCAGTGCCGGCGCCGGCGCCGACGCCGCGCGACCCGCACCCGCACCCGTGCCCGTGCCGGCACCCGCACCCGTGCCGGCCGGCCGGTCGATGTCGACCACCCGCAGCGGCAGCGCGTCGCCGCGCATCAGCCGCGACTGGCCGGCCAGCACCACCAGATCCCCTTCTTCGACACCGGCCAGCAATTCGACCTTGCCCTTGGCACGCTGGCCCAACCGGGCTTCGATGCGCTGCGACACCTTGGCGCCGGTCGGGCCGGCCACGACCTTGATGATGAACTGCTTGTCGCCCAGCGGCACCAGCGCTTCCTCGGGCACCACCAGCGCGGCCTCGCGCACCGAAAACACCACCCGGGCGCGCGCAAACATGCCGCTGCGCAGCATGCCGTCGGGGTTGGCCAGGCGGGCGCGCACCCGCACCGAGCGGCCGTCGGCGTCAAGCTGCGCATCGAGCGCCGCGATCACCGCCTTGAGCGCGCGGCCGGGCAGCGCATCCAGCGCGATGGCGACCTCCTGGCCCGGCTTGATCCGGCTGAGAAATCGCTCGGGCAGGCGAAAATCCACCCACAGCGACGAGATGTCTTCGATGTTGACCAGGTCGGCGCCGTCCTTGACGTAGTCGCCGATGTTGACCCGGCGGATGCCGGACACGCCGTCGAAGGGCGCCACGATCTGCATGCGGGCCAGTTGGGCCCGCACCAGCGCCACCTGGGCCATCGCCACGTCCAGCGCCGCCGCGTTCTGGTCGACCGCGCTCTGGCTGACAAAACCCTGCGCCACCAGATCCTGGCTGCGCTGCAGGTTGGTGCGGGCGATGCCGGCCTGGGCTTCGGCCTGGCGCAGTTGGGCCTGCTGCAGGGTGTCGTCCAGCTGCACCAGCGACTGGCCGCGCCTGACCCGCTGACCATCGGCAAACCCGAGCTGCACGATGCGCCCGCTGACCTCGGGCCGCAGCACCACGCTCTGGTTCGACACCAGCGTGCCGACCGCCTGGGCATCGTCTTCCAGCCGCAGGCGCTCGACTCGGCCGACTTCGACCGCGACCGGTCCACCGGGGCCACCGGAGCCGCCCGCGCCACCCGTACGCCCGCCACCCGTGCCTGCCGCGGGCGCCGACGCACCCTTGTCCGCCATGACGGCCACAGCGGTGGCCGGTCGGTTCTGCAACCACCAGGCCACGCCCAAGGCACAGCCCAGGCCCAGCACGACGATCGCGGTGTGTAGTTTCTTCATCGAGCCATGGTTCCGGTCAGCAACTGACTGTAACGGGCCGGGCAGGGCCAACGCCCGCGCAGGGCCAACCGGCAGACCAGCCGAAACCGGGGTCAGCGCGCGCGCAACGACGCCACGCCGCGGTTGGCCAGCGCATCGGCGCGCTCGTTGCCCGGGTCGCCGGTGTGTCCGCGCACCCAGTGCCATTGCACCGCGTGTGCGGCAGCCAGGACGTCCAGCCTCTGCCACAGGTCGATGTTCTTCACCGGCTGGTGGTCGGCGGTCTGCCAGCCGCGCTGCTTCCAGCCGCGAATCCAGCGGGTGATGCCGTTCTTGACGTACTCGCTGTCGGTGTAGATGGCCACCGGCGTCTGGCGCTTCAACAGGGCCAGCGACTCGATCACTGCGGTCAGCTCCATCCGGTTGTTGGTGGTCGCCGGGTCGCCGCCGAACAGTTCTTTCTCGTGCGCGCCCCAGCGCAGCCAGGCGCCCCAGCCGCCCGGGCCGGGGTTGCCCTTGCAGGCGCCGTCGGTGTAGATCACCACCCGCTCCGCGGCTTGTTCGCTCATTCGGTCTCCAAAAGTTCGGTCTTGCTCGGTTTGAGCGGCACCGCGGCCGGCCAGTCGTCTTGCAGGCGCCAGCGCTGCGGGGTCGGCGGGGTTGGCACGGCTTGCCGGTTGGCCACCACCGTCGGCGCGGCACGGCTGGCCGCACGGCGGCGGCGGGTCATGCCCACCAGCCGCATGCCGCGCACCCGCTTGACGGCCTCGACCAGGTACACCGCGCCCAGCACCGGCCAGCCCCGCGCGCCGGCCGATTCCAGCCAGGCCATGCGGGCCAGGCCGGCGTCGGACCGCAGCGGCAGGCGCCAGCAGCCGAACCGGCCGCCCTCGACCTCGAAGCCCAGCAGCCGCAGCCAGTCGCGCACCCGACGGTAGCTGATGAAATCGCCCGCGCTGGGCAGGTACAGCTCGCCCCCCAGCCCCAGCCGGTGACGCAGGTGACCCATGTTCTGACGCAAGCCCCACAGGCTGGCCGGGTTGAAGCCGACGATCACCACCCGGCCTTCGGGCACCAGCACCCGCTCCACCTCGCGCAAGGTGTCGTGCGGATCGCGCGCCAGCTCCAGCGTGTGCGGCAGCACCACCAGGTCGAGGCTGTTGCTGGGAAAGGGCAGCGCGTCGAAGTCGCAATGCAGCGCGCTGCCAGCGCCCATCGGCATCAGGCTGGACAGCGACTCGTCCACCGCCGGCAGGGCCAGCAATTCGGGCTCACGCAGGCTGTCGCTGGCCACCCAGCGGTGGGGCATGCGGTTGGCGCGCAAGGCCTCCAGATCGGGCAGGCCCAGCTGCAGCGCGTGGAAGCCGAAGACGTCGGTCACCGCACGGTCGAGCCGGGTCTGTTCCCAGTCCAGCAGGTAGCGGCCTGGCGGACTTTGCAGCCACTGGGCCAACTCTATAATTGATGGATTGCGTGTCATGAACCTGCATGAACCTACTTGCCCTGCCCGCTTTTTCTGACAACTACATCTGGCTCTTGCACGATGACCGCCAGGCCATCGTCGTCGATCCGGGCGACGCAGCGCCCGTGGCTGCCGCGCTGGACGCCCAGGGGCTCGCACTGGCCGGCATTCTAGTGACGCACCACCACCCCGATCATGTCGGTGGCGTGGCCGCGCTGAGGCCGCGCTTGCTCGCCAGCGCAGGGCAGGTCTGGGGCCCGGCGCGCGAGTCGATCCCGCAGCCCTGCACGCCGCTGAACGGCGGCGAGAGCGTCGAGGTGGCGGGCCTCACCTTCCAGGTCATCGACGTGCCGGGCCACACCGCCGGCCACATCGCCTATTTTTTGCCCGCCGGCGATGGCCGCGCGCCGATCCTGTTCTGCGGCGACACGCTGTTCTCCGGCGGCTGCGGCCGGCTGTTCGAGGGCACGCCGGCACAGATGCACCAGTCGCTGGGCCGGCTGGCGGCGCTGCCCGGCGAAACCCGGGTCTGCTGCGCGCATGAATACACCGAATCCAACCTGCGCTTCGCCGCGGCCGTCGAGCCGCAGAGTGCCGATCTGGCGGCCTACACCGCCCACTGCCGCGCCCTGCGCGCCCAGGGGCGTCCCACGCTGCCGTCCACCATCGCGCAAGAGCGCGCGATCAACCCCTTCATGCGCTGCGATGCCGCTGCCGTGATCGCCGCCGCCCAGCAACAGGGCGCCGCCGATCGCAGCGGTGCCACGGTGCTCGGCGCGCTGCGCGAATGGAAGAACCAGTTTCGATGACCCCTCCGCCACCCCTGAATTCTCGCCTTCCCCGCCGGCATGCCGCCGTCGCCGTGGGCCTGCACCGCTGGGCGCTGCTGGTGGCGCCGCTGCTGCTTGCAGCCTGTGCTACCAGCCAGGCCCCGCCGATCGATGCGGCGGCTGGTGCGCCCCTCACGTCGGCGGCCGAAGCCGCGCCGCCGGCCGCCGCAGCGCCGGCACCTGTTGCCAGCAGCCAGGCCGTCAGCACGGTTGCCCCCCCGTCCATCATCACGATCGACCCCCTGGTGCCGACCGCAGCACTGGACCTGAACGCGCCCAGCGCCCAGACCGACCTGTGGATCCGCGTGCGCGAAGGCACCGCGATGCCCGATCTGAACAACGATCTGGTGCGCAAGTGGGAGCAGTGGTACGGCAACCGGCCCGAGTACGTGCAACGCATGACCGAGCGCGGCGGCCGCTACCTCTTCCACATCGTCGAAGAAGTCAACAAGCGGGGCCTGCCGACCGAACTGGCCCTGTTGCCCTTCATCGAAAGCGCATTCAACCCGCAGGCCATGAGCACGGCCAAGGCCTCGGGCATGTGGCAGTTCGTGCCGGCCACCGGTCGGGACTTTTCGCTGACGCAGAACCTGTTCCGCGACGACCGGCGCGACGTGCTGGCGTCTACCCGCGCTGCACTCGACTACCTGCAAACCCTGCACGGCATGTTCGGTGACTGGCAACTGGCGTTGGCAGCCTACAACTGGGGCCAGGGCAGCGTGCAGCGTGCGATCAACCGCAACAAGCAGCTCGGGCTGCCCACCGGCTACGAAGACCTGCGCATGCCCGACGAAACGCGCAACTACCTGCCCAAATTGCAGGCGGTGAAAAACATCGTGCTGCGGCCGCAGGCCTTCGGCTTGGCACTGCCGCAGTTGAGGAACCACCCGTACTTCGTCTCGGTGGGCCTGGAGCGCGACATCGACCTCGACCTGGCCGCACGGCTGGCGGGCCTGCCGCTGGACGAGTTCAAGCAGCTCAACCCGCAGATGAACAAGCCGGTGATCCTGGCTGCCGGCACGCCGCAGGTGCTGCTGCCCTATGACGCGGCCAACCAGTTCGTGCGCGCCCTGGGGCAGCACCGCGGCACGCTGGCCACCTGGACCGCCTGGGTCGCGCCACGCACTTTGAAGGTCGCTGAAGCCGCCAGTCTGGTCGCCATGGACGAGGCGCACCTGCGTGCTGTCAACAACATCCCCAAGGGCATGCTGGTGAAGCAGGGCTCGACGCTGCTGGTTCCGCGCAGCGCCCAGCGCACCGAGGACGTGGCCGAACACATCGCCGACAACGCCATGCTGTCGCTGGCCCCCGACGCGCCACCGCTGCGGCGGGTGAGCTTCAAGGCCGGCAAGAAGGGCGACAGCGTGCCGGCAGTGGCCAAACGCTACCGCGTCAGCCCGGCCATGGTGGCGCAATGGAACGGCGCCAC
>JBBQVF010000049.1:0-29543 GCA_038211805.1 Burkholderiales bacterium | reverse complement strand
TGTCGGGCTTGGGGACGGGCCTGCGTTGAAGCTGGAAATGGGCTCAGCATAGGCGCCAAGCACAGCCATGCCTGTCGGCATGGCGCGCATTGGCAACGACGGATCAGCCCATTTCCAGCTTCAACCCGAAGGGCCAGGGCGGAACCACCGGCACTGCCATCCGGGCCGCCATCCGGGCCGCCACCCAAGCCACCACCCGGGCCGCTACCCAAGCCACCACCCGGGCCGCCACCCGCGCAAGCACCGGCGCAGCCAAACGCACCCCCACAAGCACTCATGGCGCAGGTGGCAGCCCGGCCACGAAGTGGCCAGGCTAAGGCCCGCTGTTCGCACCATCGGCTGTAACGGGGTGCTTCAACAATGGCTTCAGCTTGCCCCCTCCGCTGCCGACATCGTTGTCATGAACCCGCTACACGCCCCATTGCCTCCGTGGATCTTCCGCCTGATGGTTCGCCGCCCGGCAGCACCGTCCAGCAGCTTGATGCACTCGCGGGTCGAGGTCTGCCCGCCCGAGCTGTGGCCCTCCTCGCTGTCCTGGCGTGGCCGGATGACACGCTGGAGCCAGCGCCTCGTCGGCCGGCTGGCACCCTGGCTGCCCGAGCCGGCCAAGCCGGTCAACCGGCTGACGCTGGTCAAGGGCGAATTCGTTGACAGCGTGTCCGACTTGGACAGCATCGGGCAGCCTGTGCTGCTCGAACGCATAGCCCGCGCCCGCTCGCTGCGCGAGTTGTGGCACCTGCGCTCGTCGGTGTATGGCGAGGTGGCGGTGGCGTTGGACCAACGCGAGGCCGAGCGCCGGCTGGCCGGCCTGAACCGCCACTTTCCGACCCGCGCCCCGCGCTCGGCGCTGATGCCGCTCGATCGATGAGCCACGCCCCGGGCAGCAGCCAGACCCGCACGGCGCCGCGGCAGTACATGAGCCCGCCGCAGGCGGTGCCCATCCTGCCGGGCCCCGGCTTGCCGCAAGACCGCCATGCCCGCATTGCCGCGCGCCGCGCCTTCGTCGGCCTGAAACAGCAGTTCATGGCCGCCACCGGCACGCTGGACGGCATGCGCGGTGACTGGCTGCGCCACCAGGTGCGCCAATCCCAGGAGCCGGGCGACCTGTGGCTGTTGCGCGGTGCGGTGTTCACGGCGCTGGAGCAGCAAGGGGCCTACGCCCTGCGCACCCGCACCGACTTGCACCGGGTGATCGACAGCGTGTTCCCCGACAGCGGCGAGCTGCTGCCCTTCGGCCTGCATATTTGAGCTTCAGCGGGCGGCTGATCGCCCGCAGCAGCTCAGTCCGCGCCCAGGAAGTCCTGCTTGCCCAGGTCGACCCCGGCGTGGCGCAGCAAGGCATAGGCCATGCCGACATGGAAGTAGAAGTTGGGCAGGGCCCAATGCTTCAGGTAGGGCTCGCCGGCAAAGACCAGCGGGTCGCGGGTGCGCATCGGGATCACGACCTCGCGCGCCTCACTGCCGTCGATCGCCGCGGCCGGCACCGAGTTCACGTAGTCGATGGTCTTGCGGATGCGCTCGCGCAGGTCGGCGATGCTGGCCTCGTTGTCGACGAACTTCGGCGCCTCCTGCCCCGCCAGCCGTGCCACACAGGCCTTGGCGCTGTCGCTGGCAATGCGGATCTGCGCCACGAACGGCAGCATGTCGGGCGCCAGGCGCAGCTGGAGGTAATTGTTGGCGTCGAAATTGCGCGCTGCGGCATGGGCCTCGGCCTTGTCCAGCCAGGCCAGCATGGTGCCGAGCTGGCGGTTGAACAGGGGCACGCTGGCCGAAAACATCGAGATCGTCATGGGGGTTCCTGGTGAGCGTCCGGTGGATGGGAGACGGCCGCGCATGCTAGGCCAAACCGGCCGATCGGGCTGGACGCGGCAGGAGGGCGGCAGGGAACCGGCACAATCGCCGGCCACACCATGAACATCATCATCCTCGACGACTACCAGGATGCGGTGCGCAAGCTGCACTGCGCCACCCGCCTGGAACCCTACAACGCCAAGGTCTTCACCAACACCGTCAAGGGCATCGGCCAGTTGTCGGTACGGCTGCGCGATGCCGAGGTGCTGGTGCTGATCCGCGAGCGCACCCACTTTCCCCGCGCGCTGCTGGAAAAGCTGCCCAAGCTGCGCCTGCTGGTGCAGACCGGCAAGGTCGGCCCGCACATCGACGTCGACAGTTGCACCCGGCTGGGCATCGCGGTGGCCGACGGCACCGGCTCGCCGGTGGCGCCGGCCGAGCTGACCTGGGCGCTGATCATGGCCGCGATGCGGCGGCTGCCGCAGTACATCGGCAACCTGAAGCACGGCGCCTGGCAGCAGAGCGGGCTGAAGGCCGCGTCGATGCCGCCGAACTTCGGCCTCGGCCTGGTGCTGAGTGGCCGCAGGCTGGGCATCTGGGGCTACGGCAGGATCGGCCAGCTGGTGGCGGGCTACGGCCAGGCCTTCGGCATGCAGGTGGTGGTGTGGGGCAGCGAGGCCTCGCGCGCCCGGGCGGTGGCCGACGGCCATGCGGCCGCCGACAGCCGCGAGGCCTTTTTCAAGCAGTGCGACGTGCTCAGCGTGCACCTGCGGCTCAACGACAGCACCCGCGGCCTGATCACGTTGGACGACCTGGCCCAGATGAAACCCACCGCGCTGTTCGTCAACACCTCGCGCGCCGAGTTGGTGGAGGAGAACGCGCTGGTTTCGGCGCTGAACAAGGGCCGACCCGGCCTGGCCGCGATCGACGTGTTCGAGGCCGAGCCGATCCTGCAGGGCCACCCGCTGCTGCGGCTGGAGAACGCCATCTGCACGCCGCACATCGGCTACGTGGAGCAAGACAGCTACGAGCTGTACTTCGGTGCCGCCTTCGACAACGTCATCAACTTCATCCGCAAGGAGCCGACGAACATCGTCAACCCCGAGGCGCTGAAGGTGATCCGCTAGTGCGGCCACACCCGCCCCGCGCGAGGGCTGCTGACCGATCAGCGCGGCAGGCCTGGTCCGGCCCCGGCGATGGCGGCCGCATGAGGGCCGGCAGGTGAGGACCAGCGCGGCGCCGGCCTCGCCCGAAGGGCAGCGCCAGCTGGCCGGCGTCAGGTGGTCGCTGCTGTTCGGCAACTTCACCTGCGGCTGCGGCGTGATGGTGACCGCCGGCACGCTCAACGACCTCTCGCGCTCGCTGCAGGTCAGCGTGGCGGCCGCCGGCCAACTGATCGCTGTGGCCGCGGTGGTGCTGGCGCTCGGCGCACCTTTGCTGGCGGCGGTGGTGGCCGGCATCGACCGGCGCCGGTTGCTGGCGTGGTCGCTGCTGTGGTTTGCCGGCGGCCACCTGCTCGCCGCGCTGATGCCCAGCTACGCCGCGCTGATGCCGGTGCGTGCGCTGTCGGTGCTGGGCGCGGCGGTGTTCACGCCGCAGGCCGCCGCGGCGGTGGGCGTGATGGCCACTACAGCGCAGCGCGGCCGCGCCATCACCTTCATCTTCCTGGGCTGGTCGATCGCGTCGGTGATGGGCATGCCGCTGTCGGCCTGGATCGGCGAGGCCCATGGCTGGCGCTGGGCCTTCGCGCTGGTGGCGGTGCTGGCCAGCGTGGCAACGGTTTGGGTGTGGCGCACGGTGCCCGACGGCGTGCGCCCGGCGGCGCTGTCGCGCGCGGCCTGGGTGCAGGTGTTCAGCCACCCGGCGCTGATGGCCACGGTGATGGTCACGGTGTTCAGCGCGGCCGGGCAGTTCACGCTGTTCACCTATTTCGCGCCCTACTACCGCCAGGTGCTGGGCGCCACGCCGGGCCAGATCAGCATGATGTTCGCGGTCTTCGGCGCCATCGGCGTGGTCGGCAACGTGCTGGTGGCGCGCCACATCGACCGCATCGGCGCGCCGCGCGCCGTGCTGGCCATGCTGGTGTGCATCGCCACGTCGCTGCTGCTGTGGCCGCTGGGCACCACGCTGCCGCTGATGATGGTGGTGCTGGCGCCCTGGGCGCTGGGCTGCTTTGCGTCGCAGTCGGCGCAGCAGGCGCGGCTGGGGCTGGCGGCGCCGGTGCTGGCGCCGGCCCTGATCGCACTGAACTCGTCGGCGATGTACGCCGGCCAGGCGCTGGGCGCCCTCAGCGGCGGCGCGATGATGGCGCCGTTCGGCTACGGCCCACTGCACTGGGTGGGCCTGGCCTGGCTGCTGGGCGCGATCGCGCTGAGCATGTGGGCGGCGCGGCGCATGGCGGCCATGGCGGCGGCGGATGCAGTCGCAACCGCCGCAATCCCCGCCGCGCCCTCCGCCGCGACCGCCGCAGCCGCCAAGGCTGCACCGGTGCAGGGCTGAGGCGGTGCCGGCCGCACCGCTGCCCGTCGACGCGGCGCTGCGCCGGCCGGCGTCCTGCGGCGAGGTCTTCCGGGTCTTCAACCGGCTGGCGCTGCAGGGTTTTGGCGGCGTGCTGCCGGTGGCCCACCGCGAACTGGTCGAGCGTGAGCGCTGGCTGAGCCCGCAGCAGTTCGTCGAACTGCTGACGCTGGGCCAGGTGCTGCCGGGGCCCAACATCATCAACCTCGCGCTGATCTTCGGCGACCGCCAATTTGGCTGGCGCGGTGCGCTGGCGGCCTGTGCCGGCCTGCTGCTGCTGCCGTTGGTCATCGTGCTGGCGCTGGCCACCGCCTACCAGCAGTTCGCCGACCACCCGCTGGTGGCCGGCGCACTGCGCGGCATGGGTGCGGTGGCCGCCGGGCTGGTGATCGCCACCGCGGTCAAGCTGTCGCGCACCCTCCAGACCAACCCGCTGGGCCGGCCGATCGGCATCGCGCTGGCACTGGCCACCGCGGTGCTGGTGGGCGGGCTGCGCTGGCCGATGGCGGGCGTGGTGCTGGCGCTGGGCGGCGCGGGCATGGCACTGGCCTGGCGGCGGCTGGGATCGCAGGCCGCGCCGCGATGAACCTGACCGAGCTGCTGTCGCTGCGCGGCCTGGGCTGGGCCGATGTGGCCGCGCTGTGGCTGCACTTCTCGCTGCTGTCGATGCTGGCGGTGGGCGGCGCCATCACCACCGCGCCCGACATGCAGCGCTGGCTGGTCGGCCACCAAGGCTGGATGAGCGACGCCCAGTTCACCACCGGTGTGGCGATCGCCCAGGCCGCGCCGGGGCCCAACATCCTGTTCGTCGCGGTGATGGGCTGGCAGGTGGCGGGGGTGGCCGGCGTGCTCGCCACGATGATCGGCATCATGGGGCCGTCGTCGCTGGTGGCGCTGGCGGTGGGCCGTTTCGGCCAGCGCCGGGCCGATTCGCGGCTGCTGCGCGCCTTCACTGCCGGGCTGACGCCGTTGACGCTGGGCCTGCTGCTGTCCACCGGCTGGGTGCTGACCGCGCCGACCCGCCATGAGTGGGTGGCCGGCGCACTGGTGCTGGGCACGGTGGTGGTGTCGGTGCGCAGCCGGCTGAGCCCGATGTGGCTGATCGCGCTGGGCGCGGTGGTGGGCGCGCTGGCACTTCAATGACCCCGGCAACGGCAACGGCAACGGCAACGGCAACGGCAACGGCAACGGCAACGGCAACGGCAACATGATCGACGGTATCGACCACTGGCCGCTGTTCATCGGTGCCGGCCTGTTGCTGAACCTGACCCCGGGCGTCGACATGGCGCTGGTGGTGCGCAGCGCCGCGGCCCAGGGCGCACGCGCCGGCGCCGCCGCGGCGCTGGGCGTGGGTGCGGGCTGCTGGTTGCACACCGGTGCGGCGGCCCTGGGGCTGTCGACGCTGCTGGCCGCATCGCCCACCGCCTTCGGCTTGCTGCGCTGGATCGGTGCAGCCTACCTGGTGTGGCTGGGGCTGGGCTTGCTGCGACAGCCGGCGGCTCGCGCCGAAGCCGCCGGGGCAGCCGTGGCCGCCGGATCAGCCGCCCACGCGGGCGCAACCGCGAACCACGCGCCACCTGCCAGACCCGCCGCCACACCCTGGCTGCGCCTGTTTGCGCAAGGCTTCCTGACCAACGCGCTGAATCCCAAGGTGGCGCTGTTCTTCCTCGCCTTCGTGCCCCAGTTCATCAGCGCCGACGCGCCGCACAAGGCGCTGGCCTTCGTCGCGCTGGGCACGGTGTTCGTCGTCAACAGCACGCTGGTGAACCTGTCGATCGCCGTCGCCGCCGCCGCGCTGCGCCGGCGCCTGGGCGACGGCCCGGGCCTGCGCCGGCTGGGCCGCTGGCTGAACCGTGGCGTGGGCGCCGCCTTCGTGGCGCTGGGCCTGCGGCTGGCGCTGGACGACCCCTCACGCTGACCCGGAGGCGCCACGTGCCGGAGGCGCCACCGGCCGGAAGCACCACGAGCCAGAAGCACCACGAGCCAGAAGCGCCCCCGGCCGGAGGCGCCACAGCGGCGTCCGGCGTGCCGGCCCGGCAGTCGAGGCGACAACCGTGGCCGCAACGGCAGCTGCAAAAGCAGCCCCGACGGCACCCGCGACGTCAGCCGCAAGGTCAGCCCTGCGCCGGCGGCAGCAGCCGCTGCACCAGCGGATGCAGCACCTTCTTTTCGGTGGCGATGGCGAAGAACTGCTCCTCGACACCGTCGCAGGCCGCCACCCGCTGCACGTCGTAGCGCGTCGACAGCTTGTCGTCCAACAGCTCGGGCGCCGGAAACACCCCCATGCCCGCCGCGCCGAAGGTGACCAGCAGCGCGTTGTCCTCGAACTCGCCCACCACCCGTGGCCGCAGGGTGTGGCGCTCGAACCAGGCGTCCAGCCGCGGCCGCACCGCGGCATGGTGGGTCGGCAGCAGCACCGGCACGCGGGCCAGCGACGCCGGAAAATCGCGCTGCGCCTCGGCCAACCAGGCCGACGGCGCATACCAGGCCAGCGGCGACGTGCCCAGCGGGTGGTTGTAGACCTTCAGGTTGCGGTTCGGCGCGGCCGCGCGGTCGGCCAGCACCACATCCAGCCGGTGCAAGGCCAGATCGGCCAGCAAGCGGTCGAACTCGTCCTCGTGGCACAGCAGGCGCAGGTTCGGTGTGTCGATCACCGGTTGCAGCAGGCGGCGCACCGCCAGCTTGGGCAGTCCGTCGGAGATGCCCACCGCCAGCCGCACCTGCGGTGCGCTGACGGCATCGCGCACCAGCCCGGGCAACTGCTCGCCCAGCGCGAAGATCTGGTCGGCCTGGCGCAGCGCGGCGTGGCCGGCCTCGGTCAGCACCAGGCCTCGGCCGGCCGGCTTCAGCAAGGCCTGACCGAGCGATTTTTCCAGCTCGCGCACCTGCGTACTGACGGTCTGCACCGCCATGCCCAGCCGATGCGCGGCGCGTGCGATGCCGCCCTCCTTGGCCACGACCCAGAAGTAGTACAGGTGGCGGTAACTGAAGTCCAGGCTCATATTCCGCTTTTTACGAACAATCGATAACCTATTCTCTGCTTTTTAAGAAACGACTGCAGTTCCATCATCGGGGCTCCCGCAACCGATGGAGTGCCGACATGCAAGTGATCTTCGAATCCCGCGACCCGCAAGCAGCGCCCATGCGGGACGTGGCGGTGGACCGCCTGAATTTCGTGCTGCGCCGGCTGGGCAACTTCGTGGCCCGCGCCCGGTTGCGGTTGTCGGACGTCAACGGCCCGCGCGGTGGCGTCGACAAGCGCTGCCTGGTCGAGCTGAAGACCGATGCCGGCGGCACGGTGGTGATCACCGCGGCGTCACACGACTGGCGCACCGCGATCGACGACGCGCTGGCCCGCGCCGCCCAGGTGATGCGGCGCCAGTTGCAGCGCGGCCGCCCGGCTCGCATGACCCGCTCGGCCAAGGCAACCGCCCGCACCGGCGCCCAATCTGCCACCAGCGCCCACTCCAGCGCGCACTCCAGCGCTGACAGCAGCGCCGCCCTGCGCGCCGTTGACCAGCCGTCGCCCGACCGCATTCGCTGATCCCCGGCCCCTCATCCCTCAACCCCCACTGGAGACCCGCCCCATGAACCCGCTGGACACCCTGAACCGCCCGGCCGCTGCCGCCCCGTACCCGCTGTCCGGCAGGCCAACTGCCGACCGCGACAACGCCGGCACCGTCATCCCCGGCCAGGCGCAACGGGTGCTGCGCAACACCTACGCGCTGCTGTCGATGACCCTGCTGTTCTCGGCCGCGGTGGCCGCCGCCGGGGTGGCGTTGAAATTGCCCGCACCGGGCCTGGTGATCACGCTGGTGGGTTACTTCGGGCTGCTGTTCGCGGTCTACAAGCTGCAGAACAGCGGCTGGGCGCTGCCCGCGGTGTTCGGCCTGACCGGCTTCATGGGCTACACGCTGGGCCCGATGCTGGCCAAGACCCTTGCGCTGCCCGGCGGTGCGCAAACCATCGTGTTGGCGCTGGCCGCCACCGGCGCCACCTTCCTGGCGCTGTCGGCCTACGTGCTGAACAGCAAGCGCGACTTCAGCTTCATGGGCGGCTTCCTGTTCGCCGGCATGGTGATCGCGATCCTGGCCGGCCTGGGCGCGATGTTCTTCCAGATCCCCGCGCTGGGCCTGGCGGTGTCGGCCATGGTGGCGCTGCTGTCGGCCGGGCTGATCCTCTACGAGACCAGCCGCATCGTCAACGGTGGCGAAACCAACTACGTGCTGGCCACCGTGGGCTTGTACGTCTCGATCTTCAACCTGTTCACCAGCCTGCTGAGCCTGTTCGGCTTCGGCGGCTCGGACGACTGACGCGCTGCCGCCCAACCCCGAGGAACCCGCCATGAAATGCCCCAGCTGCACCGACACCGCCCTGGTCATGACCGACCGCCAGGGTGTCGAAATCGATTACTGCCCACAGTGCCGCGGCGTCTGGCTGGACCGCGGTGAACTCGACAAGCTGATCGACCGCGCAGCGCCAAACTCGGCCGCCCTGCCAGGCCACACGCGGCAACAGGCCCGCCAGCCCGACTTCGTCGACTCCGACCATGGCGGCTACCGGGGTGGCGAGCACAACAACCAGCACCCGGCGGGCCGACGCAAGAAGTCCTGGCTGAGCGAGATCTTCGACTGAGTTGGCGGTCCACGCACCCTGTCCCACCACCCGAACCTGGCCCACCCCATGCGTACCTACCTCACCAACAGCCCCCAAGCCGCCGGCCGCATCATCGCAGTGGCCCTGCTGGCCGACGGCCACCTGTCAAAGACCGAAATCGACCTGCTCGACCGGCTGGACGTGGCCCGGCAACTGGGCCTGGCGCGCAGCGAATTGCATGGTGTCGTGCACGGCTTCTGCGAGGACCTGCTGGCCAGTGCCAGTGGCGGCTGGGCCGACGCCTGCCGCATCGACCACGCCACCCTGTTCGGCCTGCTGGCCGAGATCACTGACCCGGCGCTGCGCCGCCAGGTGCTCGAGCTGTGCACCCGCGTGGTGGACGCCGATGACCACGTTGCCGATGGCGAGTCGGCCCTGCTGCTGGCTGCGGTCGAGCACTGGGGCCTGCAGCGCGAGTTGCTGCAACCCCTGGCGTGAACGTCGCGCTGAGGACCGGGTCGATGATCTTCTGGCTGCGCAACGCCCGCAACGCGGCGCCAGCCACGACCACGCGGGCCGGCACGCCGGCAGCGGCAGGCCGCTCGAGCAGCTTCAGACGGTGATCGGCGTGATCGCCGCAGCGGCGGCTGCACCCGCGCCGCGCCGGTACACCAGCAGCCGGCCCTTGTAGCCGGGCAAGGTGCCGGCGCCCACCGGCAGCGAGGTGCTCAGCCGCTGCTCGTAGTGATCGAAACCCCGCGCCGCCATGCCACGGTTGAAGGCCGGCCGGTTGCCGCGGTCGGGGTCGACGATCCAGACCTCGGCCCGGGGCGCGGCATGGCGGGCGATGAAGGCCGCCAGCGTGTCGTCGGCGTCGCGCTCGTAGAGCAGGTCGCTGCCGATGATCAGGTCGAAACAGCCCTGCACGTCGGTGTGCAGCAGGCCCGCCGCCACGCCCCATTGGCCGCGCCGGTATTTCATCGGCGGCAGGCCGTTCAGGCGCAGATTTTCCAGCAGGAAGGATTCGGTCAGCGGATGGCAATCGCTGGCGGTCACGTCGGCGCCGCGGCGGTGGCCCACCAAGCTGGCCAGCGCCAGGCCACAGCCGATTTCGAGGATGCGCTCGCTGTCCACCACCGGGCGCATCGCCAGCCGTGCAGCCAAGTGCGCCGCCGACGGCCACAGCAGGCCGAACAGCGGCCAGTTCGACGACGAGATGCCCAGCCGCTCGGCCGCACCGAGCGGGTCGGCAAACTGCTGGCGGTCGAGCAGCGATCGGATGACCAGATCGGCCTCGCCGGCCACCGCGATGGACTCTTGCTTGGTCAGGTAGCCGGGCATCGCACGCTGCCAAGCCCATGCGGGCGGCTTCGGCAAGAAGCTGAGGAACGAAGAGTATGGGGCTTACCCGGATTCGCCGCCCCGCACCGGCTACAAGGCCATTGCCGGGCGCAACGCCATCGCCGCGCGCCAGCGCAGCAGATGCGGATGTTGCTCGCCCGGCTTGATGCGCACCACGCGGGCGAAGTCGACCGTCACCACCGCGGTGATGTCGGCGATGCTGAAACCGGGCTCGGCCACCGTGTCGCGGTCAGCCAACGCGGTGTTCAGCATGTCGAAGAACTGCTGCACCCGCTGCAGGCCGCGCTGCGCCAGCTCGGGGATCTGCGAGTAGCCGACCGGGCCGGGCAGCGCCCGACCGGCCATCGCCGGGGCGCTGTTGCGCAGCGCCTCGGCGATCGCCATCAGGCCTTCGAACTCGATCCGCCAATTCCAGCTGGCGATGCGCGCCCGGTCCAGCGGGCTGCACCCCCACAACGGCGGCTCGGGCCAGCGCGCCTCGACATAAGCGGCGATGGCGGCGTTGTCGGTCAGCAGGCTGCCGTCTTCCAGCCGCAGCGCCGGCACGGTGCAGCCGGAGTTGATGGCGCGGTAGGCCTGGCCCAGCTGTTCGCCCCGGCCGAGGTCGACATTCACGGTGTCGTGCAGCACGCCCTTCTCGGCCAGCAGGATGCGGGCGCGGCGCGGGCTGGGCGCAGTGGCGCAGTCGTAGAGCGTGATCATGGTCGGCACCGGTGGGTTCAGCTTGGCACAAGTATGCCGGGCAACGCGTGCCGCGCCGGGACTGCTGGTGGGTGACCGATCACCGCCCCGGCCCGCCAGCGCCGGGCCGACGGCCATCGGTGTCCGGTCGCAGTCATGGCCGATTCTCCAGGCATCGGAGTGGGCGAACGGCGGGCCCCTGACCAGGGGCGCGGCCCCATGGGCTGCAGGGCGGCAGACGCTGCACTAGAGTCCGGGCTGTACGTTTTCCGCCCTACCAAACCCTGCCCATGATGCATGCCTGCCTTGCCTTGATCCTCGCCAGCCTGCACGGCGCGGCCACCGCCCAAGCGGCCGCCGCCCCTGCACTGCCGTCGCCGCCTTTCGCCAACAACTACCCGCACCCGCCGAATGCCAGTTTTCTCGCCTGGCAGTGGGAGCGCCTGCGCGACGGCCTGCCCAAGCCGGCACCGGCCGATGGCTGGAACCTGCCGGCGGTGGTGACCGACCCCGCCAGCCTGCGGGCAGCCGCGAACAACCCGTCGGTGACCTGGATCGGCCATGCCACGATGCTGGTGCGGCTGGCCGGCCAGGTGATGCTGTTCGACCCGGTGTTCTCGGACCGCGTCTCACCGGTCGGTTTTGCCGGGCCCAAGCGTGCGGTGCCGCTGCCGATCGCGCTGGCCGACCTGCCGCGCATCGACCTGGTGATGGTCTCGCACAACCACTACGACCACCTCGACGCCGACACCGTGCAGCGGCTGGCGGCGCAGCCCGGCGGCAGCCCGCGCTTCCTGGTGCCGTTGGGGCAGAAGGCCTGGTTTGCAGCGCTGGGCATCACGCGAGTGGATGAATACGCCTGGTGGCAGACCACCCGTGCGGGCCCGCTGGTGATCCACTTCGTGCCGGTGCAGCACTGGAGCCGGCGCGGCCTGACCGACACCAACCAGACACTGTGGGGCGGCTGGGTCGTCGAGGGCGAGGGCCTGCGCCTGATCCACACCGGCGACGCCGGCTATTCGGCCGACTTCCGCGACATCGGCGCGCGGCTGGGGCCGTTCGACATGGCCTTCATCCCGATCGGCGCCTACGCGCCGCGCTGGTTCATGAAAGTGATGCACCTGGACGTGCCCGAAGCCGTGCAGGTGCGCGCCGACCTGCGGGCCGAACGGGCGATCGGCATGCACTGGGGCACCTTCGATGGCCTGACCGACGAGCCCCTGGACGAACCGCCCCGACTGCTGGCCCAGCAACGCCAAGCCCGCGGGCTGCTGCCGGCGCAGTTCGACGTGATGAAGATCGGCGAAACCCGTCGCCTGCTGAAAGCGCCGCCGCCGTGACCGATCACATCTGGTCGATCATCACCTGACCAAAACCCGAGCACGACACCTGGGTGGCGCCTTCCATCAGCCGCGCGAAGTCGTAGGTGACCTTCTTGCTGGCGATGGCCTTTTCCATCGACGAGATGATCAGGTCGGCAGCGGCGGTCCAGCCCATGTGGCGCAACATCATCTCGGCCGACAGGATTTCCGAGCCGGGGTTGACGTAGTCTTTGCCAGCGTACTTGGGCGCGGTGCCGTGGGTGGCCTCGAAGCAGGCGATCGAATCCGATAGGTTGGCGCCCGGCGCGATGCCGATGCCGCCCACCTGGGCGGCCAGCGCATCCGAGATGTAGTCGCCGTTGAGGTTCAGCGTGGCGATCACCGAGTACTCGGCCGGTCGCAGCAAGATCTGCTGCAGGAAGGCGTCGGCGATCGAATCCTTGATCGTGATCATCTTGCCGGTCTTCGGGTTCTTGAACTGGCACCACGGGCCGCCGTCGACCAGCTCGGCGCCGAACTCGCGTTGCGCCAGTGCGTAGGCCCAATCGCGGAAGCCGCCTTCGGTGTACTTCATGATGTTGCCCTTGTGCACGATGGTCACGCTGGGCTTGTCGTTGTCGATGGTGTACTGGATCGCCTTGCGCACCAGGCGCTCGGTGCCCTCGATCGACACCGGCTTGATGCCGATGCCCGAGGTGTCGGGGAAGCGGATCTTCTTGACGCCCATTTCCTCGATCAGGAACTTGATCAGCTTCCTGGCCTTGTCGCTCTGGGCTTCGTACTCGATGCCGGCGTAGATGTCTTCGCTGTTCTCGCGGAAGATCACCATGTCGATCTTGTGCGGCTCTTTCACCGGCGAGGGCACGCCCTTGAAGTACTGCACCGGTCGCAGGCAGACATAGAGATCGAGTTCTTGCCGCAGCGCGACGTTCAGCGAGCGGATGCCGCCCCCCACAGGGGTGGTCAGCGGGCCCTTGATCGAGACCACGTACTCGCGCAGCGCGGCCAGCGATTCTTCGGGCAGCCACACATCGGGGCCGTAGACCTTGGTCGCCTTCTCGCCGGCGTAGATCTCCATCCAGTGGATCTGCTTGCTGCCGCCGTAGGCCTTGGCCACTGCCGCATCGACCACCTTGATCATCACCGGGGTGATGTCCCGACCGGTGCCATCGCCTTCGATGTACGGAATGATCGGCTGGTCCGGCACGTTCAGCGAGTAGTCGGCATTGACGGTGATCTTCTGCCCGCCCTCGGGCACCTTGATGTGCTGGTACATGTGCGTTCGCTCCGCGCTCATGGCGCTGGTTGACAGTTCGGCGTGCTCAGGAAAAACGATGTTATGTCACTGAAGCTGTCAACCAATCGGCAAACCGCCGCGTTGTGCGGATGCCTTCCCAATGCAGGAAGGCATTTCCTACAAACTGACTGATTGGACAATTTTCATGAACAAGTTTCTGACCGCCCTGAGCATCGCCGCTTTCGCCACCACCGGCGCCTTCGCCGCTGATGCCAAGAAGGAAGACAAGGCTGCCGCCCCCGCAGCCGCCGCTTCGAAGGCCGATGCCAAGGCTGCAGACAAGAAGGCTGCCATGCCCGCTGCCGACAAGAAGGCTGCTGCCCCCGCCGCCGCCGCCTCGGCCAAGAAGTAAGTTCCCCGCGTCAGGCAGGGCTGCTGGCAGCCCGCTCGATGCACTGACGCCCGGCTTGCCGGGCGTTTTTCATGGACTTCAGGTGCTTCTGGTTCTTCTGGTGCTTCTGGTAGCTTTGGCCAGGGTCAGCCGAAGCACCAGGCGGCGAACCGCATCCACAACCCGTGGCCCAGCGCCCAGGCCGATGCAGCCGCCAGCGCAGCCCCTGCGCAGCGCACCGCCGTGCGGGACCCGCCGACCGCCGAACCGCCAGCAACACCGGCAGCGGCCCTGGCGCGACCGCCCGACAAGCGCCACCACAGCGCCGGCCCCAGCACCAGCCCGGCCGCCGACGCGCCGGCAAAGCCGGCCATCACCAGCGCCCCGGTGGCCGGCGTGTTGGCCAGTGCGGCGACCAGCAAGGCCGACTGCAGCAGCCCACAGGGCCAGGCCACCCAGGCCAGCCCCAGGCCGGCGCTGCGGGCTGGCGCGGCCACCACCTGCCAGCGCTCGCCACCCCGGTGCGCCACCGTGGCAGGGCCTCGCGTTCGGCCCAGGCGCTCCATCCAGCCGGGTTGACGACCTTGCCAAAGCAGGTAAAGGCCCAGCGCGAGTGCGGCGATGTGAACCAGCGTCCAGAGCGGGCGAAGGGCCGCCACGGCCTGCCCCATCATGGCCAGGCTGCCCACGCTGGCTGCAACCACCGCGCCGGCGGCTGAATAGGCCAACAGCCGGCCGAGGTGGAAGGGCAGCAGGTTGCGCGCCCGGCCACCGCCTGCGGCGGCGGTGCAGGCGGCGCCGCACATCGCCAGGCAGTGCGGTGTGCCCGCCAGGCCCATCAACACGGCGCTGAGAAACAGCGCTTGATCCATGTCGACAGGTTACCGCAGATGCGGTGGCGTCAAATGATGCGGGAGAAGCGCTCGCGGGTCTTGTCGGCGCGCAGGTGGCGATCGAAGACCATCGCGACCGCGCGCACGAAGTACCAGCCGGTGGCAGTGACCTGCACACCATCGGCCGATACCTCGCACAAGCCCAGGCCCTGCAATTCGACCAAGTCTTCCAACTCGGCCTTGAAGTAATCGCCCATTTTGATCAGGTGGGCCAATTCGATCGACTCGAACGACACCCGGCCCTGGCACATCAGCGCCATCACCACTGCCCGGCGCACCAGGTCGTCGCGGCTCAGAGACAGGCCGCGCACCACCGGAAACTGACCCTGGCGCACCGCGTCGTAATACTCGTCCAGGGTCTTGGCGTTCTGGCTGTAAGTGGTGCCCATGCGGCCGATGGCCGACACGCCCAGCGCGATCAGGTCGCAATCGGGCTGGGTGCTGTAGCCCTGGAAGTTGCGGTGCAGCCGGCCCTGGCGCTTGGCCACGGCCAGTGAGTCGTCAGGCAAGGCAAAGTGGTCCATGCCGATGTAGGTGTAGCCGTGGCCGATGAAGCCGGCCATCGCGCCGCCCAGCATCTGCACCCGGTGGTCGGGCGGCGGCAATTGCGCGATCACGATGCGCCGCTGCGGTTTGAAACGCTGCGGCAGGTGGGCATAGGCATACAGCGCGATCCGATCGGGCCGCAATTCGGCCACCTGGGCGATGGTGCGGGCGAAGGACTCGGGCGTCTGCTTGGGCAGGCCGTAGATCAGGTCGGCGTTGATCGATTCGAAGCCGATCTCGCGTGCCGCCACCATCAGCGTGCGCACCGATTCGTAAGGCTGAACCCGGTGCACCGCCTTCTGCACATCGGCGTCGAAATCCTGCACGCCGAAGCTCAGCCGGTTGAAGCCCAGCGCTGCCAAATGCTGAAGGCGCTGTGGCGAGGCGGTGCGCGGGTCGACCTCGATCGAGACCTCGGCGCCCGGCGCCAGCCTGAAGGCGCCCTGCAGCATCGCCATCAGCTGGCTCAATTCGGCGTCCGACAGGAAAGTCGGCGTGCCGCCGCCCAGGTGCAACTGCGACACCGGCTGGCCGCGGCCCAGTACCGCCACGTTCAGCGCCACTTCCTGGGCCAGCACGTCCAGGTACTCGGTGGCCTTGTCGTGGTGCTTGGTGATGACCTTGTTGCAGGCGCAGTAGTAACAGACCGATTCGCAAAAAGGGATGTGGATGTAGAGCGACAGCGGGGGCTTGCCGCCCACAGTGGCACCGGTGGCCCGCTGGGCGAGCGCCTGGGCGTATTCGGTGGCGCCGAAGGCTTCGACGAAGCGGTCGGCGGTGGGGTAGGAGGTGTAGCGCGGCCCGGGCCGGTCCAGGCGACGCAACATCGCCTCGGTCAGCACAGGCACTTGATCGGAAGCATGGGTTTGCATGGCGCTCGACTTTGCCAAAGCACCCGTTGCGCGTCTTGATCTGCCTCAAACGAGGCCAAGGACATCGGCGAATCGCAGGGCCGTTGCATCACGACGGCGCCTGCAAGTTAACGCGAATCAAGGGCTTCCGTGCCCATAATGGCGGCATGACCACCACTGCCGACACCTCGAAGCTGCGCCTTGAACCCTTCAAGGTGGCCTGTTCAAGCTGCAATTTGCGCGAGTTGTGCCTGCCAGTCGGCTTGACGCCCGAAAACCTCGACCGTCTCGACACCCTGGTGGCCTCCCGCCGCACCGTGGCCCGCGGCGACAGCCTGTTTCGGGCCGGCGATGAGTTCCTGTCGCTGTACGCCGTGCGCACCGGCTTCTTCAAGACCTGCGTTTCGTCGGAAGACGGCCGCGACCAGGTGACCGGCTTCCAGATGGCCGGCGAATTGCTGGGTCTGGACGGCATCAGCACAGACAGCCACACCTGCGACGCGGTGGCGCTCGAGGATTCGCAGGTCTGCGTGATCCCCTACAGCCAGCTCGAAGGCTTGTCGCGCGAGTTCAGCGAACTGCAGCACCAGTTTCACAAGATCATGAGCCGCGAGATCGTGCGCGACCACGGCGTGATGTTGCTGCTGGGCAGCATGCGGGCCGAGGAGCGGCTGGCCGCCTTTCTGCTGAACCTGACCCAGCGGCTGCAGGCACGCGGCTTCTCGGCGTCGTCGCTGATCCTGCGCATGACGCGCGAGGAGATCGGCAGCTACCTCGGCCTGAAGCTCGAAACGGTGAGCCGCACCTTCAGCAAGTTCCAGGACGAGGGCATGCTGGAAGTGAAACAGCGGCAGATCCGGATCCTCGACCAGGACAAGCTTCAAAGCCTGGTCAACGGCGCCAACTGCTGAGGCAGCCGCGCCTGCCGCCGGGCTGCAGCGGCCGGTCGATCAGTGGCGGAAGGCCCCGGTGGCCCCTTCGCTATTGATGTGCTCGGCATCGCCCTCCAACAACCGGCTCATCGTGCCAGCGCTGGCGATGATCGCCCAGAACACAAAAAACGCCAGCGTGTAGACCGCCGACGCGGACAACGATACCTGCTCACCGCCAAACCAGTGCAGGTTGCCTGGGTCGACCAGGGCGAATACCAGCGCCTCCAGCACGCCGGCCATGATGAACGATGGCCAGAGGATCGCCATCGCCCGCATCTTGAATCGGTTGGCGGCCATCGTGCGTGTCCTGCGGCTCAGCGCGGCGCGGGTGCGGCGGCCGCAGCCGGCACCGCAGCCGGGTCGGTGGCCGGGGCAGCGGCAGGTGCTGCCGCTGTGGCCGCGTGGTTGCGGGCCGTCAGCGCCGGCGTGGCGCCGGTCGGCTGCACCGGCGCCTGACGCGCCGACGGCGCGGTCACCAACACCTCGTCGGCGCCACGGTAGGCGATCACACCGGTGGCGATGCTGGCCACCACCACCACCGCCGGGCCGCCCACCACCAGCCACACCATGCCGACCCGCCACCAGGGTGGCGCCGCGCAAACAGGGCCGACAAGCGGCTTGGAAAGGCTGGAATTCATGAACGGTGCTCCGGGGGTCGTGTCATCGCGGCACGACAAAGGTTGATTTTTCACTCAAGGCAGCGTGCGAGGTGACCTGGCCACCGGCATCGCGATCGACCAATACGATGTCGAAATGGATGGTGTGGGCGCCGGCGCCAGCCTGGCGTGCCGACTCAGGCGGCACCCGCACCGCCAGTGTGACCCACCTGGCCTCAGCCGGCGCCAACGCGATCACGGGCGTTGCATCGAGCGCTATGCCGGGCAGGCCCTTCACGGCAACAGCGTAGCGCTGTGGCCGCTCGGTGGCGTTCATCACCTGCAACCGGTAGACATTCTCGACCTGGCCATCGTCGACCAGCCGCGCCAGTGCGGCACGGTCGCGCACCACGTCAACCTTGAACGGATGGCGCATGGCCAGGCTGATGAAGAAGCCCAGCACGATGACGCCCAGGATCGCGCTGTAGACCAGCACGCGGGGACGGAAGATACGCGCCAGCCGTTGCGCCCGCGTGAGATGCTGGGCGAGGCCGTTCTGGGTGTCGTAGCGGATCAACCCCTTGGGGTAGTTCATCTTTTCCATCACGCCGTCGCAGACGTCGATGCAGGCGGCACAACCGATGCATTCGTACTGCAGGCCCTGGCGGATGTCGATGCCGGTGGGACACACCTGCACGCACAGGCCGCAGTCGATGCAAGAACCCATGCCGATCCTGGCCGGATCGGCCTTGCGCGAACGCGAGCCGCGTGGCTCGCCACGCTCGACGTCGTAGCTGATGATCAGCGTGTCCTTGTCGAACATCGCGCTCTGGAACCGCGCGTACGGGCACATGTATTTGCACACCTGCTCGCGCATGATGCCGGCGAACCCATAAGTGGCAAAACCGTAGAAAAGCACCCAGAACAACTCCCAGGGACCCAGCCCGAATGTGGCGACCGAGGCGGCCAACTCGCCGATGGGTGAGAAGTAGCCGACGAAGGTAAAGCCGGTCCACAGCGCAATGGCGATCCAGACCCCCTGCTTGGCGGTCTTGCGCCAGACCTTGCTGAGGGTCCAGGGGCCGTCGTCGAGCTTCATGCGGGCGATCCGGTCGCCCTCGATCTTCTTTTCGACCCACATGAACATCTCGGTGTAGACCGTCTGTGGGCAGGCAAAGCCGCACCACAGCCGCCCCGCCACCGCGGTGAACAGGAACAGCGCGTAGGCCGCGATGATCAGGATGCCCGTCAGGAAAATGAAGTCCTGCGGGTAGAGCACCAGCGGGCCGATGTAGAACCGGCGCGTGCCCAGATCGAACAACACGGCCTGCCGGCTGTTCCATTCAAGCCAGGGCAGACCGTAGAACAGCAACTGCGTGAACCACACCAGCGACCAGCGCCAGGTGGCGAACACGCCGCTGACGGCACGGGCGTAGATCTTCTTCTGCTTCTGGTAAAGCGAGACCACCGCGAACGCGGCATCGTCGCCGACCAAGCCGTTGGCGTCGGCCGCGGGGATCGGTGCAGCCACGGCTGCGGATGCGTTGGCGGAATCGCTCATGTCGGCGCGCGGACCCGGTGCCTACTTCGCCGCGACCGCGGTGGTCTGCGACAGGTTCCAGACATAGGCCGACAACACATAAATCTGCTCGGGCGACAGCCGCTTCTCGAAGGCCGGCATCACGTTCTGCTTGCCGTTGACGACGATCGATGTCACTGCTTCCTCGCCCCAGCCGTGCAGCCAGGTCTTGTCGGTCAGGTTGGGTGCACCCAGCGCCTGGTTGCCCTTGCCGTCGGCACCGTGGCAAGCGGCGCAGGACGCGAACTTGGCCTTGCCCAGCTCGGCCGACACGTTGTTGTGGGCGCTGCCGGACAAGCTGAGCACGTAGTGCGACACGTTCTTGAGGTCGTCGGCACCGCCCACCGCAGCGGCCATCGGCGGCATCACGCCCACCCGGCCTGCGTTGATGGTCTTGCCGATGTACTCAGCGCCTGTGCCACCCAGCCAGTCGCCGTCGGTCAGGTTGGGGAAACCCTTGCTGCCGCGGGCGTCCGAGCCATGGCACTGGGCGCAGTTGTTGACGAACAAGCGTTCGCCGATGCCCATGGCCTTGGCGTCCTTGGCCAGGTCGGCGGCCGGCATGGCGGTGTACTTGGCGTAGACCGGCGCCATCGCGGCGTGGGCCTTGTCCTGCTCGGTCTGCCACTGGCCGGTGCTGGTCCATTTCAGCACGCCCGGCGCGCTGCCCAGGCCGGGGTACAGCGCCAGGTAGATCGCGGCGAACACCACGGTGATGATGAACAGCCACATCCACCAGCGCGGCAGCGGGTTGTTCAGTTCACGCAGGTCCTCGTCCCAGACGTGGCCGGTGGTGTTGTCGCTGGCCATCACCTTGCGCTTGCTGGCCACCATCAGGATGAAGGCGCAGAACAGCAGACCGGCGACGGTGATCCCGGCGACATACCAGGCCCAGCCGCTGTTGATGAAGTCACTCATTTTTTCTCTCCTTGAACGCCTGCCTCGGGCAGGTCGTCCATGAACGGAACCAGTGCGGCGTCGTCGAAGCGGGCGCGTCGGTGGCCGGCCCAGGCCCATCCCACGATGCCGACAAAGGCCGCAAACATCAGCAGCGTGGTGATGCTGCGCAGGTCATTGACATCCATGTGGCTCTCCTTGGCGCGCCATCACTGGCGGGCGGTGCCCATCACCTGCAGGTAGGCGATGAGGGCTTCCATTTCGGTCTTGCCCTTGACGTCGTCGCCAGCCTTGGCGATCTCGGCGTCGGTGTAGGGCACGCCGACCAAGCGCAGGCCGCTCATCCTGGGCGCCATGTCGGCAGGGTCGATCATGCCGGTCAGCAGCCAGGGGTAGGCCGGCATGTTGCTCTCGGGCACCAGGTCACGCGGGTTGTTGAGGTGGATGCGGTGCCACTCGTCGCTGTACTTGCCACCGACCCGGTGAAGATCAGGGCCGGTGCGCTTGCTGCCCCACTGGAACGGGTGGTCGTAGACGAATTCACCGGCGGTGGAGTACGGGCCGTAACGCAGCGTCTCGGCCCGGAACGGCCGGATCATCTGCGAGTGGCAGTTGTAGCAGCCTTCGCGCAGGTAGATGTCGCGCCCGGCCAGCTGCAGCGAGGTGTAGGGCTTCAGGCCTTCGACCGGCTGTGTCGTGCTCTTTTGAAAGAACAGCGGCACGATCTCGACCAGGCCGCCGAACAGCACGGCCAGCAGGATCAGCACGATCATCAGGAAGTTGTTGGTCTCGATCTTCTCGTGACCGACGGGAGCATGGAGTGCCATGGCTTGTTGTCCTTGGGGGTTCAGGCGTGGGCCAGGGCGGGGCCGCCGACCGTGGGGATGCGGGCTTCGACGGCCTTGCCGTTCTTCACCGTCATCACCACGTTCCAGCCCATGATCAGCATGCCGCTGAGGTAGAGCACGCCGCCGCCGAAGCGGATCACGTAGAACGGGTAGGTGGCTTTCACGCTCTCGACGAAGCTGTAGACCAGCGTGCCGTCGGGGTTGACCGCACGCCACATCAGGCCCTGCATCACGCCGGCAATCCACATCGCGGCGATGTACAGCACGATGCCGATGGTGGCGATCCAGAAGTGCAGTTCGATCGCGCGCACGCTGTGCATCTTCTCGCGGCCGAACATGCGCGGGATCAGGTGGTACAGCGCGCCCATCGAGATCAGGCCGACCCAGCCCAGCGCACCGGAATGCACGTGGCCGATGGTCCAGTCGGTGTAATGCGACAGCGCGTTGACGGTCTTGATCGACATCATCGGGCCCTCGAAGGTGCTCATCCCGTAAAACGAGAGCGACACGATCAGGAACTTCAGGATGGGGTCGTCACGCAGTTTGTGCCAGGCACCCGACAGCGTCATGATGCCGTTGATCATGCCGCCCCAGCTGGGCGCCAGCAGCACCAGCGAGAAGATCATGCCCACGCTCTGCGCCCAGTCGGGCAAGGCGGTGTAGTGCAGGTGGTGCGGGCCCGCCCACATGTAGGTGAAGATCAGCGCCCAGAAGTGCACGATCGACAGGCGGTAGCTGTAAACCGGACGGCCGGCCTGCTTGGGGATGTAGTAATACATCATGCCCAGGAAGCCCGCGGTCAGGAAAAAGCCCACCGCGTTGTGGCCGTACCACCACTGCACCATGGCGTCCTGCACACCGGCGTAAGCCGAGTACGAATTCATCGGCCACAGGGACACCGGAATGGCCGCGCTGTTGACGATGTGCAGCAACGCCACCGTCAGGATGAAGGCGCCGAAGAACCAGTTGGCGACGTAGATGTGGCGGATCTTGCGGGTGCCCACCGTGCCGAAGAAGACGATGGCGTAGGACACCCACACCACCGCGATCAGCAGGTCGATCGGCCATTCCAGCTCGGCGTATTCCTTGCCCTGGGTCATGCCCAGCGGCAGGGTGACCACCGCCGACAGGATCACCAGGTTCCAGCCGATGAAGGTGAACATCGCCAGGCGAGGCATGAACAACTTGGCCTGGCAGGTGCGCTGCACCACGTGGTAGCTGGTGGCAAACAGCGCGCAGCCGCCAAACGCGAAGATCACTGCGTTGGTGTGCAGCGGCCGCAAGCGGCCGTAGCTGAGCCACGGGATGCCGAAGTTGAGTTCGGGCCAGGCCAGCTGGGCGGCGATGATCACGCCGACCAGCATGCCAACGATGCCGTAGACGACCGCCGCCAGCGCGAACAGTCTGACGGTGGTGTCGCTGTAGACCGGTGCGGTCGTCGCGGAGCTGCTTGCCATTGAGAGGCCTCCTTCAGGATTTCAAGTGTGGTCTGACTAAATTCGTCGCGATTGTTCAGGGCGGACCGGCGTCGGCGATTGATCGGCATCAAACGCCGCTACATCGTGTTGCAGGAAACGCTCACCTTCCCGCTCGACGTCGTCGAACTGGCCCCGGTGCAAGGCCCAGCCGAACACCCCGATGATGATCAGCACCAACACGGCCGACAGGGGAATGAGCAAGTAGAGGATGTCCATGTGTCAGTACCGCCCGGCCGTCCGAAGGTGCTGACGCGCCCCCTGGGGGGGCAGCAAGCGAAGCGAGCGTGGGGGTTGTTTCATTTCAGGGTGCAGTCAGCGCCGCGTCATCGCGCCAGGCGCAGCGAGTTGAGGATCACCAGCAACGAACTGCTCGCCATGCCCAGCCCGGCAGCCCAGGGCGGCAACCAGCCGATCAGCGCCAGCGGTATGCACGAGCCGTTGTAGACCGCTGCCCAGCCCAGGTTCTGGCGGATCACCCGCATGGTTTGCAGCCCCAGCCGCCGGGCCGCCACCAGGTCGGTCAGGCGGTTGGAAACCACCACCGCATCGGCGTGGGCGCGCGCCACCAGCGCGCCCTGCCCCATCGCGAAGCTGACGTCGGCACGGGCCAGCACCGGCGCATCGTTGATGCCGTCGCCGACCATCGCCACCCGCAGGCCGGCCGCTTGCGCCGCGGCCACCTCGGCCAGCTTGCTCTCGGGTGTGGCGCCGCCGATGACGGCGTCCACCGCCAGCCGCTCGCCCATGCGCTGCGCCCGGTCGGGCCGGTCGCCCGACAACAGCACGACCTCCAGGCCCTGGGCGCGCAGACCGTCGACAGCGGCGCGGGCATCGGGGCGCAAGGCCTCGTCGAAATCGAAACGCAGCAGCGCCCGGCCATCGCAGCCGAACCAGGCGGCTGCGCGGCCGGCGTCGGCCCCATCGTCGGTGGCGCCGACAAAAACGGCGGCGCCCAAACGCCAGTTGCGGCCGTCGCTGTCGCGGCCACTCAAGCCCCGCCCGGGCTCTTCATGCACGTCGTGCCAGTCGAAGGCGTGTGCCGCCCCGGACCCGGCAGCCGACGTCTCGTGGGCCACCACCAGGGCGCGCGACAGCGGGTGGCCGGACCAGCCCGCCAGCGATGCCGCCCGGGCCTGCAGCGACGCATCGAACGGGGCGTCGCTCACCGGCACCACAGCGGCCAGTTGCAGTTGCTCGTCAGTCACCGTGCCGGTCTTGTCGAGGTAAACCCGCTGCACCCGGGTGAAGGCCTCCAGCGCGTCCAGTCGCTGCAGCAGCACACCGCGCCGGGCCAGCGCGCTGGTGGCGGCCAGCACGGCCGAGGGCGCGGCCAGCGACAAGGCGCAAGGGCAGGTGACGATCAGCACCGACACCGCCACCCAGACCGCCCGCGAGGGATCGATCACGCTCCACACCGCAGCCGCACCGGCGGCCAGCAGCAGCACCGCCCACAAGAAGGGGCCGGCCCAGCGGTCGGCGGCGCGGGCCGCGTCGGGGCGCTGGCTCATGGCATCGCGCATCAGCGCGACGATGCCTTCCAGCCGGGTGTCGGCGCCCACCCGCTCGACGCGCACCACCACCGGCGCGCCCAGGTTCAGGCTGCCCGCGGCCACCGGGGCGCCGCAGGGCTTGGCCACCGCCACACTCTCGCCGGTGAGCAGGGATTCATCGGCCCGGGTCGCGCCCTCGATCACCTGGCCGTCGGCCGGAAAGGCCTGGCCCACCAGCACCCGCACGCGGTCGCCGGGTTCCAGCCGCTGCACACTGACCAGTTGCACCTGGCCGGCCGCATCCAGCCGCAGCGCGGTCTCGGGCATGCCCGACAACGCGGCCTCCAGCACCTGGGCCACGCGGTGGCGGGCGCGGGTCTCCAGCAGGCGGCCGGCCAGCAGGAAGCTGACGAACATGGTCAGCGAATCGAAGTAGACCTCCTGCCCGAACAGGCCGCCGGGGTCGAAGGTGGCGCCGCTGCTGGCAACGAAGGTGACAGCGACGCCCAGCGCCACCGGCACGTCCATGCCGATGCGACGCGCCCGCAGGTTGCGCCAGGCGCCGCTGAAGAACGGCCCGGCCGCGAACACCATCACCGGCAGCGACAACAACCAGCTGCCCCAGTTCAGCAACTGCCGCAGGTCGGGCGCCAGGTCGTCGCCGCTGGCGACGTAGCTGGGCGTGGCCATCATCATCACCTGCATGGCGCAGAAGGCGGCGACAAACAGCCGCCACACGGCCTGGCGGTGCTCCAGCTTGCGGGCCTCGCGGGCCTCCAGCGCGGCATCGGGCGCGGCGCCGTAGCCCGCGGCGCGGATCGCCGCCAACACCGCGGCGATGCGCGTGCGCTGCGGGTTCCAGTGCACCCGGGCACGCTCGCCGGCGGCGCTGACGCTGGCTTCGAGTACCCCGTCCACGCCCATCAGTGCCTGCTCGATCAGCCCGGCGCAGGCCGCGCAATGCATGCCGGTGATGCGCAGAGACGAGTCAGCGATGCGCTCGCCCGCCGCGCCGGTGGCAAACCGGGTGAAGCGCCGCAGTTCGACCGGGTCGTCCAGCACCGACGCGGCGTCCCGGACAGCCTCGGGAGACAGGACCTGCGCTGGGGTGGGAAAAGGCGTCATGGTGAAATCCAGACCGATGCGCAGGGTGTGGCGAAAGCCGCACTGCCGTTCGAACGGCACAAATCTAATGGTAATCCCGAGGGTACAACATGATTCAAATCAAGTGGCACGCGTCCACGACGGTCATCCGGGTCTTGCAGACTGGTCTGTTGGCTACGGTGCTGTTGCTCAACCACGGCGCCAGCTTGGCACAACGGCAGGGCGAACAGCCCCAAAGATTGCAAGCCATCACGCTCAATGCAGGCATGCACAACATCCTGGCCGAACTGGCGCTGACCGCCGAACAACGGCAAAAGGGCCTGATGTACCGCCGTGACCTGGCCAGCCACCAGGGCATGCTGTTCGTCTTCGACGAAGCCACACCCCAATGCTTCTGGATGAAGAACACGCCCACGCCACTGACCATCGCCTTCCTGGCCGACGATGGCAGCATCGTGAACCTGGCCGACATGAAACCCTTCGACGAAGCCTCGCACTGTTCGTCGAAGCCGGTTCGGTTCGTGCTGGAGATGAACCAGGGCTGGTTCGCCAAGCGCGGCATCAAGCCCGGCTTCAAGCTGATCGGGCCGCCCTTCAAACCCTGAAAGGCAGCGGGCCGGACGGCAAGACCGTCCGGCCCGCGGCATCTGGCGTGATGGTTCAGGGGATCAGGCGATCAGGCGAAGTTGGCTTCGGCGAAGCCCCAGTTGACCAGCGAGTTCAGGTAGGTCTCGATGAATTTGGGACGGGCGTTGCGGTAGTCGATGTAGTAGGCGTGTTCCCACACATCGAGGGTCAGCAGCGCCTTGTCGGCGCCCGTCAGCGGCGTGGCGGCATTGCTGGTGTTGACCAGGTCGACCGAGCCGTCGGCCTTCTTGACCAGCCAGGTCCAGCCCGAGCCGAAGTTGCCGACCGCGCTCTTGGTGAAGGCTTCCTTGAAGGCGGCGTAGCTGCCCCACTTGGCGGTGATGGCCGCGGCCAGCGCGCCGCTGGGCTCGCCGCCGCCGGCGGGCTTCATGCTGTTCCAGAAAAAGGTGTGGTTCCAGACCTGGGCGGCGTTGTTGAACACCGGGCCGCTGGCCTTCTTGACCACGTCTTCCAGCGCCAGGCCGGCAAATTCGGTGCCGCCGACCAGGTTGTTCAGGTTGGTCACGTAGGCCTGGTGGTGCTTACCGTAGTGGTACTCGAAGGTTTCGGGCGAGATGTGCGGCATCAGCGCATCGGTGGCGTAAGGCAGGGCCGGCAGGGTGTAGCTCATGGATTGGTCCTTGCGTGGGCGGCGCGGTGCTGCGCCAGGGTTGCGGATAAGTTGCGGGACGGGGTCGGGGCCAACGGGCCTGACCTCAGTCCGGCCGCCCCACTTGCTGGAATTTCATTGTA
Organism: Burkholderiales bacterium; assembly: GCA_038211805.1. Classification (GTDB taxonomy): domain Bacteria; phylum Pseudomonadota; class Gammaproteobacteria; order Burkholderiales; family Burkholderiaceae_C; genus Pseudaquabacterium. Next base: position 3,052 of record JBBQVF010000049.1, on the reverse strand, counting down.
GGCATCGCCCCCTGCGACTGCAGGTCAGGGCTTTGTCCGCCGGCGCGGTGCACGTGGGGGCGGCGGCGCTGCGTTGTCGGGTGCGGCCGCGGGCGGATCGACCAGCCCGGCACTGACCGACCGCACCTGCACCGCGGCACGGCCATCGGCCCACTGCGCCGTCAGCTCGGCACCGACCTGCAGGCCCGCCGCGCGGGTGACCGGCGTGCCGCTGCCATCGGCCAGCCAGGCGTAGCCACGCGACAGCACTTGGTGCGGGTCGGCAGCGGCCAGGCGCAGCGCCAGCCGGTCCAGGCCGTCGGCGCGGCGCTGGCGTTGCAACTGCTGGGCCGCCACGAGGCGCCGGGCCAGGTCGTCCAGCCGCCGCTGCCGGATGACCAGGCCCTGGGCCACGGCCAATCGCTGGCGATCATGCAGCCGGCCCAGCCGCGCGGCCTGCTGGTCGAGCAGGCGGGCGGGCCGGCCGACCTGCAGCGCCAGCCGGTCCAGCCGCTGTGCGCTCTGGTCGAGCCGGCGCTGCGCGGCGCGGCGCAACGCCTGGGCGATCGCCTGCAGGCGCGCCAGCGCGTCGGCGCGCAGCGGCGTGGCCAACTCGGCCGCCGCGGTGGGTGTGGGCGCCCGCAGGTCGGCCGCCAGTTCGGCCAGCGTGACGTCGGTTTCATGGCCGACCCCGCAGACCACCGGCAAGCGGCTGCCTGCCACGGCCCGCACCACCGCCTCGTCGTTGAAGGCCCACAGGTCTTCCAGCGAGCCGCCACCGCGGCAGACGATCAGCGCATCGACCTCGTCGCGCTGGTTGGCCAGGGCAATGGCCCGCTCGATCTGCGCCGGCGCCTCGGCGCCTTGCACGCTGCACGGATAGATCACCAGCCGCACCTGCGGCGCCCGGCGTTCGATCGCACTGACCACGTCGTGCAGCGCCGCCGCACCCAGCGAGGTGACCACCCCCAGCGCCAGCGGCCAGGCCGGCAGGGCCCGCTTGCGCGACGGATCGAACAGCCCGGCCGCCTGCAGCCGTGCGCGCAGCTTCAGGAACAGCTCGTAGAGCGAGCCTTCCCCCAGCCGCGACATCGCTTCGACCACGCACTGCAGCTCGCCGCGCGATTCGTAGACGGTGATGCGGCCGCGCAATTCGACCTGCTGGCCATCGGCCGGGCGAAAGTCGAGCAGCGTGGCGGCGCGGCGAAACATCGCGCAGCGCAGCAAGGCCGCCTGGCCTTCGCTGTCCTTGAGCGTGAAATAGCAGTGGCCGCTGGCGGCGCGGGTGAAGCCCGAGACCTCGCCGCGCACCGTCACCGCGCCCAGCCGCGACGCCAGCGCATCGGCCACCGCCAGCAGCAGCGCGGCAACCGTCCAGGCGCGGGCGGCCGCGGGCGCGGTCGCAGGCCCGTTCATGGCCATCCGGCACCCCCGGTGAAGCAGGCATTGACAAGCCCGGCCAACGGAAATCCACAGTTGTCGGGTGTTCTCGATGACCGCCGAAAAAACCCGTCACAGAACTGACGCATTGGTGCAAGTAGTTGATTCAATTGAAAAAATGCCTGCTTAAAAAACAGGCAATCCAAGGCAGCGCCTGAAAAACCGTCATCTTCGTGCCGCCGCGGAGGGCTTGTGCACAAACTTGTCCACAGCAACGGTGGATGAATCGTGCGCCGTTGCTGCTGCCTGCTTGCCGGCTGGCAAGCTTGCCTGCTTGCCAGTGGGGCCGCTGCAAAAGCCTGGCCGGCGAGCCGCCGGTCGGCGCCGGGCGTCGGGTGGTTGCCGATGGCCCTGCGGCGGCGGATCAACGCAGGTGCGGCGTTCGCAGCGGGCCGCTGCCGGACGGGCGCCATAATCCGGCGACCCGGCAGTTTCAGCATCCCGGCCGAACCGACCTGCTGACCTCACCACTGCGATCCCGTCGCCTGAAAGGCCCCCGTTGCTGTCGATCATACAAGCCGCTGGGTGGCCGATCTGGCCCCTGATCCTGTGTTCCGTGGTGGGGCTGGCCCTGGTCATCGAGCGCCTGCTGAGCCTGCGCACGGCACGCATCGTGCCGCCCACGCTGTTCGACGAGGTGCTGGCCGTCAGCCGCACCAGCCTGCCGGCGATGGACGTGGTCAACAAGCTGGCCGAAAACTCGGTGATGGGCCAGGTGCTGGCCACCGGCCTGCGCGCGGTGATCGTCGAGCCGCGCATCACCGAGCGCACGCTGCGCCAAACCTTCGAGTCCGCCGGCCGCGGCGCCGCCCAGCAACTGGAGCGCTACCTCAACGCGCTGGGCACCATCGCCGCAGCCGCGCCGCTGCTGGGCCTGCTGGGCACGGTGGTCGGCATGATCGAGATCTTCGGCTCCCAGGCGCCCAGCGGGGCCAGCAACCCGGCCGCGCTGGCCCACGGCATCTCGGTGGCGCTGTACAACACCGCGTTCGGGCTGATCATCGCGATCCCATCGCTGATGTTCTACCGCTACTTCCGCGGCGTGGTCGACAACCACCTGCTCAACCTGGAGCAGGCCGCCGAGCGCATGGTGCCGCACCTGATGCGTTTTGCAGTGCGCCCGGCGCCCGCCGCGCGCCCCTAGGCCGGCCCGGTGCGCCGCTGAACCGCCATGAACTTTCGACGCCGCAAAAGTGAGGAACCGGAGATCAACCTGATCCCGTTCATCGACGTGCTGCTGGTGGTGCTGATCTTCCTGATGCTGTCGACCACCTACAGCCGCTACTCCGAGTTGCAGATCAACCTGCCGGTGGCCGACGCCGACCGGTTGAAGGAACAACCCGCCGAGATCCTGGTCACCGTGTCGGCCGAGGGCCGCTACGCTGTCAACCGCGTGCCGCTGGACGGCCGCAGCATCGAGTTGCTGGCCGCGGCACTGCAATCAGCGGCAGGTCAGGCGGCCGCTGGCGCTGCCGGCGGGGCCGCCAACGGAGCCAACGCACCGGTCGTGATCGTCTCGGCCGATGCGCTGGCGGCGCACCAATCGGTCATCAACGTGCTCGACGCGGCCCGCCGCGCCAACCTGCCGCGGCTGACCTTCGCCACCCAGTTGCCGGGTGACGCGTCCCGCTGA
>JBBQVF010000048.1:0-29940 GCA_038211805.1 Burkholderiales bacterium | reverse complement strand
CCGCCCACGATGCCCTCGCCGCTGGTCTACATCACCGGGGCGTCCAGCGGCATCGGCCAGGCGTTGGCGCTGCGCTACCACCGCGCCGGCTACCGGCTGGCGCTGGTGGCGCGCCGCGAGGCCGAGCTTCGCCAATGGGCCGGGGTGCAGGGCATCCCGGCAGATCGCCTGGCCGTCTACCCGGCCGACGTGCGCGACGTCGGAGCGATCACCGGCGCCGGCCGCGCCTGCATCGCCGGGCAGGGCCTGCCCGACGTGGTGATCGCCAATGCCGGCATCAGCGTGGGCATGGACACCGCCGACCCGGCCGACCTGGAGGTGATGCGCGCCACGCTGGAGACCAACGTGCTCGGCATGGCCGCCACCTTCCAGCCATTCGTCGACGCGATGCAGCAGCGTGGCAGCGGTACGCTGGTGGGCATTGCCAGCGTGGCCGGCATCCGCGGCCTGCCGGGCCACGGCGCTTATTGCGCCAGCAAGGCTGCAGTGATCAGCTATTGCGAAAGCCTGCGTGGCGAATGCCGGCCGTTCGGCGTCAAGGTGGTGACGATCGCCCCCGGCTACATCGACACGCCGCTGACGCGTGGCAACCGCTACCGCATGCCCTTCCTGATGAGCGCAGACCGGTTCGCCGAGCTGGCGTTCGGACACATCGCCGACGGGGTTCGATGTCGTGTCGTGCCCTGGCAGATGGGCGTGGTGGCGGCACTGCTGCGCGCCTTGCCCGACGCGCTGTTCGACCGCTTGCTGGCCGGGCGGCCACGCAAGCGCCGGCGCGACGGGTAGGCGCTCGCGCCAGGGTTCGGCGCCGCGCAGCGGCACCGCGCCCAGAATCCGCACCCCGTTGATCGCCCGCTGTGCGGCGCGCCAACATCACCATTCGCTTGCCTGCCGAACGGCGCGGCGATCGGCCATGAAAAAGGGCACCCGCAGGCGCCCTTTGTCGATCAATGGGCGCGGGCTGCCGGCAGCCCGAACCGCGGGGTCAGTAGCCCTGGCTGCCGCCGCCGCCGTAGCCGCCACCGCCGCTGCTGCCACCACCACGGGGGCCGCCGCGCCCGGTGCCGTAGGGGCTGCGACCACCGCCGCCGCCGCCAGCGCCACCGCCGCCACTGCCACCACTGCCACCACCGCCGTAGCCACCACCGCCACCGCTGCGGCCACCACCGCCGCCGCCGCCGCCGTAGCCACCGCCACCACCGCTGCCACCACCGCCGCTGCCGCCACCACCGTAGCCGCCGCCACCACCGCTGCTGCCACCGCCGCCGTAGCCCCCGCCGCCGGTGCGGCTGCCACCACCGCCGCCGCCGTAGCCACCGCCGCCACCACCGTAGCCGCCGCCGCCACCCGCCGGGCGATCTTCGCGCGGACGGGCTTCGTTGACGACGATGGCACGGCCTTCGAGCGGCTGACCATTCATGGCATTCATCGCAGCCGTTGCTTCAGCGGGCGAAGACATCTCGACGAAACCGAAGCCCTTCGAGCGGCCGGTCTCGCGGTCCATCATCACCTTGGCGGAAGTGACGGCGCCGAATTGCCCGAAGGCTTGTTGCAGGGATTCGTCGCGAACCGAGTACGCGAGGTTGCCCACGTAAAGCTTGTTTCCCATGGCGGGAAGCTCCTTCTCAAGAAAAGTAAACCATGTGGAGCTTCAACCCAGCGTGAAACACTCAAGCTACAGGCGCCGTCTCCAGACACGGGCCGGGTGCGCAGACGCCCCCTTGGATCATTATGGTGGCAAAGCGCGCGCCACCGCCAGCGGCCGAAACAGGGGCTAACCCGCAAGTATCATGAGTGTTGTCATGCGGGTACAACCCAACGAAGCCGGCCCCCTGCAAGCGCTCAATTCGGTGCTTCAAAGCCTCGAGTCGGTGCGCAACGCCTCTGCCTTGTACTTGCTGCTGATCGCCTTCACCGGTGCCGGTCTGCTGATGACCTTGGCGCAGGGCGCCCTGTCACGCGAGGCCGGGCTGAGCGCCACGCTGTGGATCGCCGGCGCGTTCTTCGTGCTGTTCTACAGCAGCAACGCCGCCGGCCTGGTGTTGATGGACGAGGCCTGCGGCCGCCCGCAACGCGTGCCGATCGAGGCCTTGCGCGACGCCCTGCGTTGTGCCCACCGGTTGCTGGCGGTCGTGGCATGCGTGCTGGCGGCAGCGTCTGCGCTGGTGGGGGCGGTGGTGGGGCTGTTGTATGCGGCCCGTTTGCCGACGGTGGGCCCGGCGCTGCTGGGGCTGGTGGTGCCGGTGGCGGTGCCGGCGATCGGGCTGGCCGGGCTGACCCTGGTCGCGCTGGTGGGGCCGGTGGCCGCCCCGGCGGTGTGGGCCGGCCTGGGCGTGCGCCAGGTGCTGGCGATGCTGGGGCGTCAGGTGCGGCGGCGGCTGGCCCACGCGATCCTGCTGTCGGCCGCGGTCAGCCTGTTGACGGCCGCGGTCGGCGCGCTGGTCAGTGTGGTGGTGATGGCCGGTGGCCGCGCGGTGCTGGGCCTGTCGGCCTGGCTGGCGGGTTTCGATCTCGCGACCGGCCCGTTCCTGGCGGCGCTGTTCGGCCAGGGTTTCCGGCTGGCGCCGGGCGCGGCGGCGCTGTCGGCACACACCTCGGCCGCGCTGACCGGCGCCGGGGTGGTGTTTGCGCTCGGGCTGGTGGTGCCGGGCGTGGTGTACCTTCGCGGCCTCTGCGAGCTGTACCTGTCGTTGCGCCGGCTCGATGGCGACCCGCTGCCCAGCTGACCCCTGCCCTTACCCGCCCTGCGCCCTGCGCCCCGCACCACCCACCGCCGATGGAACTGCTCAAACCGCTGATCGCCCTGCTTGCCATCGTCAACCCGATCGGCGTGGTGCCGTTCTTCCTGGCCTTCACCCAGGGCTTCAGCGCCGAGCAGCGGCGCCGCACGCTCAACGTCAGCGCCTTCACGGCCTTCTGCGTCGTCTCGATCAGCGGCCTGGCGGGGCTGCACATCATCAACTTCTTCGGCATCTCGATCGCCTCGTTCCAGGTCGGTGGCGGCATGCTGCTGCTGATCTCGTCGCTGCACATGCTCAACGCCCAGCCGGCCGAAAGCGGCGCCGACGACCTGGCCGAGGGCCAGCACCTGGCCGACGCCGGCGTCAGCGTGGCGGTGGTGCCGCTGGCCATCCCGCTGCTGACCGGCCCAGCCACCATTTCCACCGTGGTGATCTACGCCGAGAAGACCAAGACGTTTCTGGAGCACGCGCTGCTGGTGGGCTACGGCGTGGTCATCGGCCTGGCCACTTGGGCCGCGTTCTCGGCGTCGGGGCGCATTGCCAAGGTGCTGGGCCGCACCGGCATCAACGTGATGACGCGGCTGATGGGGCTGATCCTGGCGGCGATGGCGGTCGAGCTGCTGGCCGACGGGCTGGTCAAGCTGTTCCCCATCCTGGCCAGCCCCACGCTGCGCCGCTGATCGGCCCGCCGATCGACCCGCTGAACGACCCGCTGATCAACCCCACCTCCGATGAGTCACACCTCCCCCGTCTACACCCACATCGTGGTCGGCGCCGGCACCGCCGGCTGCCTGCTGGCCAACCGGCTGTCGGCCGATGCCGCCAACCGCGTGCTGCTGATCGAGGCCGGCGGCAACGACGACTACCTCTGGGTCCACATCCCGGTGGGCTACCTCTACTGCATCGGCAACCCGCGCACCGACTGGCTGTACTTCACCGAGCCCGACGCCGGCCTCAACGGCCGCCAGCTGCGCTACGCGCGCGGCAAGGTGCTGGGCGGCTGCAGCAGCATCAACGGCATGATCTACATGCGCGGCCAGCAGCGCGACTACGACGGCTGGGCGGCGGCCACCGGCGACGCACGCTGGCGCTGGGACGACTGCCTGCGCTATTTCAAGCAGCATGAGGACCATTGGCGCGGCGCCAGCGCGGCCCATGGCGCCGATGGTTTCGACCCCACCGGCGACCGCTCGGGCGGCGAATGGCGGGTCGAAAAACAGCGCCTGTCCTGGGAGATCCTCGACGCGTTCTCGGCCGCCGCGCAGGAGGCCGGCATCCCCGCCACCGACGACTTCAACCGCGGCAGCAACGAAGGCGTGGGCTACTTCGAGGTCAACCAACGCAAGGGCGTGCGCTGGAGCGCCACCAAAGCCTTCCTGCGGCCGGTGCAGCACCGCGACAACCTGCAGGTGTGGACGGGGGCCCAGGTGACGCGCCTGCTCAGCACGCGCGACGACAGCGGCCTGCGCATCACCGGCGTCGAGGTACGTCCCGAGGGCCATGCCCACCAGCGCGGTGCGCCGCTGACCGCCCGCCTGGCCGTCGGCGGCGAGGTGGTGATGGCCGCCGGCGCCATCGGCACGCCGCAGATCCTGCAGCTGTCGGGCATCGGCCCGGCTGCGCTGCTGCAGCAGCACGGCATTGCGCTGGTCCACGACCTGCCCGGTGTCGGCGAGAACCTGCAAGACCATCTGCAGATCCGGGCGGTGTTCGAGGTGCAGGGCGTCAAGACGCTCAACACCATGGCGAGTTCATGGCTCGGCAAGGGCCTGATCGGGCTGGAATACCTGCTGCGCCGCACCGGGCCGATGAGCATGGCGCCGTCGCAGCTGGGGTGTTTCACCCGCTCGGGCCCGGGCTTCGAGCACCCGAACCTCGAATACCACGTGCAGCCGTTGAGCCTGGACGCCTTCGGCGAGCCGCTGCACCGCTTCAACGCGTTCACCGCCAGCGTCTGCAACCTCAACCCCACGTCGCGTGGCAGCGTGCGCATCCGCTCGGCGCGGCCCGAGGACGCACCGGCCATCGCTGCCAACTACCTGTCGACCGATGCCGACCGCCAGGTGGCGGCCGATTCGCTGCGCCTGACCCGCCGCATCGCCGCGATGCCGGCGCTGGCGAAGTACCAGCCGAAAGAGGTCAGGCCGGGCGTGCAGTTCCAGACCGATGCCGAACTGGCGCGGCTGGCCGGCGACATCGGCACCACCATCTTCCACCCGGTGGGCACCTGCCGCATGGGCCCGGCGGACGACGCGCTGGCGGTGGTCGATTCAGAACTGCGGGTGCGCGGCGTGGCCGGCCTGCGCATCGCCGACGCCAGCGTGATGCCCAGCATCACCAGCGGCAACACCAGTTCGCCCACGCTGATGATCGCCGAGCGCGCCGCCGAGTGGCTGCGGGCGGCGGCGCGGCGCTGAAACCGCACGGCCACCGCTGACACGCTGCTGTCACATCGGCAAATCAGGTCGTCCTGTGGCTGGTGCGCTGAAACCAGGGGAAGTCCTGGGTGACGGCCGCCGGTGCGCTCCCTACATTGCGCCCACTCGGCGCTTGCGGTGCGCCAGTCTGGCACCGCCAGCGCCCGGGGACCGAGGAGACATCGACAACACCACAACAGGCCGGTGACCGACCGGGCGCAACACCACAGAACAGCGCCACCACGGCAGTCACCCATTCATCCGCGCCAGGCTGCCTGCCTGGCGTTTTTTTTTTGCGCGGTCGCCGCCAGGCCAAGTCGCGGAACAGCCCGGCAGTCGGCCGCCTGATCGCGGGTTCATGCAAGGGCCGGGCCGATAGTCTGTGCGCTTGTCCGGTCCACCTGCCGGCCGCACCGCGCGGCCGCCTCCGCTATGTCCGTCGACCCGCAACTGCGCACGCTAGAGATCGACATTCCGTCGCAACCCGACTCACTGGTCAAGCTGTCGCTGCTGTTGGCCGACGAGGAGGTCAACCAGCAGGCCATCGGCTCGTTGGTCGAATCCGACATGGCGCTGGCCGCCGCGGTGATGAAGGCCGTCAATTCGTCGCTCTACGGCCTGGCCGGCCGGGTGCAGAGCGTGCAGCAGGCGATCACCTACCTGGGCACGCGCGAGGTGGCCGGCATCACTTTCGAGATGGGGCTGCGCGCCGCGTTTGCGCCGGCTGCCGAGCTGGAGCCGATCTGGGCCCGCGCCGCGCACCGCGGCCTGGTGATGGGCCGGCTGGCCCAGGCGCTGGGCCTGGACGCCTGGGCTGCCCACTCGGCCGGGTTGTTCGAGGAGTGTGGCAAGGCGGTGCTGTTCCGCCATGCGAGCGACCACTACCGCGCGATGCTGCGCGCCGCCGACACCGATGCCGACCTGTGCCAGCTGGAGCACACCGGTTTTGGCGTCAGCCACGACGCGCTGGGCGCCGCGCTGTGCGAGAGCTGGGGCTTGGGGCCGGCCGCCGTGGCCAGCGTGCGCCACCATGTGGTCGCCCAGGGCCTGCTGGAGCTGCCGGTGCCGCCGGCCCGCCGCTCGGTGCTGGCGCTGTCGGTGGTGGCCGCGGCGATGATGAGCGTGCCGCCGTCAGTTGAGGACGTGGTGCCGCTGGTGGCGCCGCAGGCCGACCTCGAGCCCACGCTGGTGCTGCGCGCAGCGCGCCGGCTGATGGAGCAGCTGGCTGCAGCCGAGGCGCACGGCCGCGGTTAGCAGGTCTGGCGCACGGCCGCGGCCAGCAGGTCTGGCGCACGGCCGCGGCCAGCAGGCTCGGCCCGCCGGTCCACCCGGCCGCCACCCTGTCATCGAAACCCCTCGTGGGCAGCACGCGCGCGCGCCGCTACGCTCGCGCCCGTTGCCATTGCGGCTTGTGCGCCGCGCAGAAGGGGTTTCGTCATGCGCCATGTACCTGTGGATGTTTCCAAGCTGGCCCTGCAGCGTCTCTACCACTGGGAGAAGACGGCGCCCTCGCGGGTGGTGCTGAGCCAGCCGATAGGCGGTGGTGCGGTGCAGGATTTCACCTGGGCCCAGGTGATGGACCAGAGCCGGCGCATGGCCGCGCACCTGCAGGCGCAAGGCCTTCAGCCGGGCGACCGGGTGGGCTTGATCTCGAAGAACACGGCCTGGTGGCTGATGGCCGACTTCTCGATCTGGCTGGCCGGTGGCGTCTCGGTGCCGCTGTACCCGACGCTGGCGGCCGACACCATCCGCCAGATCCTGACCCACAGCGAGGCCCGCCTGCTGTTCATCGGCAAGCTCGACGGCTGGGCCGGCATGAAGCCGGGCGTGCCGGCCGGGCTGCGCTGCATCCGCATGCCGCTGGCGCCGCCGCTGGCCGAGATGCCAGGCGGTGCCGCCGGCGGCACCGAAGACTGGGACGCGATCCAGAAGCGCACCGCCCCGCTGGCCGGCCATCCGGTGCGCGACGGCGACGAATTGGCCACCATCATGTACACCTCGGGCACCACCGGCGCGCCCAAGGGCGTGATGCACAGCTTCGGCACGTTTGCCTGGTCGATCGAGGCCGGGCTCAACCGCGTCAAGGCGATCGACGAGAACGCCCGCATGCTGAGTTACCTGCCGCTGTCGCACGTGGCCGAGCGGGCGCTGGTCGAACACGGCCTGCTGCAGACCGGCATGCATGTGTTTTTTGCCGACAGCCTGGAGACCTTCGCGCAGGATTTGCAGCGCGCCCGGCCGACGGTGTTCTTCTCGGTGCCGCGGCTGTGGGTCAAGTTCCAGCAGGGGGTGTCGGCCAAGATGCCGCCGGCCAAGCTGGCGCGGCTGCTGAAGATCCCGATCCTCAACAACATCGTGCGCAAGAAAATCAAGACCGCGCTGGGGCTCGATCAATGCACCTTTGCTGCCGGCGGCGCCGCGCCGATGCCGCCCGAGCTGCTGAACTGGTATGCCCGGCTGGGCCTGCCGATCGTCGAGGTCTACGGCATGACCGAGAACTGCGGCGTCTCGCATGCCACGCTGCCCGGCGTGCAGCGCCCGGGCACCGTGGGCCAGCCGTACGAGGGCGTCGAAACCCGGCTCGACCCGGCCAACGGCGAGATCCAGGTGCGCAGCCATGGCCTGATGCTGGGCTACTACAAGCAGCCCGAGCTGACCGCCGAGGCCGTCACCGCCGATGGCTGGCTGCACACCGGCGACAAGGGCTCGCTCGACGTCGAGGGCAACCTGAAGATCACCGGCCGGGTCAAAGACCTGTTCAAGACCAGCAAGGGCAAGTACGTGGCGCCCGCACCGATCGAGGACCGGCTGGTGATGCACACCTCGGTCGAGGCCTGCTGCGTCACCGGGGCCAACCTGGGCCAGCCGCTGGCCATCCTGATGCTCAACCCCGACGCGGCGGCCAAGGCGGCCGACGCCGGCGGTCGCGCCGAGCTGGAGGCCTCGCTGACCCTGCACCTGAAGGGGGTCAACGAAACGCTAGACCCGCACGAGCAGCTGGAGTGCCTGGTGCTGGTGACCGAGCCCTGGACGGTGGACAACGGCTTCATCACGCCGACCTTCAAGGTCAAGCGCAACCGGGTCGAGGAGATTTACGCGGCCTCCTACGAGCGCTGGGCGGGCTCGCGCAAGTCGGTGATCTGGCTGACGCGCTGAGCCTTCGGGCAGCCGGAGCGCTGCCCACCGGCCGGCCGTTCGCCGTGCACCGATTCGTGCGTCACCGCACAGACCGGGCGTCGAATCGACTTCTAAGGTGGTGCATGACGAACCTCACGCGTCACGCGGCTTGTGTTGCACAACGGTTTGGCCGCGCGGCGCTGGCGGCCGCGGCTGTGCTGGGTGGCGCAGCACCGGCGGCCGCAACACCACTGTTCGGGCCCTTGCTGACCGCTTTCACCGTGTTGGGCGCCAGCACGGTGACCAACGTCTCACCCAGCGTGATCGACGGCCATGTCGGGGTGTGGTCCAGCGGCGGTGCCAACGCGGTCACCGGCTTCAACTCGGCACCCGGGGTGGCGGTGGCCGACGCCCAGGTCTCGAACGGCCTGGTGCATGCCGGCACCACCACTGGCACACCCAACGCGATGCAGGCCCAAGCCGAGCTGACCACCGCGCGCAACCTGTTGTCGTCGCTGGGCGCGGGTACCGTGCTGACCGACGCTGACCTGGTCGGGCTGACGCTGACGCCCGGCGTCTACACCGTGCATGCCGGCAGCACCAACCTGTCGGGCCGGCTGACGCTGGACGGCCAGGGCAATGCCGACGCGGCTTGGGTGTTCCAGATGGACAGCAGCCTGATCACCTCGCCCAACGCCTGGGTCGACCTGATCAACACCGGGCCTGGCGCCGGTGTGTTCTGGAACGTGGCCAGTTCGGCCACGATCGGCAGCGACACCCGTTTTCTGGGCAATCTGCTGGCGCTGGCCAGCATCTCGATGGACACGCGGGCCGACAACGTCTGCGGCCGCGCGTTGGCCGACACCGGCGCGGTGACGCTGCAGATGAACCGCTTGCAAGGCACCTGCAGCGGCGACCTCACCGGCAGCAATGGTCTGGCCGGCGGGCTGGACGTGGTGACCGCGGTCGATGGCAGCACCCGGTTGCAGTTTCTGCCGCCAAGCGGTACCGCCACGGTGCCCGAGCCCGGCGCGCTGGCGCTGGTGGGCCTGGCCTTGCTGGGTCTGGGCCTCAGCCGCCACTGCAGCGGTCGCCTCAGCGGCGGCCGCCGCCGCATGTCCTGAGCGACCGCCAGCCGCCGGCCGCTGATCCGACCTGGTGTGCCGGCCGCGTAGCGCTCAATCCACCTTGGCGTTCGACGCCTTCACCACCGCCGCCCACTTGGTGCTTTCGGCGGCGATGAACTTGGCGAAGTCGGCGCTGCTGATGCCGCCGGGGATCGCGCCCTGCGCCAGCAGCCGTTCCTTCAGCCCGGCGCTGGCCAGGGCCTTGGCGGTTTCCTGCTGCAGCCGCAGCACGGTGTCGGGCGCGGTGCCCGCCGGCGCCATCAGGCCGAACCACGAACTGGCCTCGTAGCTCTTCAGCGCGGCGCCGCCGGCTTCGGCCACGGTGGGCAGGTCGACCGCGTCCGAGCGTTTGCCGCTGGTCACGCCCAGCGCCTTCAGCTTGCCGGCCTTGATGTGCGGCAGCGCCGACGGCAGGTTGTCGAACATCAGGTCCATGTTGCCGCCCAGCAGGTCGATCAGCGCCGGGCCCGAGCCGCGGTACGGGAAGTGGACCATGTAGGTACCCGTCAGGCTCTTGAACAGCTCGCCGGCCAGGTGGATCGAGGTGCCGTTGCCCGCGCTGGCCATGTTGAACTTGCCCGGGTTGGCCTTGGCCGCGCGCACCAGGTCGGCGACGTTGTTGATCTGGTACTTCTCGGCGAACTTGGGGCTCAGCACCAGCACGTTGGGCACGCCGGCCACCAATGTGATCGGCACGAAGTCCTTCACCGGATCGAACGGCATCTTGGCGTACAGCGCGGCGTTGATGGCGTGGGTGCCCACCGTTCCCATCAGGATCGTGTAGCCGTCGTTGGCCGCCTTGGCGACCTCGGCCGCGCCGTTGTTGCCGCCGGCACCGGGCTTGTTGTCGACGATGAAGGGCTGGCCGAAGGCCTTCTGCAGTTCGGGCGCCAGCGCGCGGGCCAGGATGTCGGTGGTGCCGCCGGCGGCGAACGGCACGACGATGCGCACCGGTTTGGCGGGCCAGGCGGCCTGTGCGGCGGCGGTGGCCGGCAGCAGCGCGGCGGCGCCCAGGGCCAACGCTGCGGACCAGGCGGCCCGGGTGAGACGGCGACGAGAGGGGTTCATGGGCGAGGGACTCCGGTGGGGGATGGGCCGGCCACTGGCGGCCGGGTGGTCAGTGTGCCCCGGTCTTGGGCAGCTGCGCCGTCCAGCGGCGGCCCGGGGCCGACCTCGGTGTGCAGGCTGACGCGGCCGTCTTGCCAGGCCCGCTCGAAGTCGGCTTCGACCGCCTGCAGTGCCTCGGCGGTGGTGGCGGTGCACCCGCGGATGCCGGTCGCCCGGTGGCGACCCAGGCTCTTGGCGGTGTAGAGCGCCATGTCGGCCAGGTTGATCGCCTGCTCGGCGCTCAGCGGCAACCGGTGCGGTGCCAGCGGAAACACGGCATGGCCCAGCGACACCGTCACCCGCAGCGGCGCCGCACCGGCCACCGCCACCGGCGTGCCGCCCACCGCCTGCAGCAGCCGGCGCGCCAGGGCCTCGCCCGCGGCCGCTTGCAGGCCAGGGGCATGGACCAGGAATTCCTCGCCGCCCCAGCGCGCCACCAGGTCCTGCGGGCGCAAGGCGGTGGCGATGCGGCGGGCACTCTCGGCCAGCACCTGGTCGCCCGCCGCGTGGCCGTGGCCGTCGTTGATCTGCTTGAAATGGTCGAGGTCGATCATCAGCAGCGCGCCGCCGAAGCCGCCATCGGCCTGGCCCGCGGCTTCCAGCAGCGCCTGGGCATGGCGGCGGCTGCCGACGCCGGTGAGCGCGTCGCGCTCGCTCTGCACCCGCAGGCGGGTCTGGTGGTCCTGCAACTTGCGCCGGGTCTCGCGCACCCGCCGCAGCAGCAGCAGCAGCAGGCCGCCGGCCAGCGCCAGCACGCCACCCGCGGTGGCCCACAGGCGCTGGTTCAGGGCCTGGTTGTTGACCGTGGCGGCGGTCAAGGCGTTGCTGCGCTCCAGCAACAGGATGCGGCGCTGCTGAGCGTCGCGGTCGAAGCGGTTGCGCAGGTCGGTCAGTGCAGCCTCGCGGTTGGCGCTGGTCAGCTGCGCGGCCAGCGCCTGCTCGCGGTGGTGCATCTCCAGCGCGCCGGCCAGGTCACCGGCGGCGGCCAGGGCGTCGCTGAAGTCGCGCAGCGAGGTCAGCTGCCGGCCGCTGGCGCCCGCGGCCGCCCAGTCGGCCTGCAGGGTCTCGAAATCACGCCGGGCCTGGCTGGTGCGGCCCAGCATGGCGCGCGCCAGCATGGCGTTGTTCAGCAGCACGTTGCGCAACGCGGCCGGGCCGTCGCGGCCCAGCAGCGCCAGGCCTTGCTCGGCGGCCTGCAGGCCCTGCCGGGCCGCGCCGGTCTTGACCGCGTGGTCGCTGAGGTTGGCCAGCGCTTGAGCCTGCTGACGCAGCGATTGGCCGCGCCGGGCCAGCGCCCACTGGCGCTGCAGCGCCAGCCGGGTCTGCGCCCGGTCGCCGCGGGACCAGGCCAGCGCCGCGTCGGTGACGGCCAGCTGCTGCTGCAGCGTGAGGTCGGCGTCGGGGCCCGCCAGCAACCTGGCGCGGTCGAGGTGCGCCGCCGCGCGC
Source organism: Burkholderiales bacterium (assembly GCA_038211805.1). Classification (GTDB taxonomy): domain Bacteria; phylum Pseudomonadota; class Gammaproteobacteria; order Burkholderiales; family Burkholderiaceae_C; genus Pseudaquabacterium. The sequence continues at coordinate 17,985 of JBBQVF010000048.1, read as the reverse complement.
GCGTCGTCGCCCAGGTCGGCCGTGGCCAGCGCCAGCTGGCTCTGCGACCAGGCCTGCCGGCGCAGGTCGCGACCGGCCTGCGCCAGTTCGAGCGCGGCCTGCGCCTGCGTGTGGGCGACGCGGGCGGCATCGCGCCGGTCGGCGTGCTGGGCCATCAGCAGCGTTGCCTGCCAACGGACGCGGACCTCGCAATCGGCCCGCAGCGGCTGCTGCAGGCCGCAATGGTCTTCATAAGCGGCCAGCGCCTGCCGCGCCAGGGCCTGCGCACCGGGCTGCTCGTCGCGGTCGGCCAGCAGGGCCTGCAGCAGGTGTCGGTCGGCATCGGCCAGCCGGGGCGACACGGCGGCACCCGCCTCGGCCAGCTCGGTCCACAACGCGGCCCACAGCCGTGCGTTCGCCTCGTTGCCGCGGTGGCTTGTCGTGCCCGATGCGCCCGGTGCGCCCGGTACGCCCGGTACGGGCAGGTCGGTGCGCACCGCGACCCAGGCGCGCAGCAGCGCTTCCTCGCGGCTGCGCGGGCGGTGGGGTCCTGCGGTGTCGGCGGGGCCGGTCAGGTTGAGCGCGGTGCGCGCGCGGGCCGGTGCCTCCTCGGCCAGCAGCAGCCGGCTGTCGAACCAGGCGCCCTCGTCGGTTGGCGCCGCCGGCCGCTCCATTGACGCGGTGGGCGCAGCCGGCGCGGCGGGCGCGGCAGCGGTCTTGGCGGGCGGCGCGTCAGGCCCCTGGGCCCACAGCGGCAAGGTGGCTGCCAGCAGCAGGGCCGCTGCCGCCGCGACCCGCCGCCAACCTGTGTTCAACCCGTCCGACGCGTTGCTCATCGGATCAGCCGTGCTGGTGGTCGACTCGGTCCTGCCACGTCCGTCTCGACCGCCGCACCGGCCACGCCGGCCACCGTGGCCCCGCCCCGCGGCGAGGCATCGCCCGGCCCGCGCAGCACGGCCAACTGCACCTGACCGGCGCGCCAGGCGGCCTCCAGGTCGTGGCTGACCGCAGCCAGTCCACGGTCGTCCCGCGCCTGCAGGCTGCGGATGCCGTAGGCCAGGTTGCGGCCGTGGGCCTTGGCCAGGTAGAGCGCCGTGTCGACCAGCGCCATCGCGCGCTCCCAGGGCACGGCCAGGCCGGTGGGCGCGGTGGGAAAGCTGGCGAAGCCGATCGAGGCCGTGACGGCCACGCTGGCCATGCCCGTCGTCCCGAGTGCCACCGGGCGCTCGCCAACGGCGCTCAGCAAGCGCTGCGCCAGCCCTTCCAGCTGCGCCTGCGGCAGGGCCGGCGTGACGACCAGGAACTCCTCGCCGCCCCAGCGCACGATCAGGTCGGGTGCGCGCAGCACAGCCCGCAGGCGGCGGGCGGTCTCGACCAGCACGCTGTCGCCCGCGGCGTGGCCATGGCGGTCGTTGATGCGTTTGAAGTGGTCGATGTCGATCAGCAGCAGCCCGCCTTCGAAGGGCGCGGCGGTGCCGCCCTTGGCGCCCAGCTGCAGCCGGTGCAGTCGGTGGCGGTTGGCCAGGCCGGTCAGCGCGTCGTGTTCGCCCAGGGTGCGCAGCAGCGCGTTGCCTTCTTTCAGCGCGCTGTTGTGGCGGCGCAGCCGGTGCAGCAGCAAACCGGCCACCGCCACCAGCAGCAGCGCGGCCACGGTGCCGGCGATCCACAGCCGCTGGGTCAGGGCCTGGTTGAGCAGCTGGGCCTGCTGCAGGTCTTGGTCGCGCTCCAGCAGCGCCAGCCCGCGCTGGCGGTGCTGGTGGTCATGGGCCTCCTGCAAGGCCAGCACGGCCTGCTGCTGGTCGCGGCGCGACACCTCGTCGGCCAGTTTGCGGTGGCGCCGGTAGGCCGCCACGGCTTCGCGCAGGTAGCCGGCGCGCTCGAGGTAGCTGCCGGTTTCGCGCTCGAAGCTGGCCATGCTGGTCAGCGCGCCCAGGCGTTCGTCCAGCGCCAGCGACGCCCGGGTGTGGCGCAGGCCCTCGTCGAGTTGACGCTTCGAGATCAGCGCCAGGCCGATGTTGCCCAGCGCGACCGATTCGCTGCGCTGGTCGGCCAACTCGCGGGCCAGCGGCAATGCCTCGCGCGACAACTTCAAGGCGGTGTCGTGGTCGCCGCGCTGGAGGTAATGGTCGGCCAGGTTGGCCAGCCCCAGCACCGCGTCTTCGCCCGAGCCGGCCTGCCGGGCATGGCGGATCGCACCCTCCAGCGCCTGCAGCTCGCCGGCGGCGTCGCCCGAGGCGGCCAGGAAAAAAATCTGCACGTTGAGCGCGCGCGAGATGGCCAGGTCGTTGCCGGCCGCGCGGGCCATCGCCAGCGATTCGTCGTTGACGGCGCGGCCGCGCTCGGCCTGGCCGGCCAGCAGCAGGGTGTAGGCCAGCGCGCCGCGGCTGTCGCAGCGCCGCCACAGCTCGCCCAGGCTGTCGGCCAGCGCCAGGCTGTGGTGGCGCAACCGCAGCGCGGCTGCGAAATCGCCGCCGTCTTCCTGGATGTCGGCCAGCAGGCTGGTCAACCACCAGCGCAGCAGCAGGTGTCCGTCGGCCGGCAACGCGGCCAACCCGTCCTGGGCCAGCCGGTCGGCGCGGTGGCGCGGCCCGTTGACCCTCGCCTGCGTGGCGCGCACCAGCGCGCGGGCCGTGGCGGCCAGTGGCTGGCCGACCTTCAGCGCGTCCAGCGCCTGCAGGCTGGTGGCGACCCCGTCGGCGTCGTGACGCCGGGCTTGCAGCATGCCGCGCAAGGCCAGCGCCAGCATGCGCTGCGGCGCGTCGGGCGGCAGGGTCTGCAGCAGCGCCCCCAGCTTGGCCACTGTTTGGGCGGGGTGCGCGCGTGACGCCTCCTCCAGCGCGCGCAGCGTGCTGCTGTCGGCTGGCTCGCCCACTGCCAAGGTCGGTTGGCCTTCGTCGGCCGGCCGCAGCGTCGGCGTGGCGGTCGCTGTCGCCGTTGCGGTCGCTGTCGCTGTCGGTGTCGTTGTCGCTGTCGTTGTCGTTGTCGTTGTCGTTGTCGTTGTCGCGGTCGCTGGTGCAACCATGCCAGCCGCCGCCGCCCAGCACAGCGCCACCATGACCCAGCCGGGCCACTGGCGGACGGCCGGCGCCTGCCGGCAGGGCGCCAGCCGCCGGATGGCCAGGTCCGGGCGGCTGCGCGCCTGCGCGGCGTGGCGCACGGTCGGCAATGAATGGCGGGGGTTCATCGGGTGATCGGCGTCGCACCGGCGCGCCCGCCCGGCAACGGCAACCCGGGCGCCATCCGCCAGATCATCAAAGGGTGGCTGCAGTGGCTGCAGTGGCTGCAGAGGCTGCGGTGGCTGCAGTGGCTGCGGTGGGGTTGGCCGTGGCGGCGGCGGTCGGGCGGCGGCGGGTGGGCGGCGACTCAGCGCCGCGGGTGCAGCGGCAATTCGCGCTGCGCGGACAGTTGGCCCCGCTGCAGCACGGGCGCGCGGGCAGGCACCGGCCATGCCGGCGGCGTCGGGCGGAGTCCCGGGCACGAGGGGATCTGATTCGGACGAAGCGGAAGGTGCGGACTGTGCAAAGCCATGGCGGGCTCCTGGGGCGGTCGTAGAGCGTGCAGCAAGCGTGCCAGGGGCTGCTGCGCGTCGATGCGTGACACCCGTCACGCCCGGTGACCCGCGGCCTGCCCTGCGCGGCGCAAATGGTCACTTCCCAGGCCGGGCACCTGACACTTTTTGTCATATTTTTGCAGCAGCAGCAGCAGCAGCAGCAGCAGCAGCAGCAGCCGCTGCGCTGGATCGGCCTGGCTTCGGGATCGGCGGCGGCGCCGCTTCAGCCGTCGCAGGCCACCCAACCGCGCGGCACTGCGGCCAGCAGCCGGCGGGTGTAGTCCTGTTGCGGTGCGGCCAGGATCTGGGCTGCAGGGGCCTGCTCGACGACTTGGCCGTCCTTCATCACCAGCACCTCGTCGCTGATGAAGCGCACCACCGCCAGGTCGTGGCTGATGAAGACGTAGGACAGGCCCAGCTCGTCCTGCAGGTCGCGCAGCAGGTTCAGCACCTGCGCCTGCACGCTGACGTCCAGCGCGCTGACCGCCTCGTCGAGCACCAGCACCTCGGGGTTCAGCGTCAGGCAGCGGGCGATCGCCACCCGCTGGCGCTGGCCGCCCGAAAACTCGTGCGGGTACTTGCCGAAGGCGCGGCCGTCCAGGCCCACCTTTTCCAGCAGGCTGCGGGCACGCTGCTCGCGTTCGGCCAGGCCCTTGCCGATGCGGTGGATGGCCATCGGCTCGACCAGGGTCTGGCCGATGGTGAAGCGCGGGTTCAGGCTGGCGTACGGATTCTGGAACACGATCTGGATCCGCCGGCGCATCGCCAGGCGCTCGCGATCGTTCAGCTGCAGCAGGTTGCGACCGTCGAAGATGACCTCGCCGCCGGTCGGCTCCAGCAGGCGCAGCAGGGTCAGGCCCATCGTCGTCTTGCCCGAGCCCGATTCGCCCACCACGCCCAGCGTGTGGCCGCGCTTCAGCTGGAAGTTGACGTCCTGCACCGCCTTGAACTCGCGTTGGCCGAACAGGCCCTGCGGCAGCCAGAAACTCTTGGCCAGCGCGCGCACTTCCAGCACCACCGGCGCGTCCGGGTCTTGGGGCTTGGCGACCGCTGGCGTGACCAGGGGCCTGACGAGATGCCCCACTGCGGCGCCGTCGGCCGTGGCGATGTGGTCGTCGATGACCATCAACCGCGCCGGCGGCTGGTCCAGGCTGGGGCGGCAGGCCAGCAGCGCCCGGGTGTAGGCGTCCTGCGGCGTCTGGAAGATGGAGCTCACGGGGCCCTGTTCGCGGATGACGCCGTGGCGCATCACCACCACCTGGCGGGCGATCTCGCCGACCAGCCCGAGGTCGTGGCTGATGAACAGCACGCTCATGCGGTGCTGGTCCTGCAGCCGGGCCAGCAGCTCGATGATCTGGCGCTGGATCGTCACGTCCAGCGCGGTGGTCGGCTCGTCGGCGATCAGCAGCCGGGGCTCGCAGGCCAGCGCCATCGCGATCATCACCCGTTGCTGCTGGCCGCCGCTCATCTCGTGCGGGTAGCTGCCCAGCCGGCGCTTCGGCTCCGGGATGCCGACCTCGCCGAGCAGCTCTTCGGCGCGGGCGCGGGCCTGGCGTGCGCTCAAGCCGAGGTGCTTCCTCAGGGGTTCGCACAGCTGCTGGCCGACGTCGAACACCGGGTTCAGCGAGCTCATCGGGTCCTGGAAGACGCAGGCGATCTCGCGGCCGCGCAGTGCCTGCAATTCGGGCAGGCCGGCCTGCAGCAGGTCTCGGCCGCGCCACAGCACGCGGCCGCTGCGACGGGCGTTGTCGGGCAGCAGGTTGAGGATGGACATCGCCGTGACGCTCTTGCCCGAACCCGATTCGCCGACCAGCGCCACCGTGGTGTTCTCGGCGATGTCGAAGCTCACGCCCTTGACGGCCTCGGCGACCACGCCCTGGCCCATGCGGAAACCGACCCGCAGGTCCTGCAGGCTCAGCAAGGCAGCGGTGGCAGGGCTGGCATCGCGCTGCGCTCGGCTCGATTCGCCTTCGGGGCAGCCCGCCGGGCTCATTCCAACCCCCGCAGCTTCGGGTCGAGTGCGTCGCGCAGCGCGTCGGCCATCAGCGAGAACGCGGTGACGAACAGCGCCATGAAGGTGGTGGCCGCAGCCAGCTGCCACCAGTGGCCCAGCAGCAGTTCGGACTGCGACTCGGCCAGCATCGTGCCCCAGCTGACCTGGTCGATGCGAACGCCCAGCCCCAGGTAGCTGAGGATGACCTCGGCCTTGATGAAGCCCACCACCAGCAGGCCCATGCGCACCAGCACCACATGGCTGACGTTGGGCAGGATGTGGCGGAACATCCGGCTGCCGGTGCTGGCGCCGATCGCCTCGGCCGCACGCACGTACTCGCGGCTGCGGTGCTTGATGAACTCGGCGCGCACCTGGCGGTACATGCCGGTCCAGCCGGTCAGCGCCAGGATCACGACCACGCTCTCCACGCCACGGCCCACCACCGCCGCGAAGGCGAAGATCAAGAGGATGTTCGGGATGCTCTCGAAGACGTTGTAGACCCACTCCAGCAAGTCGCCGACCTTGCCGCCGAAGAAGCCGCCGAAGGCCCCCAGCAGCACGCCGATGGTGCTGGCCACCGCGGCCGCCGCGATGCCCACGAAAACGCTGATCTCGGTGCCCTTGATGGTCTTGGCCAGCACGTCGCGGCCCAGCCGGTCGCCGCCCAGCGGCAGGGTCTCGGCCTTCACCGTCTCGGTGGTCTTGAACTGCTTGGCGCGCTCGGCCCATTCGGCATAGCGCGGCGCCAGCGGGTCGATGTCGGAGAGGTCGACGTTGGGGCCGCTCGGCACCTCGATCACCCCTGCCGCTGCCGGCGGTCGGGCACCGACGAAGCCGGGCGGTGCGCTGGGCACGGCCACCTCGTCCTGCCAGTGCCGGCCCACCCCGCCGCTGGCCGACAGCAGGACCAGCAGCAAGAAGGCCGCCACGACGATCAGCGAGGCCAGCCCCACGCGGTCGCGCCTGAAACGGCGCCAGGCGGCATGCCAGACGCCCTCGCTCTGTTGCTGGCGGTCGTCCAGCGACGCGGCCGTGCCGGGCAGCACGGCGCTCACCGCAGCACCACCCGGGGGTCGGCCAGCTTGTAGGCCAGGTCGGTCAGCAGGTTGATGAACATCGTCAGCAGCGCAAGGTAGATGGTCACCGCCTGGATCACCGGGAAGTCGCTGCGGTTGACCGCCAGCAGCACCTCGCGGCCCAGCCCCGGGATCGAGAAGAAGACCTCGATCAGGAAGCTGCCGACGAAGATGCCGGGCAGCTGCAGGCCAATGTTGGTCAGGATCGGGATCATCGCGTTGCGCAGCACGTGCCTGAACAGCACGGTGCGCTCGGTCATGCCCTTGGCGCGGGCGGTGCGCACATAGTCCTGGCCCAGTTCGTCGAGCAGGAAGCTGCGGTACAGCCGGGTCTGTGGCGCCAGCCCGACCATCACCGCCAGCAGCACCGGCAGTGGGGCGTAAACCAGCAGGTTGGTCCACAGGCTGTCGCTCCAGCCCTGCACCGGAAACCAGCCGAGCTGATAGCCGAAGACGTACTGGCCGACGATGACGTAGACCAGGAAACTGATCGACAGCGCCACCGTGGTCACCACCATCAGCGCGCGGTCGGTCAGGCTGCCGCGGCGGTAGGCCACCCACATCGCGATCGGCAGCGCCAGCAGCACGTCCAGCAGCAGGATCGGCAGCATCACCGTCAGCGTCGCCGGCAGCCGGGTGGCGAACAGGTTGCTGACCGCCTCGTTGGTGGCCCAGCTCTTGCCCCAGTCGAAGGTGACGATCTGCTGGACGAACAGCCACAGCTGGTACCAGACCGGCCGGTCCAGCCCCAGGGTCTGGCGGATCGCCAGGATCTGCTCGGGGCTGGCGTTCAGGCCGCCCAGCACCTCGGCGGGGTCGCCACCGAACGACTTGAACAGGAAGAACACCAGCAGCACCACGCCGGCCAGCGTGGGGATCATCTGCCACAGGCGGCGGATCAGGTAGGCGGCCATCGAACGGGGGGCTCCAGGGGCGGCGGCGCTCGGGGCAACGGCGAGCGAATCGGGGATGGGCGAGTCTAGTGGGGGCGCACTACACGTCCGACCGGTGATTTCCCCCCGACAGTCTCCTAGACTGCGCAGCCCGGCCCGTGCATCCCGACGGCCGGCGCCCCGAGGAGACCGACCCGATGACGACGATGCGATTGCTGGCCGGAGCCGCCGCGCTGCTGGCCGCCCTGGCCGCCGCGCCTGCCGCCCGCGCCCAGGCCGTGGCCGCCAGCGCACCACGGGCACTGAACCCGACCCCTGCAACGACCTCTGCAACGACACCGACCCCGACCCCGACGGCGCAGCCCCAGAAGGTGCTGCGCTATGCCTTCCGCGTCGCCGAGACCAGTTTCGACCCGGCCCAGATCACCGACCTGTATTCGCGCACCCTCGCCGCGGGCATCTTCGAAGCGCCGTACGAATACGCCTTCCTGGCCAAGCCCACGCAGATGCGGCCGGCCACCGCGGCAGCGATGCCCGAGGTCTCGGCCGACTTCAAGACCTTCACGCTGCGCATCCGACCCGGCATCTACTTCGCCGACGACCCGGCGTTCAAGGGCCAGCGGCGCGAGCTGACCGCCGAAGACTATGTCTACAGCGTCAAGCGCCACTACGACCCGCGCTGGAAGAGCGGCAACCTCTACATCCTGGAGAACGCCAAGATCCTGGGCCTGAGCGAGCTGCGCCGCCAATCGCTCGACCAGAAGAAGCCGTTCGACTACGACACGCCGGTCGAAGGCCTGCGCAGCCTGGACCGCTACACGCTGCAGATCCGGCTGGGTGAAGCGGCGCCCCGCTTCATGAGCTACTTCACCGACGGCTCCTTCACCGGTGCGCTGGCGCGCGAGGTGGTCGAGTTCTACGGCGACAAGGTCGGCGAGCATCCGGTGGGCACCGGCCCCTACCGGCTGGCCGCCTGGAAGCGCAGCTCACGCATCGTGCTGGCGCGCAACCCCGGTTTTCGCGAAGTGCTGTACGACGAGACCCCGCCGGTGGGCGACAGCCCCGAGGCGCGGCGCCTGCAGGCCATTGCGCAGCAGTTCAAGGGCCGGCGCCTGCCGCTGCTCGATGAGGTGCAGATCGCGATCATCGAGGAGAACCAGCCGCGCTGGCTCAGCTTCCTCAACGCCGAGGCCGACCTGCTGGAAGAGCTGCCGGCCGACTTCGCCAGCTCGGCCATCCCCAACAACCGGCTCGCGCCCAACCTGGCCAAGCTGGGCATCCAGATGCTGCGCTACCCGCGCGCCGCGGTGCAGGTGTCGTACTTCGGCATGGAGCACCCGGTGGTGGGCGGTTATGCGCCGCAGCAGGTGGCGCTGCGCCGGGCGATCAACCTGGCCATCGACGTCGACCGCGAGGTCCGGCTGGTGTGGCGCGGCCAGGCCATTCCGGCCCAGGGCCCGATCGCGCCCGAGACCACCGCCTACGACCCGCGGTTCAAGAGCGAGATGAGCAGTTTCGACCGCGCCCGCGCCAAGGCCCTGCTCGACCTGTACGGCTGGATCGACCGCGACGGCGACGGCTGGCGCGAACGGCCCGACGGCCAGCCGCTGCTGCTGGAGTACGCCACCCAGCCCGACCAGCAGAGCCGCCAGCAGATCGAGCAGTGGAAGAAGAACATGGACGCGATCGGCATCCGGATCGAGTTCCGCGCCGCCAAGTGGCCCGAGAACCTGAAGGCCAGCCGTGCCGCCAAGCTGATGATGTGGGGCGTGGGCTGGTCCGGCGGGCCCGACAGCGACACCTTCCTGGCGTTGGGCTACGGCCCCAACAAGGGCCAGGCCAACCATGCCCGCTTCGACCTGCCGGCCTTCAACAAGCTCTACGAACAGCAACGCGGCATGCCCGACGGGCCCGAGCGCAACGCGGTGATCGCCGACGCGGCGCGGCTGATGGTGGCCTACATGCCCTACAAGGTGCATGTGCACCGCATCTTCACCGACCTGGCCCAGCCCTGGGTGCTCGGCTACCACCGCAACATCTTCGTGCGCGACTTCTGGAAGTACATCGACATCGATGCGGCCGCGCTGCAGCGCCGCGGCGCGCCGGCGCCCTGAAGCACTGCGGCGCCCGAAGGCGCCGCAGCGGATCACTTCTTCTTCTTGCTGCGGTCGGGCACCACGGTGGTGATCGGGGCCGACAACGCGCCCGGCGACAGCGGCTTGGACGTGCCGTCGTCCTTCTTCGGTTTCTTCGATTCCTTGCTGGTGCGCTGCTGACTCTTGGCCATGGGGCTCTCCTGGTGGGGGGGTCGCGCCGTTGCGGCGCGTCGGTCGACATGCTCGGTGCGCCGACCCGGCATTGTCAAGCCGGGCGTTGGCGTCCGGCTCGGCACGGCGGGCGCGTGTGCTGGTCGCCCGGCGGTGGTCCGGAGGTCGTCCGGAGGTGGCCCGGCTGTCGCCTGGCGGACCCCGGCGCCGGGCCAGCCGATGCCACACTGCGCGCCATGAATCCCCAAGCCCCCATCCTGTTGCTGGCCGATCCGGTCATGGCCGCGCCGCTGGTCGCCGCGATCGCCGCCCGGGCGCCCGACCTGACGCTGCTGCCCTACAGCCGCACGCTCGACGACGCCACGCTGGCCGGCATCGAGGTCGGCCTCGGCTGGCGCTTCGCGCCCGGTGTGGCGGCGCGGCTGCCGGCGCTGCGCTGGGTCTGCTCGATGGCCGCCGGGGTCGAGAAGTTGCTGGTGCCCGACCTGGGGTCCCAGGTGGCGGTGTCGCGCATGGTCGACCCCGGCCAGGCGCTGGGCATCGCCCAGTTCGTCGCGCTGATGGCGCTGTACCAGGTGCGTGGCCTGGCGCGTTACGAGGCCCAGCAATTGCAACGGCAGTGGCTGCGCCACCCGATGGGCGCGTCGCACGCCCGGGTAGCGGTGCTGGGCTGGGGCAGCGTGGGGCGTGAATGCGGCCGGGTGCTGGACGCGCTGGGCTTCGCGGTGACCGGCTGGCGGCGCAGCAGCGAGCCGCTGCATGCGGCACTGGCCGAGGCGCAGATCGTCGTCAACGCGCTGCCGCTGACGCCGCAGACCGACGGCCTGCTCGACGCCGCCGCCTTTGCCGCGATGCCCCGTGGCGCCTACCTGGTCAACATCGCCCGCGGCGGCCATGTCGTCGAGGCCGACCTGCTGGCCGCCGTTCGATCGGGTCACCTGGCCGGCGCTGCACTGGATGTGCAGGCCACCGAGCCGATGAGCGCCGACGACCCGCTGTGGGCCCAGCCCGGCATCACCATCACGCCGCACATCGCCGGCCAGTCGTCGCCCGAGGTGGTGGCCGCGCAGTTCATCGCCGCGCTGCGCTGCTTCCAGGCCGGCCAGCCGCTGCCCAACCCAGTGGACCGCCAGCTAGGCTATTGACTGACTATTGACGCGGCGGCCTTGGCCGTGTGCACGGCCCTTGCATGGAATTTTGGTTTAACGTTAAACTAAAACCATCACAACCCTGCAGGAGGTCACCGTGATGAAACGACGCCAATTCATGCGCCTGGCCGGAGGCGGCGCGGTGCTGGCCGCGGTGGCCGGGCCGCTGGCCGGCTGTTCGGCCTTCGAGGTGCCGCCCGCCGCGGTGGCGGCCTGGCAGCCACCACCCGCCGACACCGAGCTGCGGCGCTGGCTGCTGGCGCATGCGCTGCTGGCGCCCAACCCGCACAACATGCAGCCGTGGCTGGCCGATCTGCAGACGCCCGGCGAGATCGTGCTGCGCCTCGATCCGCAGCGTCTGTTGCCGGCCACCGACCCGTATGGCCGCCAGATCCTGATGGGCGCCGGTGCCTTCCTCGAACTGCTGGTCATGGCCGCCGCCGAGCGTGGCCAGCGCGCCGAGGTGGACCTGTTCCCCGACGGTGAGCCGGCGCAGCGGCTGGACGCCCGGCCGTTCGCCCGGGTGCGCCTGCTGGCCGATGCCGGTGTGCCGCGCGACCCACTTTTTTCGCAGCTGTTCCTTCGCCGCACCGACCGCCGCGCCTACGACCCGGCCCGCGCGCCGGCGGCGGCCGACGTGCAGCGGCTGCAGGCGGCGGCGGCGCCGCTGGCGCTGCGTTTCGGCCTGGCCGGGCAGGCCGGTGGCACGGCCGCCGACGCGGCACGGCTGCAGGCGATCCGCAGCATCGCACGCGAGGCCTGGCGCCTGGAGCTGACGACCGAGCCCACGATGATGGAATCGATGCGCCTGCTGCGCATCGGCGCCGCCGAGATCGATCAGCACCGCGACGGCATCTCGATCACCAGCCCGCTGCTGGTGGGCTTGACCCGCACCGGGCTGCTGGACCGCTCGAAGTTCCCCGCGCCCGATTCGCAGGCAACCCAGGGGCAGATCAAGGACTTCGACGTCGCGACGGCGTCAACGCCGGCCTACCTCTGGCTGGTGACCGAAGGCAACCGGCGCCCGCAGCAGGTCGACGCCGGCCGGGCCTACGTACGGGTCAACCTGGCCGGCACCGCGGCCGCTCTGGTGATGCATCCGAACGAGCAGGCGCTGCAGGAGTACGCCGAAGTCGCCGCGTCCTACCAGGCCATCCACCGCCTGCTGGACGCACCGGCGCCGCGCTTCACGGTGCAGATGCTGGCCCGCGTGGGCCACCTGCCAGCGGGAGCTGCCCCTACGGACCCCGCACCGCGGCGCGGGCTGCAGCGCCAGTTCGGCGCGTGAACACCGGCAATTGCACGACGCTGGCGGGGTGCTGGCCCGCCACCCCGCTCGCACGCCGGGCGGTCGGCGCACCCGGCCCGACAATCGCTGGCCATGGCGCGACCCGACATCCCCCCCGCTGCAGACCGTCCGGCGCGGGACGACCCGCTGCACTTTCAACTCCTCAACGAGGTCGGCATCCTCAGCCAGCTGTCGGCCAATCGCGCCGCGCGGCTGCTGGCGCCGGCGCTGAACATGTCGCAGTTCACGCTGCTGAACCATTTCAGCCGGCTGGGCGGTGAGCGCTCGCTGGTGCAGTTGGCCAGCGCGATGCAGGTCACCAAGGCGGCGATGACCAACACCGTGACGCGCTTGCAGGCCAAGGGCCTGCTGGCGGTGCAGCCCGACCCGCTGGACGGCCGCGGCAAGCGGGTCAGCCTGACGGCGGCCGGCCGGGCGGCCCGGCAGCAGGCCGTGCAGCAGCTTGGTCAAGGTCTTGCCGCGATGGGTCAGGCCGTCAATGCGCAGGAGCTGGCCGATGCGCTGGTCGCCCTGCGCAAGTTGCGCATCTGGTTCGACGCCAACCGGTAGGGGCGGGTTGGGGGGCGGGTAGGGGGCGGGCGGTTCAGCTCGCCAGTGCGACGATCTGCGCCGTGGGCAACGCGCCCGATTGGCGGCGCTGTTCGACCCCGCCCTGCAGCCGAACCATCGTCGGGATGCTGCGGATCGCAAAGCGCGCCGAGGTTGCGGGGCTGTCGTCGCTGTTGACCTTGGCCAACACCGCCCGGCCCTTCAACTGCTTGGCGGCAGCGGCGAACTGCGGCGCCATCTGGCGGCAGGGCCCGCACCACGGCGCCCAGAAGTCGACCAGCACCGGCAGGCTGCTCTTCTGCACGAAGGCGTCGAAGCTGCGGTCGTCCAGCTCGACCACGCCGCCGTCGAGCAGCGGGCGGTGGCAGCGGCCGCAATCGGGGTCGTCGCCCAGCCGGGTGGCCGGCAGCCGGTTGACGGCGCCGCAGTGGGCGCAGGGGATGTGGTGGGTGTCCATGACGGTTAGCTGGGATCGGCGCGGCACTTTTCAAGCGGCCAGCATGATTCACTTGCATATGCAACAATTCCGGACGCCTGCTTCAGGTCAGCCCCCGCTTGCCGGCCCCGAGGGGCCCGGAGACCGACGATGAGCCTTGACACCCCGGCCGCCGCGCCGTCCGCCGCCTCACCCCCCACCTCAACCGCCCTGCCGCCCAACGCGCTGCCGGGTGCACCGCCCCAAACGCCGCCACCCGGCTTGCCGTTGTGGCCGGTGTGGGCCGTGCTGCTGGCGGCCGCCGGCACGTTTGCGTTGACCATGGGCACGCGCCAGTCGATGGGCCTGTTCCTCGGCCCGCTCAACACCGCCACCGGGCTGGGGCTGGGCAGCATCAGCCTGGCCTTTGCCTTCGGCCAGCTGTTCTGGGGCCTGACCCAGCCGTTTGCCGGCGCCATCGCCGACAAGGTGGGCGCCGGCCGGGTGCTGCTGGTGGGCGCCTGCCTGGTGGCGGCGGGCACCGTGCTGACGCCGTTGATGACCAGCACCGCCGGGCTGATCTTCGCCATTGGCGTGCTGTCGGCCGGCGGCGCGGGCATGGCCGGCCCGGCCGTGCTGATGGCCGCCACCACCCGGCTGATCGCACCCGAGTGGCGCGGCCTGGCCACCGGCATCGTCAACGCCGGCGGCTCGTTCGGCCAGTTCGTGATGGCGCCGGTGGCCGGCGCGCTGATACTCGGTTTGGGCTGGGTGACGGCCATGCAGCTGATGGGCCTGCTGGTGCTGCTGTGCCTGCCGGCGGCCCTGATCCTGAAGGGCCATGGCGCTGCCGCGGCCCCCGCCGGACAGCCAAAGACCAGCACCGGCGACGCGGTGCGCACCGCGCTGGCCGACCGATCGTTCCGGCTGCTGGCTGCCGGCTTCTTCGTCTGCGGCTTTCATGTCGCGTTTCTCGGCACGCACCTGCCGGGCATCGTCGCGTCCTGCGGCTTGCCCCTGCAATACGGCGCCTGGGCGTTGGCGGTGCTGGGCTTGTTCAACATCGTCGGCAGCCTGGCGATGGGCTGGGCGGTCGGCCGCTGGCGCATGAAGTCGCTGCTGGCGGCGGTGTACGCCGCCCGCGCCGTGGCGGTGCTGGCCTTCCTGCTGGCGCCCAAGACCGGCCCGGTGGTGCTGGTGTTCGCCGCGTTCATGGGGCTGACCTTCCTGTCCACCGTGCCGCCCACCGCCGGGCTGGTGGCCAAGTTCTTCGGCGTCAGCCACATGGCCACGCTGTTCGGCGTGGTGATGCTCACCCACCAGATCGGCGGCTTCCTGGGCGCCTGGCTGGGCGGCAGGGTGTTCGAGTCGACCGGCAGCTTCGACACCGTGTGGATGATCGACATTGCGCTGGCCATTGCTGCCGCGTTGGTGCACCTGCCGATCCGCGAAGCGCCGTTGCCGCCACGGGCGGCCGCTCGTGCGGTGACGTGATGGCCGACGGGACCGGCCCAGCCCGGCCCGGGTTCGCCCGGTTGCGGTTGCGGTTGCGGCGAAGGTTGGCGCCGGCTGGTGGCTACTGCCTGGGATCGCCTGCGGCCACCGCCGGCTGGTGCACCCCCAGCGCCCCCAGCGCCTCGGCCAGCAGGTCGAACACCAACCGGATCCGCCGCGCAGTGCGCAGCTCCCGGTGCGTCACCAGCCAGATCGGGAACAACACCGGCGGCACGTCATCGAGCACCCGCACCACATCGGGCATGGTCTGGGCAATGTCGTCCATCATCGCGCCGATGCCCAGGCCTTGGCGCACGAGCGACCAGTTCGCCATCGTGTTCTCGGCATAGCAGGAGAAATTGGACGTATCCAGCGCCAGCCCGTGCTGGCGCAGATGCGCCAGGTAGCGGCCCGACCGGTCGCTGCCGACAAAGGGATGGTGCACCGCCTGCTCGGCCGTGCGCGGATGGCCATGCTGGTCGACCCACGCCCGCGACGCATAGAAGCAGGCGCTGGCCTCGCGGACGAAGCGCCCGATCAGGTCGGGCTGGTCGGGACGGACATGGCGCACCGCGATGTCGGCCTCGCGCCGGCGCAGGTCGCTCAGCGCGTCCGACGCGACCAGGTCGATGACGATGCCCGGCGCCTGCTCGCGCAGCCGGCGCAGCACCGGTGGCAGCAGGTGGGCGGCCACTGCCTCGGTGGCCGAGACGCACACCACACCGTCCACCGCCTGCGACTGGCCGGTGGCGGCCAGCTTCAGGTCCTCGACCGCCGCGCCCATCACCCGGGCATGCTCCAGCAGCGCCAGCCCGGTGCCGGTCAGCACCATGGCCTTGCCGACGCGCTCGAACAGCGTCACGCCGAGCTGCTTCTCGACGGCCGCCACCTGCCGGCTCAGGGTGGGCTGGGTCAGGCCCAGCTTGCGCGCAGCGGCCGACAGCGAGCCGGTCTCGGCCGTCTCCAGAAAGGCCTTCAGCTGGTTCCAGTCGGGTTGATCCATACGCTGCTGCATGAGTGGTCTGCGATTATTGGCGATGACTGTCGTTGCGTGCATGGATAGCATGGCGCACTTGATGACTGCGCGCTGCGTCGCCCTGCGCCCACGACGATGACCCCCAGCCCTGCGCCACACCTGCCAGCCCTGCCGGCCCGGCCGGCCGCCAAGTCCGCGGCCGGCGCCGACAGCCGCGATGCCCGCGATGCCCGCGATGCCCGTGACACCCGGAACATCCGGAACATCCGTTTCTGGGACCGGACAGCGCGCCAGTACGCTGCCGGCACGATCACCGACTGGGCCGGCTACGAGGCCACGCTGCGTCGGGTGCGGGCACTGCTGTCGCCCGACCAGTCGGTGCTGGAGATCGGTTGCGGCACCGGCACCACCGCCTTGCAGCTGGCCGGCGCCACGCGGCAGATGCTGGCCACCGACGCGTCGAGCGAGATGATCGCCATCGCCCGCGAGAAGCTGGCGGCGCTGCCGCTGCCGCCCTTGCGGTTCGAGGTGGCCGATGCCGAGGCCACCGCCACCGCCACCGCCACCGAGGGTGCCTGCCACGACACGGTGCTGGCGTTCAATGTGCTGCACCTGGTGTCCGATCTCGACGCTGCGCTGGCGGCCATCGTGCCGGTGCTGCGGCCCGGTGGCCGCCTGATCTCGAAGACACCCTGCCTCGGCGAGATGCATCCGGTCGTGCCGCGCCTGCTGGTGCCGCTGATGCGCGCCCTGGGCAAGGCGCCCGCGGTGCTGGTGTTCGATGCGGCGCAGCTGCAGGCCAGCCTGGTGCGCCACGGTCTCGCGATCGAGGCGGTCGAGCGGCACGGCACGCAGCGCAAGGACATCCGCGTCTTCATCATCGCCCGCAAGCCGCGCTGAGTGTCCAGCCGTCCGGCAGGCTGAATCAGGAGTCTGTGGGCAGCGCCAGCCGGGCCGCCACGGCGTCGCCCACGTGCTGCATGAAGGCGCGCACCCGGGCGGTCTGGCGCAGGTCGGGGTGGGTCAGCATCCACACCGGCACGTCCAGCTCGGGGATCACCTCCGACACCGCCACCAGGTCGGGGTGGCGGCTGGCCATGAAGGTCGGCAGGATGCCCACCGCCACGCCGGTGTTCAGCATCGCTGCCACCGCGTTGAAGATGTCGACCCGCAGCCGCACCTGGGCGTTGGCCAGGTGCTTGCGCATCCACTGGTCGTAGACGCGGGACTGGCTGTCGCGCTCGAAGGCGACCCAGGGCGCGTCGCGCACCAGCGCGGCCAGCGGCTGCACCGTCTGCGGCAGGCCGGGCGCACCGCGTCGCGCATAGACCCGGCAGCGGGTGTCGCCCAGCGGCCGGCCCACCAGGTGGTCGGCCACCTGCGGGCTCAGGCGCAACGCCACGTCGGCCTCGCGCCGCGACCAGGATGCGGATTCGTCGGCATGGCGCCGGCTCAGGTCGACCAGGAAGGCGTTTTCCACCACCTCGACCTCGATGCCGGGGTAGCTGCGCGCAAAGTCGGCCAGCGGTTCGGGCAGCAGGTGCTCCATCACCACGAAGGCGGTGGTCACGCGCAGCGGACCGGTCAGCTCGCGGTCGCGGCCGGCCACCCGGCGCTCGATCTCCTCGGCCTGGTCGGCCATGCGGCGGGCCTGGTCCAGCACCAGCGCGCCGGCCTCGGTGGGCTGGTAGCCGCTGCGCGCGCGCTCGAACAGCCGGGCGCCCAGCCGGGCCTCCAGCGCGTCCAGCCGGCGCAGCACGGTGGTGTGGTTCACGCCCAGTTGCCGCGCCGCTGGCGCCAGCCCGCCGGTGCTGCCCACCGCCAGCGCATAGCGCAGGTCGCTCCAGTCGAGTTCGGCCATGGTCCGGGATCTCCGCGAGGCCGGATGAGGCCGGCCGTCTTTTGCAAATTTGCAATTATCGCCTGCGATTCAGGGCGTTGTCTGCATCCGTCGGGCCATGCGGCGCGGCGGGCAGGCCGGCGGCGGCCTCCAACCGGCTTCCTAGAATGCCGCGATGCCCGATCACCCCCCTGCGCGGTCCCTGCCGTCACGCTGGCCCGCCTACCGCCTGCTGGTGGTCGCGATGCTGGGTTTTGCCAGCGGCCTGCCGCTGGCGCTGACCGGCCAGGCGCTGCAGGCCTGGTTGAGCCAGGACGGTGTCGACATCGCCACCATCGGCTTTCTCAGCCTGGTCGGCCTGCCCTACACCTTCAAGTTCCTGTGGGCGCCGCTGATGGACCGCTTCGAGCTGTGGCCCGCGCTGGGCCGGCGCCGCGGTTGGCTGGTCATCACGCAGCTGGGCCTGGCTGCGGCGCTGTGGGCGCTGGCCGCCACG
>JBBQVF010000047.1:0-30097 GCA_038211805.1 Burkholderiales bacterium | reverse complement strand
GCCGAACCACACCGGATCGAAACCCAGCTGGGTGACGATGGGGAAGAACACGGGGATGGTCAGCAGCACCATCGACAGCTCTTCCATGATGGTGCCCAGCAGGATGTAGACCAGCATCATCGCGCCGATGATCATCACCGGCGACAGCCCCAGGTGCGTGATCCAGTCGCGCAGGTCGTTGGGCATGGTGGTGAAGTTGATGAAGTTCGAGAACATCATCGCGGCGATCAGGATGGTGAACAGCATCGCCGTGGTGCGCGACGATTCGACCAGCACCTGCAGCAGCACCTTGGGCTTCAGCGCACCGCGCGCCAGCGCGAAGAAGAACGCACCCGACGCGCCGATGCCCGCACCTTCGGTGGCGGTGAACACACCGCCGTAGATGCCGCCCAGCACCAGGATGACCAGCAGCACCACGCCCCAGATGTCGCGCAGCGCACGCCAGCGCTCAGTCCAGCTGCTGCGCTCGCCGGCGGGGCCGGCCTGCGGGTCGCGCCAGGTGATCCAGGCCACACCGACCATCATCAGCCCGGCGCACATCAGGCCCGGCAGGATGCCCGCGGCGAACAGCTTGCCGATGTTGGTCTCGGTGACGATGCCGTAGATGACCATGATGGTCGACGGCGGGATCATGATGCCCAGCGTGCCGCCGGCGGCGATGACGCCGGTGGACAGGTAGTCCGAATAGCCCAGCCGCTTCATCGACGGGTAGGCCACCTTGCTCATCGTGGCCGCGGTGGCGATCGACGAGCCGCAGATCGCGCCAAAACCGGCGCAGGCCAGCACCGTGGCATGGGCCAGGCCGCCGCGAAAGTGGCCGATGAAGGCGTAGGCGGCGCGAAACAGCTCGTGCGCCAGCCCGGCGCGGGCGACGAAGTTGCCCATCAGGATGAACAGCGGCACCACGCTCAACGTGTAGGCGAAACCGGTGTCGTAGACCACCTGGGCCGCCGAGGCGGCGGTGGGGCCCCAGCCCCGCATCAGCCCCAGGCCGCAGAAGCCGACGAAACCCATCGCGAAGGCCAGCGGCACCCGCAGCAGCGCCAGCACGAACACGGCGCCGAAACCCAGCAGTGCCTCGATCACGCCGCGCCCCCTGCTGGCCCGGCCGCCTCGTCGACGCCGACATGGTGGTGTGCCGTGGGCTGCAGCAACAGCAGCAGGTGCACCAGCGCCGTCAGGCCGCACAACACCGCCATCAGGCCGACGAACGGGCCCATCGGCAGTTGCAGCTGCGCGGTGGTGTCGCCGTAGCTGGCCATCTGACTGGCCTTGTCCCACATCAACCAAGCCAGCGCGCCCAACGCACCGGCACAGGCCAGGTCGACCAGGCCCTGCTGCACGCGGCGCAACCAGGCCGGCATCAGGTGGTCGAGCGAATCGAACACCACATGCTCGCCGTGCAGCGAGACCAGCGGCAGCGCGGCGAAGATCACCACCACCATCAAGATCTCGGTCACTTCCAGCGAGCCGGTGACCGAGTGGCTGAACAGCTTGCGCCCCGCCACGTCGACCAGCGTGAGCGCCATGATGGCGAACAACGCCAAGGCGGCCAGCAGGCCGCAAAGGAAATCAAGCACGCGTTTCAAGCTGCATCCTCCCGTGCGGGCGGCCGTGGCCGCACCTCACGCATCACCGGTGCGGGGCCCGGACGGACCCCGCCTCACCACTCACTTTTGCAGCTTGGCGATCTCGGTTCGGTAGTCGGCCAGCACCTTGGCGGCGTCCTTCAGGCCCTTGGCCTCGGCCGCCTTGACCCAGGTGGCTTCGAGCCCGCCAGTCTTGGTCTTGACGCCGGCGATGAACGCGGCATCGGCCTTGGTGAATTGCACACCGGCGGCCTGCATGAAGGCCAGGCCGCGGCGGTCGACCTTGTCCCAGCCCCGGCCGAACATGCGCGCGGCGAATTCACCCGACATCTCGTCGACCGCCTTCTTCACGTCGGCCGGCAGCGCGTCGTACTTGGCCTGGTTCATCATGAAGACGAAGCTGGTGTTGTAGAGGCCGCCGGTGAAGGTGGTGGCGTGCTTGATGACCTTGTCGATCTTGAAACTCTCGACCGATTCGGCCGGGAACAGCGTGCCGTCCATCACCCCGGTGGACAGCAGTTCGTAACTCTCGGGCGCGGGCTTGAGCGTGACGTTCATGCCCAGGCTCTTGGCGATCTCGTTGACCATGCCGCCGCCGACACGGAACTTCATGCCGCCGAGGTCTTCGACCTTGCTGATCGGCTTTTTGGTATTGAGCACGATGCCCGGGCCGTGGGTGAACACCGCCAGCACCTTGACACCCTTGTGCTCCTCTGCAAACGCCGGGTACTTGGCGTACATGCGCTGGAAAGCCACCGAGGTGACTTCGGACGAATCGCCCATGAACGGGAACTCGACCATCTGCGGCATCACGAACCGGCCCGGCGTGTAGCCGTGCACCGTGAACGAGAGGTCGACCAAGCCGTTGCGCACCGCGTCGAAGGTGCCGGGGGCGGCCGTCACCGCGCGCGGCAGGGCGTTGCACTTGACCTTGCCGGGCACCTTGGCGGCCAGCATCTCGCACCATTCGATCTGGCCGGTGGTCAGGGTGTGCGCCGGTGGCACCCACGACGACATTGTCAGCACGGTCTGGGCGGCGGCCGGGGCGCACAGGCCAGCCGCACAAGCCGCGACAGCCAGCGCCGAGGGGCGGCGCACGAAGGTGGGCAGCAGGGACATGGGGAATCTCCGGGGATCAAATGTTGAGAGGGCGATGCGACGAGCGTGCTGCACCGCAACAAGGGCGGATGCTGCCTGATTTCGCCCGATGACGACATTGCAGTAAACGCGAGCCCGCCGGTTTGTGGATCGGCCACCACGGCGTCGGGTTGGCGGGATCCCGGGCCGGCGTGACCGGCGTCACGACCCCATGTGGTGGCACCCCATGCCTGCGGGGGCCGGCATCCGCCCACCCCGTGGCTCGGGGGTCTGAAAGGCGGGTGGCACGCCTAGCATCAGCTTCTACAGGCCGGGCGACCGCTCACCCGGCACACCAGGAACGCACCATGCCCGCGATTGCCCCCGCCGACACCCCTGGCCCCCGTGCCGAAGGCCTGCAGGCCGATGGCGCCGCGCTGGCCGACGGGCCGGCCCGCGACGCCCTCCTGCTGGCCATGCGGCAACTGAGCGAGGCCGAAGCCCGCGACGACCCCGGCAGGCCGGCCGCCATGTGCCATGCGCTGACCGAGGCCGCCCGCGCCCTGGCCGGCCTGCATGCCTGTTCACCGGCCGAGAGCTACCTGGCCCAGGCGCTGCGCTGGGCAGGCTCGATGGGCGGCCCCGACCTGCAGGCCGACCTGCAATGCGCCCTGGCCGAAGTGGCCACCAACGCCGCCGACCTGGCCCGGCTGCGCGGCGAATGCGGCCATGAAGGCCGGCGCGCCCGCGAACGCGCCCGCGACCACGCCTTCGAGGCCGCCCGGCTCGCCGGCCAGGTCACCGACCCGCATTGGGAAGTGAAATTGCTGCTGCGCGCCAGCGACGTGCTCGACCGCTGCGGCGACCACGACGACGCGGTGTTGATGCAGCGGCGCGCGCTCGAACTGATGGGCCTGCACCAGCCCGATCTGCCTTCGAACGACGGCGACTGGCCGGCCGTGGCCGGCGACGCGTTGCACCTGGCCGCGCCCGCCGTGCTGATGTAGCCGCCGCGGCAGACCTTGCCCGCCACCGCCACCCGGGGCGGGCCGGCCACCCGGCGATGAACCGGCAGCACCGCTACAGCACAATCCCGAGGCGCAGGTGGCTGTTCACCGCAACGCGCCCGCCCCATGCACCGCACCATCTTCACCACACCCGGTGTCAACACCGTATTGCGCGCCTTGTCGCTGGGCTTCCTGCGCCTCACCGGCTGGACGCTGGCGGGCCAGTTGCCCGCCGATCAACCCAAATGCGTGCTGATCGCCGCGCCGCATACCAGCAACTGGGACCTGCCCTACACGCTGATGGTGGCCTTTTCGCTGCGCATCAACATCTACTGGATGGGCAAGGCGCAGCTCTTTCGCGGCCCGTTCGGGCCGGTGATGCGCTGGCTGGGCGGCATCGCGGTCGACCGATTGCAATCGACCAACCTGGTGGCGGCCTCGGCCCGCGCCATCCGCGAGGCCGACGGCCCGCTGTGCCTGGTGGTGCCACCCGAGGGCACACGCAGCAAGACCCGGCAATGGAAGACCGGCTTCTATTGGATCGCCCACGAAGCCGGCGTGCCCATCGTGATGGCCTACATGGACTATCCGCGCAAGCTCAGCGGTCTGGGGCCGGTGTTCACGCCCACCGGCGATATCGACGCCGACATGGTGCAGATCAAGGCGTATTACGCACAGTACAAGGGCAAGAACTGGCGGCAGTTCAGCGTGGATTGACGCGGTGGGAGCGGCGCCGTCAGGCCCGCGCCAGCACCGGTCTGAGCGCCACGCCGGTGTGCGTGGCCCTCGCCACCAGCAGTTCGGGCGGGCCGGCGCACACCACGCTGCCACCGGCGGTGCCGCCCTCGGGCCCCAGGTCGATCACCCAGTCGGCTTCAGCGATCACGTCGAGGTCGTGCTCGATCACCACCACGCTGTGGCCGCCGGCCACCAAGCGGTGCAAGACCTTGATCAAGCGCTCGACGTCGGCCATGTGCAGGCCCACGGTGGGCTCGTCCAGCACGTACAGCGTGTGCGGTGGTTTCTGGCCGCGCCGGGTCACGTCGTCGCGCACCTTGCTCAGCTCGGTCACCAGCTTGATGCGCTGGGCCTCGCCACCGCTCAGCGTGGGTGAGGGCTGGCCCAGCGTCAGGTAACCCAGGCCGACGTCCTTCAGCAACTGCAGCGGGTGGGCGATGTTGGGCATAGCGGCAAAG
Source organism: Burkholderiales bacterium (assembly GCA_038211805.1). Taxonomy (GTDB): domain Bacteria; phylum Pseudomonadota; class Gammaproteobacteria; order Burkholderiales; family Burkholderiaceae_C; genus Pseudaquabacterium. Next base: position 25,228 of record JBBQVF010000047.1, on the reverse strand, counting down.
AAGTCGACCGCCTCGTCGACCTCCATGCGCAGCACGTCGCCGATGCTCTTGCCCCGCCAGCTGACCGCCAGCGTCTCGGGGTTGAAGCGCTGGCCGTGGCACAGATCACAGGGCACCTTCACGTCGGGCAAAAAGCTCATCTCGATCGTGCGCATGCCCTGGCCCTCGCAGCCCGGGCAGCGACCGTCGCCGGTGTTGAAACTGAAGCGTGCCGCGGCGTAACCGCGCGCCTTGGCTTCCAGCGTCTCGGTGAACAGCTTGCGGATCTGGTCCCAGAAGCCGATGTAGGTGGCCGGGCAGCTGCGCGGGGTCTTGCCGATCGGGGTCTGGTCGACTTCCAGCACGCGGTCGATCGGCTCGAAGCCGCTGATGCCGGCGCAGCCCACCAGCGGCGGTAATTGGCCCGCGGCCAGCGCGTCGCGCCCGGCCTTGCTGACCTTGGTGGCCACGATGGCGTGCACATTGGCCAACAGCACGTCGCGCGCCAGCGTGCTTTTGCCCGAGCCCGACACGCCCGTTACCGCCACCAGGCGCTGCAGTGGCACGGCGATGTCGACATTGCGCAGGTTGTGCAGGTGGGCACCGGTCAGCCCGAGGTGGAAGGTGGCGCGGTTGACGGTGCGGCGCGGCGCCAGCGGGTGCTTCAGCGGATGGGCCAGGAAGCGGCCGGTGATCGAATCGGGGTTGGCCGCCAGATCGGCCGCCACGCCCTGCGCGACCAGCGTGCCGCCGCGCTTGCCCGCGCCCGGGCCGATGTCGATGATGTGGTCGGCGCGGCGGATGGTGTCCTCGTCGTGCTCCACCACCACCAGCGTGTTGCCCTGCTCGCTCAGCCGCGCCAGCGCCTTCAGCAGCACCGCGTTGTCGCGCGGGTGCAGGCCGATGGTCGGCTCGTCGAGCACGTAGCACACGCCCTGCAGATTGCTGCCCAGTTGCGCGGCCAGGCGGATGCGCTGGGCCTCGCCGCCGCTCAGCGTGGGCGCGGCGCGGTCCAGCGTCAGGTAGCCCAAACCCACTTCTTCGAGGAATTCGAGCCGGCTGCGGATTTCGCTGACCACGTCGCGGGCGATCGCGGCATCCCGCCCAACGAGGGCCAGCCCACCGGCCCAGGCGCGCGCATCGCCCACCGCCCATTGCGCCACCGCGGTGATGGTGTGGGCATCGAAAGTGATGTTGCGCGAGATGGCGTTGAGCCGGGTGCCGTGGCACTCCGGGCAAGGCTCGCCGCTCAAGCCTTCGACTTCGGCCTCTTCGGACGGAAAGCTTTGCTCGCGGCCCTTGTTGTCGTCGTCCTTGACCGAATCGTCCAGCGCCTTGCGTTGTTCGCGGGTCAGCGTCAGGCCGGTGCCGACGCAGGTGCCGCACCAGCCGTGCTTGCTGTTGTAGCTGAACATGCGTGGGTCCAGCTCGGGGTAGCTGGTGCCGCACTGCGGGCAGGCGCGCTTGGTCGAAAACACCTTCAGGGCGCCGATGTGGGCGGTGCTGCCGCCGGCAGCCATCGCCTCGGCCAGGCCGTCCAGCGGCGTCAGCAGGTGCAGCACGCCCTTGCCGAGATCCAGCGCCTTGGCCAGCAGCTCACGCAGTTCGGCCTCGCGCGCCGGGCTGATCACCAGGTCGCCGACCGGCAGCTCCAGCGTGTGTTCCTTGAAGCGGTCGAGCCGCGGCCAGGGGTCGAGCTTCAAGAATTCGCCGTCCACCCGCAGGTGGCTGTGGCCGCGCGCCTTGGCCCACTTGGCGAGATCGGTGTAGACACCCTTGCGGTTGACTACCAGCGGCGCCAGAAAGCCCACGTGCTGCCCGCGATGGCCACCGTCCTTCACCGGACGCAGCAGTTGTGCGGCGATGCTCTCGACGCTCTGCGGCCGCACCTCGGCGCCGTCTTTCACGCAGCGCTGGGTGCCCAGCTTGACCCACAGCAGGCGCAGGAAATGCCAGACCTCGGTGGTGGTGGCCACCGTGCTCTTGCGCCCGCCGCGGCTCAGGCGCTGCTCGATCGCCACCGTGGGCGGGATGCCATAGACCGCATCCACCTCGGGCCGCCCCGCCGGCTGCACGATGCTGCGCGCATAGGCGTTGAGGCTTTCCAGATAACGCCGCTGGCCTTCGTTGAACAGGATGTCGAAGGCCAGCGTGCTCTTGCCCGAACCCGACACGCCGGTGACCACGGTGAACCGGCCGCGCGGGATGTCGACGTTCAGGCTCTTCAGGTTGTGCTCGCGGGCGTTGACGATGCGGATGTCGTTGCCGGCCGCCAGCCGCGCGGCATCGCGCCGGGCCTTGGCGATCAGTTGCAGCGGCACGCCCTCTTCCGCCGTCATGCTGACGCCCAGGGACTTGTCGTAGTCGCGCAGCGCCTTGCCGGTGTGCGACGTGCCATGCGCCTTCACGTCCTCGGGCGTGCCGCTGCAGACCAGTTCGCCGCCGGCGTCGCCGCCCTCGGGGCCCAAGTCGATGATCCAGTCGGCGCTGCGGATGACGTCGAGGTTGTGCTCGATGACGATCAGCGAGTGGCCGGCTTCCAGCAGCTTGCGCAAGCTGCGCATCAGCTTGGCGATGTCGTCGAAGTGCAGGCCGGTGGTCGGCTCGTCGAACAGGAACAGCGTGCCCCGCTTGGCCACCGGCTGGCGCAGGCCGTGTCCCGACGACAAACCGGCATCGGCCAGGAAACCCGCCAGCTTCAGGCGCTGGGCCTCGCCACCCGACAACGTGGGCACCGGCTGGCCCAGCCGCACGTAGTCCAGCCCCACGTCGACGATGGGCTGCAGCCGGGCAGTGACCGCGGTGTCGCCCGAGAACACGATCATCGCCTCGGCAACGGTCAGCTCCAACACGTCGGCCACGCTCATTTGATACGGGCCGCGGATCAGCTTGACTTCCAGCAGCTCGGCGCGAAAGCGCTTGCCGTCGCAATCGGGGCAGCGCAGGTAGACGTCGCTGAGGAACTGCATCTCGACATGCTCGAAGCCCGAGCCGCCGCAGGTCGGGCAGCGCCCGTCACCGGCGTTGAAGCTGAACTGGCCGGCGGTGTAGTGCCGCTCGATCGCCAGCGGCGCAAAGGTGAACAGCTTGCGGATCTCGTCGAACGCGCCGACGTAGCTGGCCGGGTTGCTGCGCGCGGTCTTGCCGATCGGGCTTTGGTCGACGAACACCACTTCGCTGAGCCAGTCCATGCCGAGCAGCGCATCGTGCGCGCCGGCGCCTTCGGTGGGCTTGCCGAAGTGGCGCAGCAGCGCCGGCACCAGCACGTCCTGGATCAACGTGCTCTTGCCCGAGCCGCTGACGCCGGTCACCACGGTGAGCCGCTGCAGCGGAAACACCACTTCCAGGTTCTTCAGGTTGTGCTCGCGCGCACCCTGCAGGATGAGCTTGGGCGTGGCCTCGTTGACGAAGCGGCGGATACCGATGCCGACATGCTTGCGCGCGCCCAGGTAGGCGCCGGTGAGGGTGTCGGCGTTGCGCGCCGCGTCGGGCGGGCCGTCGAAAACGATCTGGCCGCCGCGTTCGCCCGGGCCGGGGCCCATGTCGATCAGCCTATCGGCGGCCAGCATCACCGCCGGGTCATGCTCGACCACCACCAGCGTGTTGCCGGCATCGCGCAGCCGGTGCATGGCCTCGACGATGCGGTTCATGTCGCGCGGGTGCAGGCCGATGCTGGGCTCGTCCAGCACGAACAAGGTGTTGACCAGGCTGGTGCCCAGCGCGGTGGTCAGGTTGATGCGCTGCACCTCGCCGCCGCTCAGCGTGCGGCTCTGGCGGTCGAGCGTGAGGTAGCCCAGGCCGACATCGCACAGATAGCGCAGGCGGGTGCGCATCTCGCCGAGCAGCAGCTTCAGCGCTTCGTCGAGCATCGTGCTGGGCAGCTCCAGGCCGCGCAGGGCCGCCCCAAGCGGCCTGCTCCCCCCTGGGGGGGCGACACCGGCGGGGTCTTGGGGGTCTTGGGGGTCTTGGGTGCCATGATCGCCATCGAAGAATCGCCGCAGCCGGTCGATCGGCATCAGCATCAGGTCGTGCAGGCTCAGGCCGGGCAGCGCTTCCAGCTGATCACGCGACCAGGCCGTGCCGCGCGGCAGGAAGCGCTTGGCCGCCGGCAAGCCGGCGTCGGCATCGGCGTGGCTGCCGAGGCGCCATAGAAGCGCCTCGGTCTTCAGCCGCGCGCCGCCGCAATCGCCGCAGGGCGTGTAGCTGCGGTACTTCGACAACAGCACGCGGATGTGCATCTTGTACGACTTGCTCTCCAGGTAGCCGAAAAAGCGTCGCACGCCATACCACTGCTTGTTCCAGTTGCCGGCCCACTCCGGGTTGCCGTCGATCACCCAGCGGTGCTGGGCTGGCGACAACTGACTCCAGGCGGTGTCGCGCGGGATGCCGGCCTCGCCGGCGTACTTCAGCAGGTCGGCCTGGCAATCCTGCCAGGCCGGCGTCTGAATGGTCTTGATGGCGCCGTTGCGCAGCGTCTTGCGCGGATCGGGGATCACCAGCCCCATGTCGACGCCGATCACCCGGCCGAAGCCGCGGCAGGTCTCGCAGGCACCGAAAGCCGAGTTGAAGCTGAACAGCGCCGGCTGCGGGTCGGCATAGCGCAGGTCGCTGTCGGGGCAGTGCAGGCCGGTGGAATAGCGCCACAGGTCGGGCTCGCCTTCCTCTTTCAATGCGTAGACGTTGACCCGGCCGCTGCCGCGCTTGAGGCTCAGCTCGATCGCTTCGACGACGCGCACCTTGTCGGCACCGGCGATGCGCAGCCGGTCGGCCACGACATCGAGCACTTTGCGCTCGTTGACGATGCGCTCGGCCTGCACCCGCGTGAAGCCGCTGGCCGACAGCCACTGCTCGACCTCGGCCGGCGTCACCGTGGCCGGCAGTTCGACCGGGAAGGTGATGACCAGCCGCGGGTCGCCGGCTGCGGCGGCCCGTTGCAGCAGATCGGCGTGGATGGTTTCCGGCGTGTCGTGCCGCACCGGCTGCGCGGTCTGCTTGTCGAACAGTTGCGCCGCGCGGGCGAACAGCAGCTTCAGGTGGTCGTTCAGCTCGGTCATCGTGCCGACCGTGCTGCGGCTGGTGCGCACCGGGTTGGTCTGGTCGATGGCGATGGCCGGCGGCACGCCGTCGACCCGGTCGACTGCCGGGCGGTCCATGCGGTCGAGAAACTGCCGGGCGTAGGCGCTGAAGGTCTCGACATAGCGCCGCTGGCCCTCGGCGTACAGCGTGTCGAACACCAGGCTGGATTTGCCCGAGCCGCTGGGCCCGGTGACCACCGTCATCTCGCCGGTGCGGATGTCGAGGTCGAGGTTCTTCAGGTTGTGCTGGCGGGCGCCGCGGATGCGGATCAGGCCGGTGGCAGGCCCCGCAGACAGTCCGGCTTCGACGTCCGACGGTTCACCCGCTTCGATAGGACGCAGCGCGTCGGCGGGCAAGTCGACAGGACCGTTCATAGAGCGGGCTCCAGGAGAGAAGGCCCGACATTCTAGGGATCGGCGGGGTGGCCGGGCGGCGCTGGGGCATCCCGGCTCAGCCCGGCGTCATCCGGGGCCGGGCGGCGGCAGCGCTGGGCTACGGCGTGCTGGTTACTGCGTGGTGACGATGGTCACCCGACGATTTTCAGGCGCGTCGGGCTGCTGCGGGTTCAGCGGTTCGCTTGACCCTTTGCCCACCGGCTGCAGCCGGTCGGCCAGCACGCCCAGCGTGTTGCTGAGGTAGGCCGCCACCGCCTGGGCGCGCTCCTCGGACAACTTGATGTTCGACTCGGCCGTGCCACGCGGGTCGGCATGGCCTTCGATGCGGAAGGCGAAGCCGGCCAGCTTGTCGCTCTGCAGCGCCTTGCCCAGGGTCTGCAGCACCCGGATGGTGTCAGGCGTCAGCTCGGCCGAGCCGGTGGGAAAGGTGATCAGCAGGTTGGCCTTGCCCGGCGCCGCCGGTTTGGCCGGCGCCGTGGCCAGCCTGGCCGATGCCGTGCCCGGCCGCACCGCCGGCCGGAAGCCGCGGGTGACACCGCTGGCGGCCTCGTCGGCATAGGCCGGCTCGATGGCCAGGGCATCGACCAGCGCGTCTTCAGTGACTTGCGCGTTCGACAGCACCGGCGCGCCGGCCTGGGCCAGCGCCTGGGCAGGGCCGGCCACCCCGGCGACCAGCAGGGCAGCCAGCAGGCTGGCCGACCCAACGGCCGCCAGGCGCGGACGGTACGGCAGCAAACGCTTCATCGCGAACTCCATCAGATCGGCGCCAGGAGGACGGCGCTGGCAAGGGTGGCCACGGGCGGCGGCCTTCACCCCATGGACCTTATTTCACCACGCCCTCCAGTTGTCGCTGCTCGAACAGGAAATCGGCACCGCTCTGGTGGCCGGCGTTCGGCGCTGCCGCGTACTGCGGGCGCTGCGGCAACTGGCGCGCCACCGCGAAACGCACCTGCTCGAACAGGCTGCTGCCGGCCTTCCAGGTCGACACCTGCTGCAGCGACTGCATCAGGCTCCAGGCGAAGGGCGAGTGGCCGTTCTTGCCCGTGTCGAACACCGGCTCGTTGCCGCCCGAGGTCATCACCACCGCGGCGCGGCGGCCCAGCAGGGCGGCCGGGTCCTGCGGCGCGGTGGCGCCGCGGATGCGCTCGCCGGTCACCAGGCTGCCCGAGTAGCAGCTGTCGGAGATCAGCGCCACCTGCGACGCCGGCAGCTGCCGCAGCACGCGGTCGATGTCGGCGTTCGAGATCCAGGTGTCGGCCCGGCTGGCGTCGGCATCCGCCGGCTGCCAGTAACCCAGGCCGGATTTTTCAGCCCGCTCGCCGTGGCCGGCGTAATAGACCACTACCGAATCGGCCGGCCCGACCTGCGCCACCAGCTGGTTGAGCGCGCGGAAGATGCCGCTGCGGTTGGCGTTCTCCAGCACCACGGTTTCATAACCCAGCTGGGTTTCGAGCGACGCGGCCACCGCCCGCGCGTCGTTGGCGGCATTGGCCAGGCGCGGAATGCGGGGGTCGTTGTACTGGTCGATGCCGATCAGCAGCGCGATCTTGCGCTGGATCTGCGGCAGCGCGGCCGCCTTGACGCCGCGCCGGGCCGGCAGGTCGACCACCGGCTGCGGCGGCCGCGGTGGCAAGGCCGCCAGCGCCGGCCGGGCCGCGGCGGCGGCGGCAGCGGCTGCGACAGCGGATGCGGGCGATGGCGGCCCACCGGCGCCAGCTGCCGCAGGCGCCGGTGCCGGTGGCGGTGCTGGCGCTGCCGCAGGGCGCCCGGTGGCAGTGCTGCGATCATCGACCTGGGCATTGGACAAGCCCTGCGCCCCCGCCAGCGGCGCGCTGATCAAACACTGGCCGGTGGCGGCCTGCTGCGCGTTGGCGCAGCCGGGCGCGTCGGCCTGGGTCGGGTCCAGTTCCAGTTGCGCCAGGGCTTGCTGAAAGGTGGCCTTCTTGTACTCGTCGCGCGCCGCCAGCACGCCGGCCACGGCCGCCGGGCTCATGCTGGCGAGGTCGAGGCTGGCAAACGCGGTGGCGCCGCCGCCGCCCGGCCGCACCACCTGCACCGCGTCGAGCGCACGGCCGCTGCCCGGGCTGGTGGGCTCGGCCGGCGGCAGCACCCGGGTGACGGCCGTCTGGGTCACATACGGGTTGACAGGCGGATTGGCCTGCGGATTGGTCGGCGGGTCCACCGGCAGCCCGCCCGGCTCAGGCGGTGTCAGCGCCAGCGCGGTGGCATTGGCGGCCGCCTGCGCGAAGTTGTAGTTCGCCGCGGTCAGGCCGCTGCCGGCGATGGCATAGCGCCCGGGTGGCGAGGCGGCGGTGGCGGCGGTGGTGAAGGCCAGGTTGCCAGTGGTGGCGCCGAGCCGTGATTCGCCGTTGACGAAGCCGGTCACCGTGCCTGCCAAGGCCGGCAACGGCAGGCCACTGACTGCACTGGCCAGGTCGGCCAGGTACAGCAGCGGCGCGGGCGTGATCGCCGCACTGCCTGTCTGCGATGCCGATGACCAGCTGTAGTTGCCCGCATCCTCGCCGGTGCTGCCCAGGGTGATCGCGGTGGCCAGCACCGGCTTGGCCGCACCGACGCCCACCGTGTCGAAGGCGGCCGTGCCAAACACCACCCGCACGTCATCACCGGTGACCACGTTCGACAGCGACCAGCGGGTGACGGTGGCGGCGGTGCTGCCGTCGTAGTCCTTGTTGGCCACCGTCACGCTGGCCAGGCTGAGTGGGCGCCGGGTGATGGCGCCCACCATCGTGGCCGGATCGAGCCCATGACCGTAGACCGACAAGCCGCCGGTCGTGACCACCGTCAACCCGTCCGAGTCAGGCACCAACTGCAGCGGCTTGGCGTCGCCGACATGCTTGTCGGCGAAGCCCAGCGCCCCGACAAACTGTTCATCGCTCTTCAGCCCGGTGACGACGGCGAAGAATGCGTCCAGATCGAGTGCCGTGGTGCCGTCGTAGACCCGTGTCACGGGGAAGTCGGCCGACAGCGACAGCAGCGGTTGGCTGGACAACAGGATGCCGTTGCCGCCGGCCTGCGCCGGCACCACGTTGGGCCCGCCCGCCGCGTACTGGCGGAAATCGGCCCGCAAGCCACCGGGCTGGAACACCTGCGGACCGGGGCCGCTGTCCTGCAGGTAGAGCAGCCAGCGGCCGTTGGGCGCGGTGATCGCGGCCGTGTTGGGCTCGTCGTGCATGAAGCTGCCGATGTTGGGCGCCGCCGAATCACCCCGCAGCGTGATGGCATCGCCCACGGCGGCAGAGCTGAGCCGGCCCGACTGTCCCAGGCGCACCGCGTCGGCGTTGACGGTGATGGCGCCGCCCGCGGACAGCATCGCCTGCGGCGGGTTGGGGTCGGTGCCGACCGGGCCACCCAGCACCAGGCTGGCGGCGCGGACCGACACCGCCGTGGCGGCGCCGAAGCTCAGTTGCGACGCGCCGCCGAGCGCACCGATGTTCACCGCGCTGCCGCTCAGCGTCACCTGGCTGGGGTTGCCGCTGATGGTGGCGGCCGGGATGTCGAGCACGCCGCCGGCCAGCAGCGCCAAGGTGCCGCCGTCGGGGGCGCGCAGCGCGCCGGACAACGAAATCCGGGCGTCGGTCGACCGCAGCGTCAGCCGGCTGGCCTGCGAGGCGTCGATCAGCGCGGTGGCGCTGCCCGCGAACTCCAGCCCGTATACACCGCCGCCGATGGCGGCGCTGCTCGACCGATCGACGCTGGCGATGTCGACCGCGGCCCCGCCCAGCGCCACCAATCGGGCGCCGCCGTACAGCCCGACGGCGTAGCGCAGCGAGCCCGGCGACGGTGGCTCCTCGTCCTGCACGCTGCCCTGGATCGTCAGCTGCGCGGTGGGCGAGCCACCGAGCAAGCCGGCCTGCAGCAGCGAATCACCGGCCACCTCGACACCCACCGGCCGCGACGGGAAGACGTGGAAGTTGGTCGAGGTGGCCGAGCCGTTGAGGGCCAGCCGCTCGGTGGCGATCAGGCGGGCCCGCCGGTTGGTGGCGAAGTTGCTGCCATCCACCACCACCACGCCGATGCGTAAAAAATTGCCATCGGAACGCACCGAGCCGGTGATGTCGATGACCCGGCCGTTGACCGTGCCGCCGCGCAGCACCACGCCGTAGGTCCTGGCGAAACTGACCAGGCTGTGGCCGGCCATCGTGACGCTGCCGGCGCCGGCGTTCAGCTGCGAGTCGGTGACCTCGATGCCGTGCAACAACGACGTCGCCGACGCTGCCACCGCGCCCCTGGGCGCCGTCGCCGCGTCGCAGGCGCTGCCGCAGGCGATGCTGTTGCCGCCGATGCCGAGGTTGCCGCCGCGGGTGTCGACGTTCAGCCGGTCGAGCTGGATCGCGCCGCCCAGCGAGGTGCCGCCGGTGCCCACCGTGCCGCCCAGGTAGCCCGCCAGCAGGTTGACGGTCAGCGGCTGGCCCAGGCTGCTGATGTCGGCGAAGACGACTCGGATGTTTCGGATGGCCTGCAAGGTGAGGCTGACCGGGGCGGTCGGCGTGGGCCGGATCGTGGCCTCCGACAGCAGGATGTCGCCCTGGCCGAAGCCGCCGCCCCCGGTGGTGACGGTGACGTTGTTGTTGGCGGTCAAGGCCGCCTCCAGCGTGGCCGTGCTGAGGAACGCCGAGCCGCTGACCACGTCGGTGGTGAAGTTGGGGTTGCCGGGGCTGCCGGTGTCGATGATGAAGCCATCGCTGCCGCTGTCGGAGATCAGCAGGTCGCCGGGGTCGAGCAGCCAGTCACCGGCGCGCCCGGCCGGTGCCGCGGTGCTGACCGAGCGCGGCCGGGCGTCGAGCCAATGGCCCGAGGTCTCGATGAAGCCGCCGTTGCCGCCCAGCGGGCCGCCGCGGGCGCTCAAGCTGCCGTAGGCGCGGGTGGCCTGGTCGCTCCACAGCACCACCAGGCCGCCTTCGCCGCGGGCCGTGGCATCGGCGGCGATGCTCGCCCCGGGTGCCATGTACACCGCCTCGGCGTGGCGGTAGGCCGGCTCCAGCCCCTGCCGGCCACCGCCCACCCGCACCGCACCACCGCCGGCCGCGCCCGAGGCATCGACCACCGCACCGTCGAGCAGGCCCACCTGCCGGCCCAGCAGCGTGATGCCGCCACCGGCGGACTGGCTGCCGGTGGCCGCCACACGGCCGGCCACCAGCGTGGCGCCGCTGCCACCGTCGACCACCACCTGGCCACCGGCCGCGCCACTGGCGCTGGTCTGGCTGGCCGCGCCGAGGTCGACGCCGCTGCTGGCCGTCAACAGCACCGCGCCGCCGCGGCCCGCGGCGGCGCCCCGATCGCTGGCCAGGTGGTCGGCCCGCAGGATGCCCTGCTGGTTGACCAGCGCGGCCTGCAGGTCGATGCGCCCGCTTCCGGCCAGCACCGTGCCCAGGTTCACCGCTTCGCCTTGAGGGGCCGTCACCCTGACCGACAGGTTGGGCAGGCCCGAATCGACCAATTCGACGCTGCGACCGGCGGCCAGCAGCACCTGGCCGTCGGGTGCGTCGATCAGGCCTTCGTTGCGCACGCTGCCGCTGCCGATCAACAGCACCCGGCCGCCGTTGACGGTGCGCAGCTCGCCCTGGTTGACCACGGCGGGGGCGCCGCCAAAGGCACCGGAGGCCCCGGAGGCGCCCGAAGCGCCCGAAGCCCCGAACGCGCCGGCCGCGCTGCCCGCCAGATTCAAGCGGCCGGCTGCCCAGTCGGCATCGCCGATCTGCAAAGTGGAGGCCACCAGCCCTGCCACGTCGACCCGCGCGCCGGCGCCGAACAGCACGCCGTTCGGGTTCAGCAACCAGACCTGGCCATTGCTCGACAGGCGGCCCAGGATGGCCGACGGGTCGTTGCCGACCACCCGGTTGAGCACCTTGCTGGCGGCCGCGGGCTGGGCGAAGTGCACCGCGTTGCCGGCGCCGATGGAGAACTGCTGCCAGTTCAGCACCGCGTTGGCCGAGTTGCTGACCGTCAGCCGGTTGCCGGCAGTGGCCAGCGTGGCCTGGCCCTGCACCACCTGCAGCCCGCTGGGCAGCGCCGGGCCGGCGCCGTGGCCGGGCGGGGCCGCGAACAGGCAGGCGGCGGCCAGCGCCAGCGGGCGCAACAGGCCGGGCCGGCGGTGGCCCGGCGCAGTGGCCGGGGCCGGCGGGCTGAGGTGGTGTTGGCGGTGCAGGCGGTGTGGGCGGTGTGGGCGGTGTGGGCGGTGCAGGCGGGATTTCATGGTCTTGACTCCAATCGAGCAGGCAGCCCGGCAAACCGGGCCAGCCACCTCAGAAATTGACATTCGCGATCAGGTGGCTGCGCCAGTCGCCGACGCGGGTGCCGGCGCCGTCCTGGCGGGCCTGGGCCACGAACAGCCGAGCCTGCACCGTGCGCCAGCCCAGCCGGGCACCCAGCCCCAGCGACGTCAGGGTGCAGCGGGTCTGGCCGGCGCGGCAGGCCAGGTCGCCCTGGTTCTGCAGCTGGCCGCCATCGACAAAGGCCAGCAGCCGCAGGTCGGCCGCGCCGGTGCTGTCGGCCGCCAGCCGCGGCGTGTTGAGCTCGACGGCCAGCGCGACCCCGCTGTCGCCCGACAGCTCGCGGTCGGCATAACCGCGCACCGACAAGGCACCGCCCAGGCCGAACTGCTCACCCGGCACCAGCCGGTCGCGGGTGTGCTGCAGCGACAGGCGGCCGCCCAGCGACCAGTCGTCGGCCAGCGCCATGCCGACCTGGGCGCTGGCACGCAGGGCGGTGTAGTGGCGGCTGGCGCCGGGCCGCACCGCCTCGAAATCGGCCGCCGATCCGTAGTGACCGCCCAGCGCCAGGTTGTGGGTCAGGCCCAGCTGCAGCGACGCCGGCAGCGCGCCGCCCGCCTGGGCGGTGTACTCGACCGCCAGAGGCTGCACCCCCACGCTGTGGCCCGAAGGCCCGCAGGCGCCGTCGGGCAGGCCGGCGACGCTGCAGGTGTTGAGGTAGAGGCGCGACTCCAGCCCCACCGCCAGGCGCTGGTCGACCTCGCCCCAGCGCGGCAGGTAGGCGGTGTACCGGGCACCCAGGATGCGGCCCTGGCCGGCAAAGCGCAGGTCGCCGGCGGCCGAGGGCTGGATGCCGGCGTCGACATCGGAATAGGCCGCGAACAGATCGAGCGCGGCCAGCTGGTGCACCAGAGGCAGCCGATAGCCCAGGCTGAGCACCTGCACCGCCTTCAATTCGGTGGGCGAGAGCTGCAGTTGCGCGTTGAGCACGTCGTCGCGGCCGCTGAGGTCGGCATGCAGCCAGCCCAGGCTCAGCCGGTAGCGGCCGGTGGCCTCGTTGCCCGAGTTGTCGAGCGCGCCGGTGAAGCGCTGCACCGCGGTCTCGGCGACCTTGACGGTGGCCTCGACCTCGCCGGGCGCGGCGCCGGGGCCCAGCAGCACGCCGAAGGTGCGGCCGGGGTTCTCGTTGGCGAGCTGCAGTTCGGCGTCGATGCGCCGCACCTGCGGCGTGCGGCCTTCGACCAGCGTGGGCAATGCCGCGCGCACCCGCTCGGCCGACAACCGCTGCTGGCCCTGCACGCTGACCCGCGACAGCCGGCCTTCGAGCACGGCGATGGTCACCGTGCCGTCGGCCACCGGCTGCGGCGGCAGGTAGGCCACCACCGCGCCATAGCCAGCCCGGCTGTACTGGGCCTGCACCGCCTGCGCGGCCTGGCCCAGCTCTGCCAGCGTGCGCGGGCCCCGCCAGGGCTGCAGCAGGGCCTGCAGCACCGCCGGGTCGAGCAGGGTGTTGCCCTGCACGGCGAAGGCCGTCACGGACACGGTGGCTTCGGCGGCTGGTGCGACGGCGGCCACCCCGGCGGGCGCCGCAGTGGGGTTCAGCTGGGCCTGCGACGGCGTGCCCAGGCTCGCCGCGGCCAGCGCCAGCCAGCCCCAGCGCAGCGACAAGCCCGGCCGCCGGCGCAGCGGCAAGGCCTGGTGCCGCCGCCGCGGGAAAGATTCAAAACGATGCATCGGACCTCCCGGAAGGCGCTTCGCGGTGATGCCCGCATCGGTCGCTCAATTCCCCATGCTGACATGCTGGCGTGGCGCAGCGGCCGCCGCAATCCCAAACAACGCTCGGGTACTACCCCCGGCGGCACCTTTGGTCACGCCTGCGGCGCCGGCAGGCGGCTGATAACTGGCCACAATAGCGACCCCGACGCCCCGATCGAGGACCGTTCCATGCTGTCACGCCGCCTCTTGCTGACCGGCCTGTTCACCCTGCTAGGCATCGGCGGCCTGGCCCAGGCCCAGACCCAGACCCAGACGCAGACGCAGATCCGCATCGGCCAGACCTCCGGGCTGACCGGCGCGGTGGCGGCATCGGTCAAAGAGGCCACCGACGGCGCCCAGCTGTACTTCGACGCCGTCAACGCGCGCGGCGGCATCGGCGGGCAGAAGCTGGAGCTGGTCTCGCTGGACGACCAGTTCGACCCCAAACTGTCGGTCGAGAACGCCCGAACGCTGATCGACCAGGGTGTGATCGCCCTGTTCCTGACCCGCGGCACGCCGCACAACCAGGCCATCCTGCCGCTGTTGAGCGCTGCCAAGGTGCCGTTGGTAGGGCCCAGCACCGGCGCCATGGCGCTGCACCAGCCGGTGCACCCCTGGTTGTTCAACGTCCGCGCCACCTACCAGCGCGAGGCCGAACGGGCGGTCAGGCACCTGGTGCAGATCGGCGTCGAGCGCATCGCCATCGTGCAGGTGGCCGACAGCTTCGGTGACGACGCCGCGGTGGGCGCGCTGCGCGGTTTCGGCGCCGGCGCCAATCCGGTGGTGCACGACCCCTACGACCGCGCCAAGCCCGATTTCTCGAAGATCGTGCCGCGCATCGTGGCGGCCGACGCCCAGGCGGTGTTGTTCATCGGCTCGGGCACCGCGGTGGTCGACGGCATGAAGGCGCTGCGCGCGGCCGGCTCGAAGGCGCAACTGCTGACCTTGTCCAACAACGCCTCGTCGGGCTTCGTCAAGGCGCTGGGCGAACAGGCTCAAGGCGTGATCGTCAGCCAGGTGCTGCCGCCCGAGCGCTCGTTCGGCACGCCGATGGTCAAGGAAGCGCACGACCTGGCGCAGGCCCGCGGCGCCAAAGCGCCTGAAATCACGCCGGCGCTGCTGGAGGGTTTTGCCGCCGCCAAGGTGCTTACCGAAGGCCTGCGCCGCGCCGCCGCCGCCGGCCAGCTGAACCGCAGCGGCCTGCAGCGCGCGCTGGAGGGCCTGAACCGCTACGACCTGGGCGGCCTGGAGCTGAGCTACAGCGCCACCGACCACAGCGGCCTGGACTACGCCGACCTGTCGATCATCGGCGCCGACGGCCGCTTCCGCCGCTGAGCCAGCGGGCCGCGCCAAGGCGGCTGAGCGCCGCGGGGGGCAGGAGCGTGGCGACGTGGGGGCGGCATGTTCAGCCGCTGAAAAACCGCTCGACCAGACCGAACTGCGCCGCCGTGTTAAGCGCCGGGGCGTGGCCGCAGCCGGGGATGGTGACCACCACCGCACGCGGGCCGCGGTTGCGCATGGCCTCGGCCACGTCGGGCAGCAGCAGGTCGCTGTCGGCGCCGCGCAGCACCAGCACCGGAATCGTCAGCGCATCCCAGGCGGGCCACTGGTCGTAGTCGGTCGGATGGGCGCTGAACTGGCGCACCATCGCCGGGTCGTAGTGCGGCGTCACCCGGCCGTCGCTCAGGCGGCGCAGGCTGGTCTCGGTGAGCCGGCGCCACTGCGCATCGGTCAACTGGCCGTAGGGCTTGTAGATGCTGCGGAAGTACTGCTCCAGCTCGCCCACGGTGGCAAACGACGCCGGGTTGCCGGCGTAGCTGCGGATGCGCTCGACGGCCGGGGCCGCCAGCTCGGGGCCGATGTCGTTCATCACCAGCCGGCTGATGCGGCCGGCCAGCGCAGCGTGCGCCGCATGCAGGCCGATCGCGCCGCCCATCGACGTGCCCAGCCACCGGCACTGGGCGATGCCCAGCTGGTCGAGCAGCGCGGTGGCCTGGGCGGCGTAGAAGGCAAGCTGGTATTCAGCGTCGGGCAGCGGGCTCCACTGCGACAGGCCGCGGCCGAGGGTGTCGGGGCAGATCACCCGCCAGCGCTGCGCCAGGTGGGCGGCGATGTCGTCCATGTCGCGCCCGGTGCGGGCCAGGCCGTGCCAGGCGACCACCACCTCGGCATGCTGGGCGCCCCACTCGGTGTAGTGCAGCTCGCGGCCGGCGCAGCTCAGGTAACGGGAAGTGGGGGTCATCGTCGGGCTCGGTGCGCAGGGCTGTCGGTGCCGTTGCGCTCGCTCAGAGGTTGAGAGGAATTCGAGCGTGCCCGAGCGACGCCCCCAGACGCGCCCGATCTAGACGCACAGCACAGCCATAGCCCGCGCTATGGCGAGCATTTGCAACGACGAGCGGGTGCATTTGGGGGTGGTGAGCGGGCATGATCGAAAAACTCTCAGCCTCTCAGTCAGGCACGAGCAGCGTGTTGCCGCTCATCGTGATGGCATCGGCAGAGGCCGGGTTGGCGGCGATGGCCGGCACGTTGGCCGCCGTCAAGGCCGGTGCGGCGCCCGCCACGCCACCGCGCGGCACGGTGCGCAGCACCTGGCTGGGCGGCAGCGCAGTGCCGTTCTTCAGCTTGGCCCACACGGCATCGAGCGCGCGGTTGAGGTACAGGTGCAGCGGCACGAAGCGGCTGTCGTAGCCCGGCAGGATGGTCGGCAGGCCGATGAAGCCGTCGAAGTGCTGGGCGTTGGTCACTTCGATGTAGCTCAGCTGGCTGCTGGCGCCGTCGGCCACCTTGCTCAGCGCGGTGTAGGGCCGCGAGGTGTGGTTGACCGGCAGCAGCGCGTCGTTGCGGCCGTGCACGATGATCGCCGGCCGCCCGCCCAGCTTGCCGTTGCGGCGGGTTTCGTCCAGCCCGGCCTGCAGCGCCCGGGCCGCCGGGTCGCTGCCGGTCAGCAGGTTGCGCAGGCACAGCGCGCCGTCGAGGTTGAAATCCTGCGACAGCGGCAGCGGCACCGTTGATGGCGAGAACGAGAACAGGTCGCGCAGCGGCGCCCCGGGGCTCAGGTCGTTGATCAACTGCACGCCAACCGACGGCGGCACGCCATTGCCGGTGGCGAACATCGTCGGCAGCCCGGCGGTCAGCGCGGTGGGCAGGCCCTGCGGGGTGGTGGCGGCAAAGCTGAAGCCGCAGAGCTTGTCCTTGACGCTGGCGCGCGCCAGGCTGTTGGCAAAGGTGACGGTGACCGCCGGCGCCACCTCGAAGGCGATGTGCGAGGCATGCAGCAGGTCGGATTCGGCCTCCCAGCCGTAGGCGCGCAGTTTTTCCAGCGCCTCGTCGGCCTGGGCGGCCAGCGTGGTCGCGCTCAGCAGGCCCTTGGCCTTCAAGGATGCGCAGCGGTTGGCCGCCCAGGCCGCCACCACGTAGTTGCCAGGCGACGCCGCCAGCGACGCCGATTGCGACGCGCAGGCCTGGTACAGGTTGGCCAGGCTGGTGAAGTCGACCAGCGTCTTGGCGCTGGTGGCCACCAGCAGACCACCGCGCTGCACCTGCACGCCGGGCGCGGCGGGCATCTCGATGGCCGGCTCGGCCACCGCCACGCCGTCGATCAGGCCGGCCGTGTCCTGCTCGGCAGCGGCCAGCGCCGCGCCACCGCCGTTGGACACGCTGGAGGCGATGACCAGGGTGTTGGCCGGCGAGATGCTGCGCTGGCGTTGGCCGTCGGCCAAGGCCGGGCTGAACTGCTCGTTGAGTGCCCAGAAGGCAAATTCGACCGCCTGCAGCGTGAACAGGCCCCAATCCTTCTCGGGGTTGCGGCCCGAGTGCGCGTGCTTGAAGGCAAAGCGGTGGGGCGACGCCACATTGAAGGCGGCCAGATCGGCAGCGCTCAAGCCGGCATTGAACTGCGCCGCGCTGCCGGCAGCGGCGGCGCCGGCGCGCGTGCCGTCGATCAAGGGCACGGTGTCGTTGGCCAGGTCGTGCGGCGCACCGCCGGTGCCCTTGTCGGTGTAGGCCACCGCGCAGCCGCGCTTCAAGCCCCATTCACCGGTGGTGATCGCGCCATAGACGCCGCGCGAACCCGAACTGGTGGCGGTGATGATGCACGGCTGCAGCGGGTTGAAGCTGTCGGGCACCTGCACCAGCAGCGTGACGTTGCGCGTGCCCGAGCCGTCGTCGCTGTAGGCGATGTATTCGGTGCCGGCGATCCGGCCTTCACCACTGCCCGCCGTGCCGCCGGCGTCGACGTTGGGGCCGTAGAACACGCCGAAGCCACCGGCCGCGGTGGTGTCGATCAGCGCCCGGTAGCTGTTGACGATGGCCAGCCGGCGCAGCTCGGCCGCGGTGGGCACAGCCGAGACCGGGGGCGACAGGCCCGGGTTGCCCAGACCGCTCTTGCCCAGGCCGGCGGTGAGCAGGTCGTCGCTGGCGCCGTCGTAGTGCAGCCGGCTGACGCTGCCGACGAAGGCCGGCTTGACGCTGACCTCGAGGTCGTCGCCATCGTCGAAAACGCAGCCGCCGAGCAGTGCGGCAGTGGCCAGCGTGAGTGCCAGGGGCCGCGCGCGGCGAGCCAGGGTCAACGAACGGAATCGGGTCATGGTTTCTCCTCCTGAGGATCAGTGCTTCCGGGACAGCGCCAACGCGCGCAGCCGCCCCACCACGCCGCTGGGAAAGTGGTAGACCGACAGCACGAACAGCACGCCCAGCCACAGCAACCAGCGGTCGGGCGAGACAAACTGCGACAGCACCGGCACGCCTTCCAGCGCGGCAGCACCCAGCTTCAGCAGGTCTTGCAGGTAGTTCTGCGCCAGCACGAACAGCACCGCGCCGACCACCGCGCCGTACATCGTGCCCATGCCGCCGATGACCACGATCAACAGGATGTCGAGCATGATCTCGAAGCTGAGCGTGGTGTCGGGCCCGGTGTAGCGCAGCCACAGCGCCAGCAGCGCACCGGCGATGGTGGCAAACAGCGCGGCCAACACGTTGCTGAGGGTGCGGAAGACGACGGTGCGGTAGCCGATGGCCTCGGCCCGGAAGTCGTTCTCGCGGATCGCCTGCAGCACCCGGCCGAACGGTGAATTGACGATGCGCAGCAACACCAGAAACAGCCCCAGCACGACCGCGAACAGCGCGTAGTAGGTGAAGATCTTGCCGTCGACCGCCAGCCCCAGGATGGGGTTCTCGAAGGGCTCGAACGACGGGCTGAACAGGGTCGGGTTCTTGAAACTCAGGCCGTCCTCGCCGCCGGTGATGTCGCTCAGCTGCGAGGCCAGGGTGAGGAAGGCCGAGGCCACCGCCAGCGTGATCATCGCGTAGAAGATCGCCTTGACCCGCAGCGAGAACAGCCCGATCACCAGCGACAGCGCCAGCGACAAGACCAGTGCTGCGGCCACGCCCACCGCCAGCGCTGTCCAGCCCTCGCCCATGCGGGTGCTGGCCACCGCCACGCCGTAGGCACCGATGCCGAAGAACATGGTGTGGGCGAAGCTGACGATGCCGGTGTAGCCCAGCAGCAGGTCGTAGCTGGCCACCAGCAGGATGAAGACCAGCATCTTGGCAGCCACGCTCAGCGACTTGCTGCCGGGGAAGGCGAACGGCGCGATCGCCAGCCCGACGACGATGACGATCAAGGCCAGCGCCAGCCAGCGGCTGCGCGGCAGGTCATGCGAAAGAAGTCGATTCAGCATCGCATCACCTGTTCGTCACCGGGTACAGGCCCTGCGGCCGCCACAGCAAGATCGCCACCATCAGCCCGATGTTGGAGAACAGCGCCACCTTGGGCGCCAGGAAGCCGGTGTAGTTGGCCATCAGCCCGACCAGCAACGCGCCGACAAAACAACCCAAGGTCGACCCCAGGCCGCCGATAATGATGACGATGAAGATCAGCACATTGACCTGGGCGCCGATCTGCGGCGTCACGTTCTGCTGGTACAGCCCCCACATCACGCCGCCCAGGCCGGCCAGTGCCGAGCCGGCAACGAACACGCCGACGAACAGCCGGCGGATGCGGTAGCCCAGGCTCTCGACCATCTCGCGGTCCTGCACGCCGGCGCGGATCAAGAGGCCCACCTTGGTGCGGTTGAGCGTGAAGGCCAGCGCCGCGAACACCAGCAAGCCGATGCCGGCGGCCAGGATCCGGTACTTCTCGATCGACGCCTCGCCGAGCTGCCACGAACCGGTCAGCGACGAGGGCAGCGGCAGCGGGATCTGGATCGGGCCCCAGATCACCTTGATGATCTCCTCGCCGACGATCATGCCGCCCATCGTGATCAATATCTGCTTGAGGTGCAGGCCGTAGACCGGCCGCACGATCACCCGCTCAAAGGCCCAGCCAACACCGCCGGCCAGCACCATCGCCACCGCCATCGCGGTGAACACGCTGGTCAGCTGCAGCGCGGTCGATTCACCGGCCCAGACCGTCATGCCGCCCATCACGGTGGTGGCCACAAACGCGCCCAGCGCGATGAACACGCCGTGGCCGAAGTTCAGCACGTCCATCAGGCCGAACACCAGCGTCAGCCCCGAGGCGATGACGAAGATGATCAGCCCCATCGCCAGCCCGGCGACGGTGAGCGTGAGCCAGGTGCTGGGCGTGCCGATGGCCGGCAGCGCCAGGCCCATCAGGCCGACCAGCATGGCCAGCGGGCGCCAATCGAATTGAGCTTTGGGCACGGCTGCGGCAGTGTTCATGGGCACCTCGACACGAGCAGTCCGCCACGAAGGTGCCGATGGCGATGCAAGCCAGTGGCCGCCGCGGAACCGGCTTGGCCGGGCCGCTGGCGGCGCCCCCTTGAGGGGGAAGCGCCGAAGGCGCTGCGGGGGTGGGTCATTGCTGGGCTCCCAGAGACAAGCCCAGCAACCGCTGCTGCATCGCCGGGTCCCCGGCCAGTTCGGCCATCGCACCGCGGTGCACCACTCGGCCGTCGTCCATCACCGCCACCTGGTCACCCAGCGCCTTGGCCATCATGAAGTTCTGCTCCACCAGCAGGATCGTCGTCTGCTGGGCTTTCAGCTCGCGGAAGGCGGTGATCAGGTTGTTGATGATCGACGGCGCCAGGCCCTTGCTGGGCTCGTCGATCAGGATCAGCGCACGCGGCTCGATGATCGCGCGGGCCACCGCCAGCATCTGCTTCTGGCCGCCGCTCAGCTTGCCGGCCGGGTAGAGCCAGAATTTCTGCAGCGCTGGAAACAGGCCGAAGATCCATTGCAGCCGCTGCGCATCCAGCTCGTCGGCGTTGCGCGCCTGGCGGGCCGCCAGCACCATGTTGTCCTTGACCGTCAGGTCGGTGAAGATGCCCATGCTCTCGGGCACGTAGGCGATCCCCTTGCCCGCGATGTCGGGCGTCGGTACGCCCTTGATCGACCGGCCCTGGAAGCGCAGGTCGCCTGCACTGGCCGGCCACAGGCCCATGATGGTGCGCAGCGTGGTCGACTTGCCGGCGCCGTTGCGGCCCAGCAGCATCGTCACCTGGCCCTCGGGCACCACGAAGTCGACACCGTGCAGGATGTGGTACGCGCCGATGTGGGTGTGCACACCGCTCAACTCCAGCAATGGCGTGCTCATGCCGGCTCTTCCGCAGCCATGCCCAGATAGGCCTGCTGCACCACGGGGGATGCGATCACCGCCGCCGGCTCGCCGTCGGCCACCAACTGGCCGTTGTGCAGCACGATGATGCGGTCGGCCAGCTCACGCACCACGTCCATCTTGTGCTCGACCAGCAGGATGGTGCTGTCGCGCCGGGCCTTGAGCATGCGGATCAGGTCCAGGATCACCGGCACCTCGTCCACGCTCATGCCGGCGGTGGGCTCGTCGAACATGAACACCTTCGGGTCGAGCGCGATCAGCATCGCCACCTCCAGCTTGCGCTGGTCGCCGTGCGGCAGCGCGCTGGCATGGGCGTCGGCCTGGTTGGCCAGCCGCACCTGGGCCAGGATGGCCTGCGCCTCGTCGATCCAGGTCTGGCGGTCGAGCCAGACCCGGAACAGGTCGACGCCGCCCCAGCCGCCGCCGTGGCCGCGGCCCGCTTCTCGCGCCTGGATCGCCAGCCGCACGTTCTCGCGCACCGTCAGGTTGGGGAACAACTGGGTCAGCTGAAACGCCCGCCCCAGCCCGCGCCGCGTGCGCAGCGGCGCTGGCATGGTGGTGATGTCCTGGCCGTCGAGCAGCACTTGGCCTTCGCTGGCCGGCAACTGGCCCGAGATCAGATTGAAATAGGTCGTCTTGCCCGCCCCGTTGGGGCCGACGATGGCCGTCAACGTGCCCGGCGCAAACGCGCAGGACACGTGGTCGACAGCGACGTGGCCGCCGAAGCGGATCGTCAAACCCTTTGTTTCGAGCATGGGGAGAGGTTTTGCCGGCCCGAGGGCCGGCGCTTCGTCAGACTGACTGGAGCCCCCTCGCGGAGGGGGCTAGGGGGAGCTCAACGGACGGGGACGCAGTCCCGACCGCAATCGGCGCCTTAGCGCCGATTGCGGATCGGGACCTGCATCTCTTCTGCCTTGATTTCCCGCACCAGCTCCGGCACGCCCCAGGCGAACGCCGGGTCGACCTTGATCTTGAAGTGGTACATGTCCTGCAGCGCCTGGTGATCTTCCTTGCGGAAGGTCATGCGGCCCTTGGGCGTCTGGAAGCTCATGCCCTCCATCGCGGTGATCAGCTTCTCGGTGTCGGTGTTGCCGGCGGTCTTCTTCAGGGCCTCGACCACCGCGATCGCCGCGCTCATGCCGCCGGCGGTGAAGAAGTCGGGCGGGCTCTTGTACTTGGTGTAATGGTTGGCCACCAGCCACTCGTTGACCGGGTTCTTCGGAATGCCGAAGTAGTAGTAGAGGCCGCCCTCCATGCCCGGAAACTGCTTGTAAGCGGCCATCGCCGGCAGGATGTTGCCGCCGGTGGCGATCTCGATGTTGTGGCGCTTGAAGTCGAGGTCGGCGATCTTGAACGGGTTGCCACCGGCCCAGATGATCCAGACGATCTTGCGGCCCGGCTGGTCCTTCAGCTTCTCGATGATGCGCTGCGCGGCAGCGGTGAAGTCGGTGGTGGCGGCAGGCAGGTATTCCTCGTGCGCCAGCTTGGCCTTCTTCAGCACATCCTTGAACGCCTTGACGCCGTCCTTGCCAAAGGCGTTGTCCTGGGCCAGCGTCACCAGCGTGGTGCCGGTCTTGTCCAGCGCCACGGCGTTGGCGATGGCGTCCTGGCTGCTGTTGCGGCCGGTGCGGAAGATGTACTTGTTCCACTTGTCGCCGGTGATCGAATCGGCCACTGCCGGCTCGACGAGCAGGATCTTCTTGTACTCCTCGGCCACCGGCAGCATGGCCAGCGCCACCGGTGAGGCGGTCGGGCCCACGGCGATGTCGACCTTGTCGTCGGCGTAGGCGGCGGCCAGCAGCGCCTTGCCGACGTCGGGCTTGCCTTGGTCGTCCTTCTCGATCACCACCAGCTTCTTGCCGGCCACCATCATCGTGCCGCCGGTGGCGTAATCCAGGCCCAGGTTGAAGCCGGTGATCGTTTGCTTGGCAAAAGCTTCCAGCGGGCCGCTCTTGCTGGAGATCAGCGCGATCTTGACCTCGCCCTTGGCTTGCGCCTGCGCGGCGGTGGCGGTCAGGCCGCTGATGGCCAGGGTGGCCAGGGTGGCAGCCGTGCTGACCGCGGTGCTGAACAAACGACGCTTCATGGGGTCTCCTTCGGTTTCGGGGCCACCTGACGCGGCGGCTCGGGACGGCAGCCTCTTTGCAACCGGCGTGCCCACCAGCACCAACCGGGTGCAAACCCTCGGTTTTGACCCGGAAAATCGCGCCGCCAGCGCCTGTGAACGACCGTTTTGGATGAATCGCCTGAGATTCAGGCAAACGACTCCCTGCGGATTGCCCGACATTCAGACAGACCGGACGCCAGAAGTGCCTGTATTTCAGGCGGTTTCGGTCAATCCCGCGGGCAGTCCTTCGACAGTCCGGCCACCAGTTCAGGGTAGCGCGCCAGCTTGTCGTAGAACGCGGCACGCGAGATCTTCAACAAGCGGGCTGCCGCCATCCGGTTGCCGCGGGTGGCCTGCAGCGCGGCCGCCATCGCGCGGCGCTCGAGCTCGGCCACTTGCTCGGGCAACGGTCGCAGCGCGGCGGTCGGTGCGGCAGTCAGGGCGGCGTTCGGGGCGGCGGTTGGTGCGGCGATTGGTGCGGCGGTCACCCAGGACAGTGCCGCCGCACCAGGCCGCGCCACGTCTGCCAGCCGGGCGCCGCCGCCGGGCTCGGCCACGCCGGGCGCGCCCGCGGCCGCGGCCGGCGGCGCTGCGCCATCCAGGTGGGCGGCGGTCAGCACCCGGTCGTCGGTCATCAGCGCCGACTGCTCCAGCACGTTGCGCAGCTCGCGGATGTTGCCGGGCCAGTCGCGCGCGGCCAGCCGGTCCAGCGCATCGGCCGACAAGGCCTTGGCGGCCAGGCCGCTGCGGCGGGCGATGTCGTCGAGCAGGGCCTCGGCCAGCGCCTCGATGTCGCCCAGCCGCTCGCGCAGCGCCGGCAACCGGATCGGCAGCACGTGGAGCCGGTAGTACAGGTCGGCGCGGAACGAGCCGTCGGCCACCATCGCAGCCAGATCGCGGCTGGTGGCGGCGATCACCCGCACGTCGACCTTCAGCACCTGGTTGCTGCCCAGCGGCTCGACCTCCTGCTCCTGCAGCACGCGCAGCAGTTTGGCCTGCAGGGCCAGCGGCATGTCGCCGATCTCGTCGAGGAACAGCGTGCCGCCGTCCGCGAGCTTGAATTTCCCCTCCCGGCCCTTGCGGTCGGCACCGGTGTAGGCGCCGGGTGCCACGCCGAAGAACTCGGCTTCGAGCAGCGTGTCGGGCACCGCCGCGATGTTGACGCCGACAAACGGCCGCGCCGCCCGCCGCGACGCGGCGTGGATGCCATGGGCCAGCAGCTCTTTGCCGGTGCCGGTGTCGCCCAGCAGCAGCACGGTGGATTCGGTGCCGGCCACGCGACGGGCCTGGCGCTTGACTTCCAGCGCCGCCGGGCTGGCGCCGATGTAGGCGGCGATGGTGTACTTCGGCCGCCGGTTGCGCACCTGCTCGGCGGCCAGCTGGCGCTGGGCGTCGGCCAGCTCACGCTGCAGGTGGCCGAACTTGGCCATCAGCGGCTGCATCGTGCTGTCGGCGCGCTCGGGGTGGTCCATCAGCACCATGCCCAGCGCGCCGATGACGCGGCCTGCGGCGTCGCGCAGCGGCACCCGGCTGACCAGGAAGGTGCCGGCCTGGTTGGTCAGCAGGTCGACCATGATCGGCTGGCCGGTCTCGATCACCTGCGCCAGCAAGGTGTTGGGCACCACCGATTCGATGCGCTGGCCGACGAATTCATGCTCGCCGGCAAAGCCCAGCGCCGGCAGGAAGCGCTTGTAGCCCTCGCTGATCCAGACCACGCGGTGCTCGCGGTCGACCACCATCATGCCCTGCACGGTTTGCGCGTAGAGGTCGAACATCGACTTCGCTGCCAGCTTGAGCAGGCCGTCGGCGTCTTGCGGCAGCGCGGGGATCGGGGGCATGGGGGCGGTGGTGGCTGCGGGCCGCCGAGTGGCGCCGGCGGCAGCGGGCCGCTGGCGAGCGCAGTCTGCCGTGCGCCGCCGAGTTTAGGGCCGCCGATGCCGATCAGCGGCGGTCGCCGGCGTCGGCGGGATGGCCAGGGTCGCCGGCGTCGGCGGGATGGCCAGGGTCGCCGGCGTCGGCGGGATGGCCAGGGTCGCCGGCGTCGGCGGGATGGCCAGGGTCGCCGGCGTCGGCGGGATGGCCAGGGTCGCCGGCGTCGGCGAGATGGCCA
>JBBQVF010000046.1:0-30382 GCA_038211805.1 Burkholderiales bacterium | reverse complement strand
CCCATGTTGCGCAGCAGCTTGAGCATGGTGCTCACGTCCTGCAGTTGCGGCACGTTGTGCAGCGTGGTCACACCGTCCACCAGCAATGCGGCGCACAACTCGGGCAGCGCGGCGTTCTTGGCGCCGGCGATGGCCACGGTGCCATTGAGGCGGCGACCGCCGCGGATGATGAGTTTGTACATGAGAGGGGCCTTGAAGGTTCAGGCCGCTCGTCGGGTGGGCGCCGGGCGGCGTCTGGCGATTCGCGCAGGCGCCTGCGGCGACCGCCCGCAGTGCAGCCGCAGGTCGGTCAGTGGTGCGGGTGGGTCGGCGACTGGCCTGGCGCTGCAGGAGCAGTTGCCGCCCATTCGACCGGTGTCAGGGTCTTCATCGACAGCGCGTGGATCTGCTCGCGCATCCGGTCGCCCAAGGCGGCATAAACCTTTTGGTGGCGGCGCACCCTCGGCAGGCCGTCGAAGTCTGCCGAAACGATGGTGGCGAAAAAGTGGCGGCCGTCGCCTTCGACCTCGAGGTGCTCGCAAGGCAGGCCGGCAGCGATGAATCTGCGCACGTCGGCGGCGGTGGGATCTGACATGACCGAATTATCTCAGACGGCCGGCGCAGCGACCCGCGGTCAGGCCATCACGGGCGCAACTTGTAGCCGGTCTTCAGCAGCCGCAACGCGATCGCCGACACCACCACGAAGCTGCTGCCGACCACGCCCAGGCTGAGCCAGGGCGAGACATCGCTGACACCGAAGAAGCCATGCCGGAAGCCGTCGATCATGTAGAAGAACGGGTTCAGGTGGCTGGCCTGCAACCAGAACGGGGGCAGCGAATGCACCGAGTAGAAGACGCCGGAGAGAAACGTCATCGGCATGATGATGAAGTTCTGGAACGCCGCCATCTGGTCGAATTTGTCGGCCCACAGCCCGGCGATCAAGCCCAGCGCGCCCAGCAGGCCCGCGCCCAGCGCGGCGAACACGATGATCCACAGCGGCTGGGCAAACGCCGGCGGCGCGAACCACACGGTGACGATGAACACGCCCAGGCCCACCACCAGCCCGCGCACCACGCTGGCGCCGACGTAGCCGACGAACCAGGCCCAGTGCGACAACGGCGAGACCAGCAGGAACACCAGATTACCGGTGACCTTGCTCTGCACCAGGCTGGACGAGCTGTTGGCAAAGGCGTTCTGCAGCACGCTCATCATCACCAGGCCGGGGATCAGGAAGCTGGTGTAGCCAACGCCCTCGAACACCTGCACCCGGTCCTGCAGCACGTGGCCGAAGATCAGCAGGTACATCACCGCCGTGAGCACCGGCGCGGCCACGGTCTGGAAGCCGACGTTCCAGAACCGCAGGATCTCCTTGCGGAACAGCGTTTGGGCACCGGCCAGCCTGATCATGCGGCCACCGCCGGCGCGGCGATCGGCGCCGCCATGGGGGCACCGCCGCGCATGATCTCGACGAACACGTCCTCCAGGTCGGCGCGACCGATCTCAAGGTCCTCGATCTTCACGCCGGCTTGGCGAAGCGCGGCCAGCAAAAGCTCGACATCGGCCGCGTCGCGCGCCTTCAGCTGCACGATGCGGCCGGTGATGCGCGCCTGGCCGGCCAGCGCGGCGGGCAGCGCCTGGTCGGTCTTGAAGCGCAGCATGGTGCTGGCGGTGGCCGACAGCAGGTTGGCGGTGCGGTCCAGCGCCACCAGTTGGCCTTGCTTGAGCATGCCGATGCGGTGGCACAGGGCCTCGGCTTCTTCCAGGTAGTGCGTGGTCAGCAGCACGGTGTGGCCTTCGCGGTTCAGGCGGGCGATGAAGGCCCACAGCGTCTGGCGCAGTTCCACGTCGACGCCGGCGGTGGGCTCGTCGAGCACGATGACCGGCGGGCGGTGCACCAGCGCCTGGGCCACCAGCACGCGGCGCTTCATGCCGCCCGACAACTGGCGCATGTTGGCGTTGGCCTTGTCGCTCAAGCCCAGTTCGGCCAGCAGCTCGTCGATCCAGGCGTCGTTGTGGCGCACGCCGAAGTAACCGCTCTGGATGCGCAGGGCCTCGCGCACCGTGAAGAACGGGTCGAACACCAGCTCCTGCGGCACGATGCCCAGGCACTTTCGGGCCGCGGCTTCGTCGCGCTGCACGTCGTGTCCCATCACGGTGACCCGCCCGCCGCTGGGCCGGGTGAGGCCGGCCAGGATCGAGATCAAGGTCGTCTTGCCGGCGCCGTTGGGCCCCAGCAGACCGAAGAACTCGCCCCGGGCGATGTCGAAGCTGACGCCGGCCAGCGCGCGAAACGTGCCCCGCGCGCCGGTGTAGGTTTTTTCGACCTGTTGAAAGCTGACTGCGGGCATAGGGGCGCGATTGTAGGGAGAGCCATCAATGCCTTCGGCCGGGCTTGGTGCTAGATTGCCGCACGCTCCGATTGCCAAAATGCCCAACACAGATCCGTCGGCGGCCACAACGCCCAAATCGACCGCCAAGAAGCCGCGCCGCACTGCCGAACGCATCCTGGAGGTGACGCTCGACCTGTTCAACCGCTTCGGCGAGCCCAACGTCAGCACCACGCTGATCTCGGCCGAACTGAGCATCAGCCCCGGCAATCTGTACTACCACTATCCCGCCAAGGACGAGCTGATCAACTCGCTGTTCGACCGCTACGAGCGCGCCCTGAACGACCTGCTGCAAGCCGCCGACAGCGTGCGCAACGTCGAGGACGCGTGGCTGTTCTTCCACATGCTGTTCGAGCTGATCTGGCAGTACCGCTTCCTCTACCGCGACTTGAACGATCTGCTCAGCAAGAACCGCCGGCTGGAGACGCATTTCCAGTTCGTGCTGAAGAACAAGTCGCGCGCAGTGGCTCAGGTGCTCGACGGTCTGACCCGCGGCAGCAGCCTGCGCATCGACCGGCGCGAGGCCGAGCCGGTGGCCAGCAGCATGGTGGTGGTGCTGACCTATTGGCTCAGCTACGAATACGTGCGCGACCCGCGCCGCGCACTGGAGCCTGAAAGCGCGGCCACTGCCCTGTCGCGCGGCGCCTACCATGTGCTGGCGCTGCTGATGCCCTACCTCGAGCCGGCCGCACGCGAGCACCTGTTCCAGATTGCCGGCGCCTACCGCAACGCCTGACAAGCCCCCGCATTCCCGCACAACACCAGGAGACAAGACCATGGCCAAGTGGACCGCGTTCCCGTACGACGACACCGACTACAGCCTCAGCGCTGTCGCCTTGAAAAAACAGTGGCCACGCCTGCACGTCGGCGATGCCGAGCCGGTGCCCAAGGACGCGGCGGTGCTGGCCGCCTGGGCGCTGTTCCACGCGGGTGAATTCCAGAAGGCGCATGACGCGGGGCTCAAGGCCGGCGGCGACGGCATCACCGTGGCCAACAAGGCGCAATCGATCTACGCCACCTACCTGGAAAAGAGCGAGAAGACCCGGCTGGCGATGTTCCAGGAAGTGGCCGAGCGGGCCGAGGCGCATGCCGCCGAAGACCCCGCCAATGCCAGCGCGCACTACTGGATGGCCTACTCGCTGGGCCGCTACAGCCAGGGCATCAGCGTGGTCAAGGCGCTGTCGCAGGGCCTGGGCGCCAAGGTCAAGGCCGCGCTCGAGACCACGATCAAGCTGCAACCCCAACACGCCGACGCCCACATCGCGCTGGGCGCCTTCCACGCCGAAGTGATCGACAAGGTGGGCAAGCTGCTGGGCCGCACCCAGGGTGCCGACGCGTCCACCGGCCTGAAGATGTACCAGCAGGCGCTGAAGCTGAACCCCGGCTCGGCCATCGGCATGCTCGAGTACGCCAACGGCATGGTGATGCTCGAAGGCGACAAGCGCATGAAGGAAGCCGAGGCGCTGTACGCCAAGGCCGCCGCCTGCACGGCCGCCGACGCGATGGAACGGCTGGACATCGAGATGGCAAAGGCCGAACTGGAGGACTGATTCGGCTCAGCACCAGGTTGTGGCTCCGGCCCGCTGCCTGCGGCAGCACCCTGTCGGCTGCGCCGCCATGGCACCCTGCTGGTGCGGCCGGCGCCGCAATCTCGTCCTCAGGTGAGGACGAGATTGTCGCGGTGGATCAGCTCGGCCTCGTTGGCAAAGCCCAGCAGGCCGGCGATCTGCGACGACGGCTTGCGCGCGATCAGCCGGGCCTCGCCCGAGGCGTAGTTGGCCAGTCCGCGTGCGATCTCCACGCCCTTCAGGGTGCGCACCGCGATCACGTCGCCGCGGTGGAAGTCGCCCTCCACCTCGGTGACGCCGATCGGCAGCAGGCTCTTGCCCTCGTCACGCAGTTTCAGCGCCGCGCCGTCGTCCACCGTCACTGCGCCGCGCAGTTGCAGGTGGTCAGCCATCCACTGCTTGCGCGCCGCCAGCTTGGGCGTGCCGGCCAGCAGCGCGGTGCCGATGGCCTCGCCGGCGGCCAGGCGCAGCAGCACGTCGGGCTCGCGGCCCCAGGCGATCACGGTGGACGCTCCACTGCCCGCCGCCCGCTTGGCCGCCAGGATCTTGGTCAGCATGCCGCCGCGGCCGATGGCCGACCCGGCGCCACCGGCCATCAGCTCCAGCGCCGGGTCGCCCGCGGCGGCGGCGTCGATGAAGCGGGCATCGGGCACCTTGCGCGGGTCGGCCGCGTACAGGCCGCGCTGGTCGGTCAGGATCACCAGCGCGTCGGCCTCGACCAGGTTGGCCACCAGCGCGCCCAGCGTGTCGTTGTCGCCGAACTTGATCTCGTCGTTGACGACGGTGTCGTTCTCGTTGATCACCGGGATCACGCGCAGCTGCAACAGCGTCAGCAGCGTGGAGCGGGCGTTCAGGTAGCGCTCGCGGTCGGCCAGGTCGGCATGCGTCAGCAGCACCTGGGCGCTGCCCATGCCGTGTTTCGACAACTGGCTTTCATAGGCCTGCGCCAGGCCCATCTGGCCGACGGCCGCGGCGGCCTGCAGTTCATGCAGTTCGGTCGGTCGGGTGCGCCAGCCCAGGCGCTTCATGCCTTCGGCAATGGCACCGCTGCTGACCATCACCAGCTCGCGCCCCTGGCCGGCCAGCGCCGCCAGTTGCCGGCACCAATTGCCGACGGCATCCAGGTCGATGCCACGGCCCTCGTTGGTGACCAGGCTGGAGCCGACCTTGACGACGATCCGGCGGGCGGACTTCAGCACGTCGGAGGAAGTCCCTACCGGCGAACAGGCGGCCGAACCGGCGTCCGCACCGGCGTCCGCACCGGCGATCACATCAGTCATCGAGCGGTTCTTCGGGCCGCACCACCACCGGCACCGGGTCGAAGCGCGGGTCGATCTCGGGCGGCGCCTGCACCTTGTGGGCGGCCACGTGCTCGTAGATCGCCTGCACCATCGGGTCGAGGCCCTCGCGCGCCAGCGCCGAGACCTGGAAATACGGCGCCTTCCAGCGCATGCGCTTGATGAAATCCTTCACCTTGGCCTCCTGCTCGTCCAGCGGCACCATGTCCAGCTTGTTCAGCACGAACCAGCGCGGCTTCTGGTAAAGCGATTCATCGTACTTGCGCAGTTCCTTGATGATGCCCTTGGCCTGCGCCACCGGGTCGGCGCCGTCGAAGGGCGCCATGTCGACCACATGCAGCAGCAGCCGGGTGCGCTGCAGGTGGCGCAGGAACAGGTGGCCCAGGCCGGCGCCGTCCGCAGCGCCTTCGATCAAGCCCGGCAGGTCGGCCACCACGAAGCTGCGCTCGGGGCCGGCGCGCACCACGCCCAGGTTGGGGTGCAGCGTGGTGAACGGGTAGTCGGCGATCTTGGGCCGGGCGTTCGAGATCGCGGTGATCAGTGTCGACTTGCCGGCGTTGGGCAGGCCCAGCAGACCCACGTCGGCCAGCACGCGCAGCTCGAGCTTGACCTTCTTCGCCTCGCCGGGCCAGCCGGGTGTCTTCTGCCGCGGCGCGCGGTTGGTGCTGCTCTTGAAGTGCAGGTTGCCGAAGCCGCCGTCGCCGCCCTTGCACAGCAGCACCTTGACCGCCGGATCCAACAGTTCGGCCAGCACCTCGTCGGTCTCGAAGTCACGCACGATGGTACCCACCGGGACCCGCAGCACAATGTCTTCCGAGGCCGCACCGTACTGGTCGGAGCCGCGGCCGGCTTCGCCGTTACGGGCTTCGTGACGGCGCGCGTAGCGGTAGTCGATCAGGGTGTTGAGGTTCTGGTCGGCCACGGCAAAGACGCTGCCGCCGCGCCCACCGTCACCGCCGTTGGGCCCGCCGAAGGGGATGAACTTCTCACGCCGAAAGCTCATGCAGCCCGCGCCACCGTCACCGGCGGCAATGTCGATGGTGGCTTCGTCGACGAATTTCATGCGGGCACTCCCTTGGGCAACATCGAGCGCAGTGTGGCCCGAAAAAAAGAAAAGCCCCGGCAGGCCGGGGCTGTGGGGTCCAGCCGCCGGTCAACCGGCGCCCAGCGGGCCTGAAGGATCAGACCGCGGTGACGAAAACCGTCTGGCGGTTCAAGGCACCCTTGATGGCGAACGACACCTGGCCATCGATCAGCGCAAACAGCGTGTGGTCCTTGCCCATGCCGACGTTGTCGCCCGCGTGAAACCGGGTGCCGCGTTGGCGCACGATGATCGAGCCGGCCGGAATGGTCTGGCCGCCGAACACCTTCACGCCCAACATCTTGGGTTGGGAATCGCGGCCGTTACGGGTTGAGCCGCCGCCCTTTTTCTGTGCCATGTTTCAGTTTCTCCTGATGACTTGGGGTGCGGGTCAAACGCCGATGGCGCCGATTTCCAGCTCGGTGTAGGTCTGGCGATGACCGCCATGCTTCATGTAGTGCTTGCGGCGGCGCAACTTGAAGATGCGCACCTTGTCATGCTTGCCGTGCGACACCACGGTGGCTTTCACCGTGGCGCCGGCCACCAAGGGAGTCCCGATCGTCAGGTCAGCGCCGTTGCCGACTGCCAACACCTGGTCGATCACGATCTCTTGGCCCACGTCCGCTGCTATCTGTTCTACCTTGATCTTTTCGCCGGAAGCAACCTTGAATTGCTTGCCACCGGTTTTTATGAGCGCGTACATATGTGCCTTCTTCCCGTCTTCGTTTACAACAAGTTTTTTTGCAAGAAGTCGCAAGTCGCGATTCGACATTGCGATCGTTCTTTTTCCGAACGCCTCATCGGCCAACGGAACCCTAGAGTCTAGCACAGCGCGCGTTTCTACCTGCTCATCAGCTCCTTGTCAGCGGCCAGGGCCGGCCGGCCACGCCAGGCGGCTCGCCCGTGCCGGCCGCCGCGTGCAGTGGGCTCCCTATAATTTGAAATTGCGTCTGCCTACCCAACCCGACTCCACTGTGACCGACTCTCCCCCCCCTGACACGGCTGCCGTGGACCCCATGGCCGCCGACATGGCAAGGGTCGACCAGGTGATCGGGCAGCGGCTGGCTTCGGAAGTGGCGTTGATCAACCAGATCTCGCACTACATCGTCAGTGCTGGCGGCAAGCGCATCCGTCCGCGCCTGGTGCTGCTGTTCGCCGAGGCGCTGGGCTTCACCGGCGCCGAGCGCTACGAACTGGCCGCCACGGTGGAGTTCATCCACACCGCCACCCTGCTGCACGACGACGTGGTCGATGAGTCGTCCCTGCGCCGCGGCCGCCAGACCGCCAACGCCTTGTTCGGCAACGCCGCCAGCGTCTTGGTGGGCGACTTCCTCTATTCGCGCGCTTTTCAGATGATGGTGGGTGTCAACCGCATGCGGGTGCTCGACGTGCTGGCCGACGCCACCAACGTGATCGCCGAGGGTGAAGTGCTGCAGCTGATGAACATGCACAACCCCGAGCTGGCAGTCGACGACTACCTGCGGGTGATCCGCTTCAAGACCGCCAAGCTGTTCGAGGCCAGCGCCCGGCTCG
This sequence comes from Burkholderiales bacterium, assembly GCA_038211805.1. GTDB lineage: Bacteria > Pseudomonadota > Gammaproteobacteria > Burkholderiales > Burkholderiaceae_C > Pseudaquabacterium. The sequence continues at coordinate 22,536 of JBBQVF010000046.1, read as the reverse complement.
GCGCGGTGCTGGCCGGTGCCGAGAGCGCGGTGGAGGAAGCCTGCGCCGACTACGGTCGCTCGCTGGGCACCGCGTTCCAGTTGGTCGACGACCTGCTGGACTACGAAGGCGACACCAGCGCCCTGGGCAAGAACGTCGGTGACGACCTGCGCGAGGGCAAGCCCACGCTGCCCTTGCTGGTGGCGATGGCCCGCAGCAACGATGCCGAGCGCCAGTTGATGCGGCACGCCATCGAGCACGGCGAGCCCGACCGGCTCGACGAGATCCTGGCCATCGTGCGCCGCACCGGCGCCCTGACGGCCACGCGCGACGCTGCGCGAGCCGAGGCCGACAAGGCCGACCGCGCACTGGACGCGCTGCCCGATTCATCGGCTCGAAAAGCTCTGCTAGAATTATCGGCTCGGTCGGTGGAGCGATCCAGCTGACCCGGGTTTGACACCGCTGCCATCCGCCCTGGGTGGAATGCGCGCCAAACTGCTGTGAAACATCGGGGTGTAGCTTAGCCTGGTAGAGCGCTACGTTCGGGACGTAGAGGCCGGAGGTTCGAATCCTCTCACCCCGACCAGTTTTCACCGAGCCGCCCTGCAACCAGCGGCTGCAGGCCCAAACCGATGTCGGCACGATCGACGCGATCGCCACGATCAGCCGAGCGCCCGAACAGGCCGCAAAACATCGCGCATGCCAAGCGTTACAGTGGGCGCCTTGCCGCCGATCATGCCGCGACGTATCGGGCACGACCGCGCACAAGCCTCCAATGAAGTCGCCAATCAAGCCGCCTTGGAAACCCTGATCGAAATACCGCAGTCATCGCTCTCCGGCGTGGCGAGAGTGCTGGTCCACGCCGGCAAACTCAGCAGCAAAGCGGCCGAAGACCTGGCCAAGTCGGCCAAGGAACGCAAGATCAGCTTCATCGGCGCGGTGATCGCGTCGGGCGCGGTGTCGGCGTTCGATCTGGCGCACACCTTGTCCACCTCGCTGGCACTGCCGCTGGTCGACCTGTCGGCTGTCGACCTGGAGCGCCTGCCCAAGGGCATCGTCGACACCAAGTTGGCGCTGCAGTACCAGTTGGTGTTGCTGGGACGCCGCGGCAACCGCCTGTTCATCGGCGGCGCCGATCCCACCGACCAGGAGGCGGTCGAACGCATCAAGTTCGCCACCCAGCTGTCGCCCGAATGGGTGATCGTCGAGTACGACAAGCTGGCACGATTGATGGCGTCGCAGGGCAGCTCGGCCAATGAATCGCTGGAGGCCCTGACCGCCGAAGACTTCGAGTTCGACGTCACCGACGACGCCGGCGCGCCGGAGGCCGCCGAGGTCGTGGCGGAGGTGGAAGACGCGCCAGTCGTGCGCTTCCTGCAGAAGATGCTGATCGACGCGATCAACCTGCGCGCCTCCGACCTGCACTTCGAGCCCTACGAATACAACTACCGGGTGCGCTTCCGCGTCGACGGCGAACTGCGCGAGATCACCCAGCCGCCGATCGCCATCAAGGAAAAGCTCGCTTCGCGCATCAAGGTCATCAGCCGGCTCGACATCGCCGAGAAACGCGTGCCGCAGGACGGCCGCATGAAGATGAAGTTCGGCAACAAGGCGATCGACTTCCGGGTCTCGACCTTGCCCACGCTCTTCGGCGAGAAGATCGTGATCCGGATCCTCGACCCGTCGTCGGCCAAGCTGGGCATCGAGGCGCTGGGCTACGAGAAGATCGAGAAGGACCGGCTGATGACCGCCATCGTGCGGCCCTACGGCATGATCCTGGTCACCGGCCCCACGGGTTCGGGCAAGACGGTGTCGCTCTACACCTGCCTGAACATCCTGAACCAGCCGGGCGTGAACATCTCCACCGTCGAAGACCCGGCCGAGATCAACCTGCCGGGCATCAACCAGGTCAACGTCAACGACCGCGCCGGCATGACGTTCTCGGTGGCGCTGAAATCCTTCTTGCGGCAGGACCCGGACATCATCATGGTCGGCGAGATCCGCGACCTGGAAACCGCCGACATCGCCATCAAGGCCGCCCAGACCGGCCACATGGTGATGAGCACGCTGCACACCAACGACGCGCCGACCACGTTGACCCGGCTGCTGAACATGGGCGTGGCGCCATTCAACATCGCCTCCAGCGTGATCCTGATCACCGCCCAGCGGCTGGCGCGCCGGCTGTGCGAGAACTGCAAGACGCAAGCCGACTACCCGCGCGAGGCGATGCTGCGCGCCGGCTTCCAACCCGAAGACCTGGACGGCAGCTGGCGGCCCTACCGCGCGGTGGGCTGCTCGGCCTGCAACAGTGGTTACAAAGGGCGGGTCGGGCTTTACCAAGTGATGCCGATGACCGACGCCATCCAGCGCATCATCCTGTCCGAAGGCACGGCGGTCGACATCGCCGACCAGGCCCGCCGCGAAGGGGTGCGCGACCTGCGCCAGTCGGGCCTGATCAAGGTGCGGTCCGGCATGACCACGCTCGAAGAGGTGATCGCCTGCACCAACCAGTGACGGCGATCGACAGCGGCCTCAACTTCGCGATGAAACAGCCGATCTACCTTGCCAGGACCCGTGCGCGCACGGGGCTTTGAGCCCGCCCGCACACCTTCCGATCCGGAGCCCCCATGGCGACTGCAACAGCCGCAAGAAATCTCAAGGAACTGGTCTACGAGTGGGAAGGCCGCGACAAGAACGGCAAGATCGTGCGTGGCGAGATCCGTGCCGGCGGCGAGGCGCAGGTCAACGCCAGCCTGCGCCGCCAGGGCATCCTGCTGACCAAGGTGAAGAAGCGCCGCACCAGCGGCGGCAGTTCGGTCAAGCCGAAAGACATCGCGCTGTTCACCCGGCAACTGGCCACCATGATGAAGGCCGGCGTGCCGCTGCTGCAGGCCTTCGACATCGTCGGCCGCGGCGCCACCAACCCGCGCCTGACCAAGCTGGTCAACGACATCCGCTCCGATGTCGAGACCGGCACCAGCCTGTCGGCAGCGTTCCGCAAGCATCCGATGCATTTCGACGCGCTGTACTGCAACCTGGTCGAGGCCGGTGAAGCCGCCGGCATCCTGGAGGCGCTGCTCGACCGGCTGGCGATCTACCAGGAAAAGACGATTGCGCTGAAGAACAAGATCAAGGCCGCGCTGATGTACCCGATCGCGGTGCTGGTGGTCGCCTTCGTGGTGCTGGTGGTGATCATGATCAAGGTGATCCCGGCCTTCAAGGAGGTGTTCAGTTCGTTCGGCGCCGACCTGCCCGGCCCGACACTGCTGGTGATCGCGATGTCCGAGTTTTTCGTCGCCTGGTGGGTGGTGATCTTCGGCGTGATGATCGGCGGCAGCTACATGTTCATGCAGAGCTGGAAACGCTCGGTCAAGATGCAGATGGTGATGGACCGGCTGCTGCTGCGCATCCCGATCTTCGGCACGCTGATCAACAAATCGGTGATCGCACGCTGGACCCGCACCCTGTCGACGATGTTCGCTGCCGGCGTGCCGCTGGTCGAGGCGCTCGATTCGGTGGGCGGCGCGGCGGGCAACGCGGTGTATGCCGAGGCGACGCAGAAGATCCAGCGCGACGTGTCCACCGGCAGCGCGCTGACCACCGCGATGCAGACCACCGGCGTGTTCCCCAACATGGTGATCCAGATGACCTCGATCGGCGAAGAATCCGGCTCGCTGGACAACATGCTGGGCAAGGCGGCCGAGTTCTACGAGGAAGAGGTCGACGACATGGTCAAGGGCCTGTCCAGCCTGATGGAGCCCATCATCATCGTGGTGCTGGGCACCCTGATCGGCGGCATCGTCGTGGCGATGTACCTGCCGATCTTCAAGATCGGTCAGGTGGTCTGATCCGATGGGTTTGCCGATGGAGGTGTGGTTGTCGCCTTGGCTGCTGGGCATGCTGGGGCTGCTGGTCGGCAGCTTTCTCAATGTCGTGATCCACCGCTTGCCGCTGCTGCTGGAACGTGAATGGCTGGCCGACGCCGCCGGCTACCTGCAGGACAGCGACGCCATGACCCGCGTGCTGGGCAGCGACCCGAAGCGCAACGCTGGCTTGGCGCGCCAGGGCGAGGCGCTGGCCCGGGACGTGGCGGCGCTGCCGGCGATGAGCCTGTCGCGCCCGCGCTCGCGCTGTCCGGCTTGTGGTCACACGCTGGCCTGGCACGAGAACATTCCGCTGCTGGGCTGGCTGCGGCTGGGCGGCAAGTGCTCGGCGTGCGGCACCCGCATCTCGGTGCGCTACCCCGTCGTCGAGGCGCTGACCGGCGCGTTGTTCGCAGCCGCGGCCTGGCAGGCCGGGCCCACCTCCGCCGCCGCGGTGTACTGCGCGGCCCTGGCCCTGCTGGTCGTCGCCGCCTTCATCGACCTGGACACCACGCTGCTGCCCGACAACCTCACCTTGCCGTTGATCGGCCTGGGCCTGGTGGCAGCCTGGCTGAAGTGGATCCCGGTCTCGCTGCCCGATGCCGCGCTGGGCGCGTTTTTCGGTTACTTCTCGTTGTGGGCGGTGGCCGCGGCCTACAAGCTGGTGCGCGGCGTGCAAGGCATGGCCGAGGGCGATTTCAAGCTGCTGGCGGGCCTGGGGGCCTTGCTGGGCTGGCAGGCGCTGCCGTCGATCATCCTGCTGTCGTCGGCGGTGGGCGCGGTGGTCGGCATCGCCATGATCGTCTTCCGCGGCCACGACCGGCAGGTGCCGATCCCGTTCGGCCCTTACCTGGCCGGCGGCGGTGTGGCCGCGCTGTTCTTCGGCGCCCAGTTGAGCGGGTTGTGGCCGGGGGTCTGACGGTGGCGCCCGAACTGCCATCCGACGAGCGCCGCGCCGGCCCTGTGCGGCGAGCGATCGACAGCATCGGGCTGACCGGCGGCATCGGCAGCGGCAAGAGCACGGTGGCCGCCCTGCTCGTCGCCCACGGCGCCACCCTGGTCGACACCGACGCCATCGCCCACGCAATGACCGCCCCCGGAGGCCCTGCCATGGCGGCGCTGCGCCAGCGTTTCGGCGACGACGTGGCCGGTGCAGACGGCGCGCTCGACCGTGCCAGCATGCGCCGCCGGGTGTTTGCCGACCCCGACGCCAAGCGGGCGCTCGAGGCCATCCTGCACCCGATGATCGGCGCCGAGGCCCAGCGCCAGGCCGCCGCAGCCGCAGCCGAGACCACCGGCGCCGGCGTGGTGGTGTTCGACGTGCCGCTGCTGACTGAATCCAGCCACTGGCGCGCCCGCTGCCAGCGCATCCTGGTGGTCGACTGCAGTGCCGCGGTGCAAGTGCAGCGGGTGATCGCCCGCTCGGGCTGGAGCGCAGACCAGGTGCAGCGGGTGATCGACCAACAGGCCTCGCGCGAACGCCGGCGCGCCATCGCCGACGCGGTGATCTTCAACGACACGCTCAGCCGCGAGACACTGGCCGGCGAAGTGGCCACGCTGTGGTCGGCCTGGGGCCTGCCGCCGGCCGCCTGAGGCGGTGCGGTACCGGTCAACACCGGCACCTGCCATCACCCGCCATCACCTGCCGGCACCCGCCAGCACCCGCCATCACCGGGCCGCTGCCGCCGCGACACCCTGGCGCGGTCGCTGTGGAACAATCGCGACGCCCGGTGCCCCTCTGCACGGCGGCGGCCCGTCGGGCCTGTGGCTAGCCTGTCTCCCTAGGAAGCGCCTTGGTCCTGTACGAGTACCCGTTCAACGAAAGCATCCGCACGATGCTGCGCCTGGAGCACCTGTTCGACCGCCTGGGCCAGCTGCTGCCACGCGACGCGGCGGTGGACCACCACTTCGCGCTGGTCACGATGTTCGAGATCATGGACGTGGCCGCCCGCGCCGACCTCAAGTCCGACCTGCTGAAGGAACTGGAGCGGCACAAGGCGCTGCTGGTGGCCTACCGCAGCAACCCGCAGGTGTCGCAAGACGCGCTCGACGCTGCGATCGCCCGCATCGACCAGGCCTTCAGCGCACTCAACCTGCAGCCCGGCAAGGCCGGCCAAACCTTGGCCGGCCATGAGTGGCTGACCAGCGTGCGCAGCCGCATCGGCATTCCCGGCGGCACCTGTGAATTCGATCTGCCGGCCTACTACGCCTGGCAGCAGCGCGATGCCCGCCGCCGCCGCGCCGACCTGCTGGGCTGGGTGGCCACGCTGGAACCGCTGGGCCAGGCCCTGCAGTTGCTGCTGCAACTGGTGCGCGAGGCCGGCGTGCCGCACAAGGTGGTCAGCCAGGCCGGCCAGTTCCAGCAGAGCCTGCCGCCCGGCCGCAGCTACCAACTGCTGCGCCTGCGCATCGACGACAGCGACGACCTGGTGCCCGAGATCACCGGACATCGGCTGATGGTGTCGGTGCGGCTGGTGCAGCCCGACGGCGAAGGCCGGTTGCGGCCCGCGCCGGTCGATGTGCCGTTCGAGCTGACCTTGTGCACATGACGTGGCGCACAGGACCTGGTGCGCTGGACGTTGACCGCCTGAAGGTGCCGGCATGACCTTGCCCGCATGACCTTGCCCGACATCCCCGCCCCGGCGCCCCGGCGCGTGCCCTGCCCCACCTGCAGGCGGCCGGCGCTGTTTGCGCCCGAGAACCCCTACCGCCCGTTCTGCAGTGAACGCTGCCGGGGCGCCGACCTGGGCGCCTGGGCGAACGAGCAATACCGCGTCGACGTGCCGCCCGGCCGCGACGACGACGACACCTTGCCCGACTGACCACGCCGCAGGTTCGCCCCATGCCCCCTGCAAGCGCCGCGAAGCCGAAGACCCGCCGGTGGTTCAAACGCCTGGGATGGCACCGCCGTGGTGCTGGGCCTGCTGGCCGCCGCGGTCGGCTGGGGTTTGCCAGCATTGCTGCTGTCGCAGGGGCCGCCACGCCTGAGCGAGGCGCTGGGTCGGCCGGTGACGATCACCGCGGTCGAGATCGTGCCCTGGCGGCTGCAGGTCACCGTGCGCGGTCTGCGCATCGGTGCCGCCGGCGACCCCGCGGCCGCAGCGGCCACCGTGCCGGCGCTGCTGCAAATCGAGCGCCTGCATGCCGATCTCGGCATCGCCTCGCTGCGCCGTGGCGCGCCGGTGATCGAGGCGCTCGACATCGACGGCCTGCGGCTGAACGTGGCCCGCACGGCGGCCGGGCACTACGACATCGACGACCTGATCCAGCGCCTGGCCGCCCGGCCCCCGAAGGCGCCCAGCGCCGAACCGGCCCGTTTCTCGCTGAACAACCTGGTGCTGCGCGACGCGCAGATCCGGTTCGACGACCAACCGGCCGGCCGGGTGCACCGGGTGCAGGCGTTGACGCTGACCCTGCCGTTCCTGTCGAACCTGCCCGACGACGTCGACATCTACACCGAGCCGCGCCTGGCTTTCGAGCTCAACGGCACCCGGTTCGACACCGGCAGCCAGGCGCTGCCGTTCAAGCAATCGAGGTCAGGCGCGCTGACGCTGGCCTTCAAGAACCTGGACCTCGAACCCGCGCTGGCCTACCTGCCGGCTGGTTTGCCCATCAAGCTGCTGGGCGCCAGGCTGTCGTCCGACCTGTCACTGCGGTTTGCGTTGCCGCCCGGCGGCGCACCCACCGTGTCGATCAAGGGCGACGTCGCGCTGCGCAACCTGTCGGTGGCCGAACCCGGCGGCGCCGCACTGGCCGGCTGGCAGGCCCTGACGCTGCAGCTGGCCGACGTGCAACCGCTGCAGCGCCAGATCGGCCTGGGAACGCTGCAAGTCGACGGTGCCGAATTGCGGCTGTCGCGGGACGCCCAGGGCCGGCTCAACCTGCAGCGCCTGTTGGCGCCGCAGCGCAGCAAGGCGCCGGCATCGGCGGCAGCAGGGGCTGCAGCGGCGGCGTCCGCCGCACCCAACGCGGCGGCCGGCGCCGCGCCTGCGCCGTGGACGGTCAAGCTTGCCAGCCTGCGGCTCAACGACGCCAAGATCCATTGGACCGACGATGCCGTGCGCCCGCAGGCTGCCCTGCAGGTGGTCGACCTGGGCCTGCAGGTCGACGGCCTTCGCTGGCCGTCGCCCACGCCGCTGCCGGTCCAGCTGCAAGGCCAGTTGCGACCCGCGCGAGACGGCGCGCCGGCCGTGGGCCGCTTCAGCGTCGACGGTCAGGTGCACCCGCAGCACGCCGCGCTGGCGCTGCAGGTCGACGACTTCGACCTGGCCACGCTGGCACCCTATCTGGCGCAAGCGCTGAAACCGCGGCTGAGCGGGCAGTTCGCAGCCAAGGCCAGCATCGACTGGGCCGCCGACCCCGCCGCGCTGGTGCTCAAGCTCGACCGCGCGGGCGTCAAGAACCTGCAGCTGCGTGACCCGGCGGCGCCGCGCGCGGCAGCGCTGGCCTCGCTGCGCCAGTTCTCGGTCAGCGGCGGCCACCTGAACTTGGCGACCCGCCGGGTGTCGATCGCCCAACTGCAGCTGGTGCAGCCGGTGATGGCCGTGGCCCGCGACGCCGAGGGTCGGCTCAACCTGCAGCAATGGCTGGTCGCCGCGCCCGGGCCGGCGGCGGGCGCGGCGATCGGGCAGACACCAACGCCCGCACCAACGCCCGCCCGCATGGCCGCGATCGCCACGCCCTGGCAGCTGACGCTGCGCGACGCCTCGGTGACCGGCGGCCAGCTGCAGTGGCGCGATGCCCGGGTGCTGGACACCGAATCCGGCGCGCCGGTGGAGGTCGAGCTGAGCGGTCTGAGCGCGCGCCTGCAAGGCCTGGTGTGGCCAGCCACTGCCGCCACGGCGACCGCTGCGACCGCAGCGACCGCAGCCACCGCGACCAACGCATTGCCACGCTTGCAGTTGGCCGCCCGCATCGGCTCGCCGGCGACGCCGGACCGGCCCGCCACCAGCGGTGAGATCGACTGGGACGGCCGCTTCGGCCTGGTGCCGGCACAGGCCGACGGCCGGCTGCAGGTCAAGCGATTCCCGGTCCACCTGTTCGTGCCCTACGCCGGCCAGGCCCCGCCGCTGCACCTGCAGCACGCCGACGCCAGCTTCCAGGGCCAGCTGCGGCTGCGGTCGACACCGGCCGGCTGGCAGGTGGCCACCGCGGGCGATGCACAGCTCACCGAGCTGCAGCTCAACAGCCCGGCCGCGCCCGGCCAGCCCGCGGGCAGCGGTGCCGAGCTGCTGGCCTGGCAATCGCTGTCGCTGCAGGGCATCGGCCTGGCGCTGGCGCCATCGGCGCAGCCGCAGCTGGTGGTGCGCGAGGTGGTGCTGGACGATTTCTACAGCCGGCTGCAGATCACCGCTGAGGGCCGCTTCAACCTGCAGGACGTGGCGGCAGGGCCGGCCAAGCCGGGCACACCGACGTCTGCGGGTCTAACGGCTTCTGCGGCCTCTGCGGATCCTGCGCCCTCTGCGGCCGCCGCTCCGGCCGCCGCCTCGACGCCCGACCGCCAGGGTGTGCAGGTCGGCGAAGCGATGGCCATCGACATCGGCGGCATCCTGCTGCGCAACGGCAAGGTCGACTTCAGCGACCAGTTCATCCGACCCAACTACAGCGCCCAGCTGACCGAGCTGAACGGGTCGATCGGCCGCTTGCGCTCGGGCACCCGCGAGATGGCCACCATCGCGCTGCGCGGTCGCGCCGCCGGTACCGCGCTGCTCGACATCAGCGGCCAGCTCAACCCCACCGCCCAGCCGCTGGCGCTGGACATCCGCGCCCGCGCCACCGACCTCGAGCTGGCGCCGCTGTCGCCCTATGCCGGCCGCTACGCCGGCTACGGCATCGAGCGCGGCAAGCTCTCGGTCGACGTCTCCTACAAGATCGACGCCGACGGCAAGCTGGAAGCCAAGAACCAGGTCACGCTGAACCAGCTGACCTTCGGCGAGAAGGTCGATTCACCCACCGCCACCAAGCTGCCGGTGCGGCTGGCGGTGTCGCTGCTGACCGATCGCCATGGCGTGATCGACATCAACCTGCCGGTCAGCGGCAGCGTCAGCGACCCCAAGTTCAGCGTCGGCGGCATCATCTGGCAGGTGATCGTCAACCTGCTGACCAAGGCCGTGACGGCGCCGTTTTCACTGCTGGCCGGCGGCGGCAGCGGCCCCGACTTGAGCGTGGTGCAGTTCCAGCCCGGCACGGCGCAGCTGGCCGACAGTGGGCGCCAGGCGCTGGCCAAGGTGGCCAGCGCGCTGGCCGACCGGCCGGCGCTGATCATGACCGTCACCGGCGCAGCCGACGCCGTGGTCGAACATGACGCCACCCAGCGCCGGGCCCTCGAGGACCAGTTGCAGGCCGAGTTCCGGCGCGAGCAGTTGCGCCGGGCGCCCGCTGGCGCCGCGGCAACCGCCGTCCGTCCGACAGCGTCGACAGCGTCGGCGGCGTCGACAGCGTCGGCGGCGTCAGCGGCGTCAGCGGCGGCGGCGGTGTCAGCCGCATCGGCTGCGGCCACGCTGGCTGCGGCGCTCCCCGAGCCGCCGCTCTTGCCCGACGCACGCGCCCGCCTGCTCAAGCGCCTGTACCAGCAGACCGCCTTGCCCAACAAGCCGCGCAACGCGCTGGGGCTGGCGCGTGACCTGCCGCCGGTCGAGATGGAGGCGCTGCTGCTGGCGGCGATCCCGGTCACCGAGGTCACCCTGCGCGCGCTGGCGCTGCAGCGCGGCCTTGCCGTGCGCGACGCACTGATCGGCAGTGGTCTTGCCAGTGAGCGGCTGTTCCTGGCCGCACCCAAGCTGCACAGCTCGGCCGAGGGCGGCACCACCTGGGTGCCGCAGGTGTCGCTGACCCTGAGCAACCGCTGACGGACCGCCCGCTGGCGCCGACGGCTGCGCCGGGGCGGTGCCGATGCCTCCGCCGCCGCGCGCCGGCGCGCGACAAAGGCCTCTTGAAAGCCGCCGCGCCGCCCCTATAATCTATTGCTAGCACTCGACTCCACTGAGTGCTAGCAGCGATCCGGCCTCGACCGGACCGCCCCACACGTTGGTGGCCGGCGCCCGTGGTGCCGCTGTCAACGCCCTGATTTCTCAGCCATTCCTAGGAGATACGATGAAACTTCGCCCCCTGCACGATCGTGTGATCGTCAAGCGCCTCGAGCAAGAAACCAAGACCGCTTCAGGCATCGTCATCCCCGACAACGCCGCCGAAAAGCCTGACCAAGGCGAAGTGCTGGCCGTCGGCCCGGGCAAGCGCAACGACAAGGGCGACTTCATCGTCCTGAACGTGCAAGTCGGTGACCGCGTGTTGTTCGGCAAGTACTCGGGCCAAACCGTCAAGGTCGATGGCGACGAACTCCTCGTCATGCGCGAAGAAGACCTGTTTGCGGTTGTCGCGAAATAAGGCGGCTGCGCGGCTGCCAGGCGGCGTTGCGCGGTGCTCGGAATCCTCACGTAGCGCTGCTACGTTCCGGTTCCTGTGCGACGTGCGCCTTGCCTGACGACCGCTCGCTACGCCTTCTTTCACGACAACAGTGCGGCGGAAGAAGGCTTCAGTACCACCCCCCCAGAATTCGGAGATTTACACATGGCAGCTAAAGACGTCATTTTCGGTTCAGACGCCCGTCACCGCATGGTTGAAGGCGTGAACATCCTGGCCAACGCGGTCAAGGTCACGCTGGGCCCCAAAGGCCGCAACGTCGTGCTCGAGCGCTCGTTCGGCGCGCCCACCGTCACCAAGGACGGTGTCTCGGTCGCCAAAGAGATCGAGCTGAAGGACAAGCTCCAGAACATGGGCGCGCAGATGGTCAAGGAAGTCGCTTCCAAGACCAGCGACATCGCCGGCGACGGCACCACCACCGCCACGGTGCTGGCCCAGTCGATCGTGCGCGAAGGCATGAAGTACGTTGCCGCCGGCATGAACCCGATGGACCTGAAGCGCGGCATCGACAAGGCGGTCATCGCCCTGGTCGCCGAGCTGAAGAAGCAGTCGAAGGCCACGACCACCAGCAAGGAAATCGCCCAGGTCGGCACCATCTCGGCCAACAGCGACGAAGAAGTCGGCCGCATCATCGCCGAGGCGATGGACAAGGTTGGCAAAGAAGGCGTCATCACCGTCGAAGACGGCAAGAGCCTGAACAGCGAACTCGAAGTCGTCGAAGGCATGCAGTTCGACCGCGGCTACCTGTCGCCCTACTTCATCAACAATCCCGAGAAGCAGTCGGCGATTCTCGACAATCCGTTCGTGCTGCTGTTCGACAAGAAGATCAGCAACATCCGCGACCTGCTGCCCACGCTGGAGCAAGTGGCCAAGGCCGGCCGTCCGCTGTTGATCGTGGCTGAGGAAGTCGAAGGCGAGGCACTGTCCACGCTGGTGGTCAACACCATCCGCGGCATCCTGAAGGTCGTTGCCGTCAAGGCCCCGGGCTTCGGCGACCGCCGCAAGGCCATGCTCGAAGACATCGCCATCCTGACCGGCGGCAAGGTCATTGCCGAAGAAGTCGGCCTGACGCTGGAGAAGGTCACGCTGGCCGACCTGGGCCAGGCCAAGCGCGTTGAAGTTGGCAAGGAAAACACGATCCTGATCGACGGCAGCGGTGCCGCTGGCGACATCGAAGCCCGCGTCAAGCAGATCCGCGTCCAGATCGAAGAAGCCACCAGCGACTACGACCGCGAAAAGCTGCAAGAGCGTGTCGCCAAGCTGGCCGGCGGTGTGGCGCTGATCAAGGTGGGCGCTGCCACCGAAGTGGAAATGAAAGAGAAGAAGGCCCGTGTCGAAGACGCGCTGCACGCTACCCGTGCCGCCGTTGAAGAAGGCATCGTGGCCGGCGGCGGTGTGGCCTTGCTGCGTGCACGCCAGTCGGCTGGCACCATCAAGGGCGACAACCACGACCAGGAAGCGGGCATCAAGATCGTGCTGCGCGCGGTCGAGCAACCGCTGCGCGAGATCGTGGCCAACGCCGGTGAAGAGCCCAGCGTGGTGATCAACAAGGTTCTGGAAGGCAGTGGCAATTACGGCTACAACGCCCAGAACGGCGAGTACGGCGACATGATCGAGATGGGCATCCTGGACCCGACCAAGGTGACCCGCACGGCGCTGCAGAACGCAGCCTCCGTGGCCGGCCTGATGTTGACGACCGAAGCCATGGTTGCCGAAGCGCCGAAGGAAGAAGCCGGCGGTGGCGGCATGGGCGGCGGCATGGGTGGTATGGGCGGCATGGGCGGCATGGACATGTAAGCCCTGCGCTCGGGCGCTTGCCGGCCAGCATGGCGGCAGATCCCGTGCACAAGAGGCCTCCTTCGGGAGGCCTTTTTTTTGCCACCAACCCAGACCCGAGCGGCGGGGACTCCAGGGGCTTTCCAGCACTGTTCAGCCACTGGGCCCGGATGGCGGCATCGATAATCCACCGCCATGTCCCCCCGGCCCACGCTGCACAGCTACATCGACGAGGAACTGCTGCGCGCGCCGATGACGCTGGACATCGTCGTCGACGAGGTGCTGGGGCAATGGCGCCTGCGCATGCCGCCGCGCAGCCGTCACGACGGCGACCCGGTGCGCGTGCTGCAGCACCACCGCGCAGAACTGGTCGGCGCCGCCCTGGGCCACCTGCGCAGCACCGCGCAGGCCGAACTGGCGCATCCGCCGGGCCAGCCGGCCCCGCTGGTCAGCGCGCCAGGCAGGACGCTGCGCGGCAACGACCTGTCGCTGATCGACGAGGATGACGTCGCCATCGACATCGAGATCGCCCGCTGCACCGAGGCGGTCAGGCTCAAGGCCGAAACCGACCTGCGCACCCTGCAGACCTACACCTCGGCGCTGGTCGACGACCTCAACGTCTCGCGCGACACCAACCCGTTCCGCCCCGACCGCTTCGTGCGGGCACTGTGGGCCGGCGTGCAGGTGCTGCCCTTGTCACGGCCGGTGATGGCCGCCTTGCTGCACGAGGCCGCGCCGCTCCTGGCGGCGGGCTTGCAGCGCACCTACCAGGCCGCCTGGATGCGGCTGGCCGAACAGGGCGTGGAACCCGCGGCCCACCGCACCATCGTCGCCGCCGGCGCCAGCATGGGCGGCTGGGGTGGCACCAGTGCCCGCTACCGGCCACCGACGGGGCTGGACTCGCTGCGTGGCAGCCTGCCGTCGGCGTCCAGCAGCACCTGGTCATCGGCGTTGCCGGCGTTGCCGGCGTTGCCGGCGTTGCCGGCGTTGCCGAGGCTGCCGATGCCGGTGGTGGCCGCCGACCTCGCGGCCCGCCCGACCCCTGCCGGGCCCCCCCACTGGCAGGACGCGGGCCAGGTGACGCTGCGCGACGCCGTCGCACCAGGCCTGCCCACGGCGACAGACCTGCAGCTGATCGACCTGCTGAACCGCTTGTTCAACACCATCCAGCAGCATGTCGACCTGGCGCCGGACACCACTGCCCTGCTGCAGCGTCTGCAGCCCACGGCGCTGCGCCTGGCGCTGCGCGACCCGTCGGTGCTCGACAGCTACGAGCACCCGCTGTGGCGCTTCATGGACCATCTGGTGCACGACATCCAGACCAGCAGCGCCGGCCAGCGCCCGCGGCTGTTGGGCCTGGGCCGCAACCTGGTGAATCACCTGGCCAACAACGACATCAGCGAGCAGCAAGGCTTCGGCTGGGCCTTGCAGCGCCTGCAGGCGGCCCGGCGCCATGCGCTGGCCCAGACCACGGCGGCGGCCGCGCCGGCGATCACCAAGCTGCAGCGCCGGGTGCGCGCCGACGCGCCGGCGACCACCAGCACCATGCCGCTGGACATCGCCTCGCTCGACACCGTGCCGGCCGCGTTGATGACCGAGCCGGCTGCGGCCCGGCCGGCATCCAGCGTGCTGGCCGCCGACGGCCTGCGCGCCGGCACGCTGATCCGTGCCTACCTGCAGGGTGAATGGCGCACGCTGCTGGCGCTGTGGCAGGACGATGGCCATGAACTGGCTCTGCTGCAAGAGCCGGCCGCCGACCGCCTGTGGGCGCTGCGCCAGGCCGCGCTGGCCCGCCTGCTGGCCGAAGGCCTGGCGCAGCCGCTGCGGGTGCGCTCGCTGGTGCGACGGGCCGCCGACCGGATGCTGCGCGGCCTGTAGCCGACGCGCTGGCGCGGCGGGCGCGCCCGCTGCGGCTCAAGCCGAGGCCAGCGCCTCGCGCAGGCGCTCGATGACCCAGGCCGGCTGCTCGTGCACGATCCAGTGGCTGGCGCCCGGACGGCGGTGGATCTGCACCCCCGGCACCCAATCGGCGAGTCCGGCCAACAAGCCCGGCCGCAGCGCATGGTCGTCCTCGCCCCACAGCACGGTGGTCGGCACCCGCACGTCGACCACCGACGGCGGCAGCACCAGTTGCTGCAAGGCGGTGTCGTCGGGCGACGCCGGCGGGCGCAGCGGCGAGGCACGGTAGTAGTTGAGCGCCCCGTCCAGCCCCTGCGACCACACGGCGCGGTACTGCTCGCGCAGCGCCGGGCTCAGCCAGGCCGGCGGGCCGGGGCGGCCGAGCGTGGCGAACAAGTCGGCAAAGTCATCGGCCGCGAACTGCACTGCCGCGTCGGGTTGCACCAGCTTGCGCATGTACAGGCTGGCGGCCTGCTGCTCGGGGCTGTCGCGCAGCTCGCGCAACAGGGCGCCGGGGTGCGGCGAGTTGATGATCACCAGCCGCTTGACCAGCTGCGGCGCCAGCGCGGCAAGGTTCCAGGCCACGCCGCCGCCCCAGTCGTGCGCCACCAGCAGGTCGATCGGCCGGTCCGGCCCGCCGGTGGTGGCGGCGATCAGCGCCACCAGGTCGGCCACCAGGTGCTTGGGCCGGTAGGCGGCCGGATCGGTGGGCGCGCTGCTGCGCTCGTAGCCCCGCAGGTTGGGCGCGAGGCAACGGGCGCCGGGCGCCAGCGCGGCCATCACCCCGTCCCAGACGAACGCCGCCTCGGGAAAGCCGTGCAGCAGGATCACCCGCTTCGGGGCGTCCAGGGGGCCGTCGGCGCGGCAGGACAGGGTGATGCCGTGCGGCAGGGCTTGGTCGAACAGGGTCAGGGCCATGCAGCGCAGTGTGCAGCGCCGCCCGGGCCCGGTCCGTCAAGCCGGTGACAACGGCGGCGGCGTGCCGCTGGAGCCAGCGGCGGGTGCGTTGGCGGGTGCGTTGGCGGGTGCGTCGGCGGGTGCGTCGTCGGGTGCATCGGCCGCCGCTTCGATCGCCGCCACCGTGCCGGGCTTGGGGCACCAGGTGCGCAGCACCAGCGCCGCGTCACCCAGGCCCTTGCGCGACAAGGCCGAGAACAGGCACACGCTGATGTCGGCGGTGTCGGTGGCCAGCTCGCCCAGCGCCTTCTGTGCCGAGGCCAGCGCCTGCGACGCCTCGCTGCGGTTGAGCTTGTCGGCCTTGGTCAGCAGCACCAGCAGCTTGACCTCGCCGGTGGCCACGCGCTGCGAGACGAAGTCGAGCAGCTGCTTGTCCAGCGGCGTGAAGCCGTGGCGGCTGTCGACCATCATCACGATGCCGGCCAGCGCGCTGCGGTGCGCCAGGTAGTCGGCCATCACCTGCTGCCAGCGCAGCTTGGCGCCGCGCGCCACCGCTGCATAACCGTAGCCGGGCAGGTCGGCCCAGCGGGCATCGGGCGCGTCGGCCGGGCCGACCTCGAACAGGTTGATGTGCTGGGTACGGCCGGGCGTCTTCGACGCAAACGCCAGCCGCCGGTGCTGGGCCAGCGTGTTGATCGCGGTCGACTTGCCGGCGTTGCTGCGGCCGACGAAGGCGGTTTCGGGCAGGTCGGGCGCCGGCAGCTGCGTCAGCAGGCTGGCGGTGGTGAGAAATCGGGCGCTTTGCGTCCAGGCCAGGGCCTCGCGAACCGCGGGGTCAGAGGGGATATCGGCGTTCGAAAGCCGTGCTTTGGCACTTTGGGTCATGGCGCATTGTAAAATCCACGGGTTAAGCTCATCCAAATTTGAATCAACCCAAGGTTCCACGACATGAAGTCGCTGCTCGCCCTGACACTGTCTTCGCTGATCGCTCTTTTCCCGACGATGGCCTCGGCCGCCGAAACCAAGGCTCCGGCCAAGCCCGACCTGGTGAAAGGCCAAGAAAAGGCCACCCAGGTCTGCGTCGCCTGCCACACCGCCGATGGCTCGCGTGGCACGCCCGCCAACCCGATCCTGCAAGGCCAGCACGCAGACTACCTGGTCAAGCAGCTGAAGGAATTCAAGGCCGGCACGCGGGCCAACGCCGTCATGGCGGGCATGGCCGGCCTGTTGAGCGAGGACGACATGAAGAACGTCGCCGCGTTCTACGCCAGCAAGCCGGCCTTGCCGGGTGCGGCCAAGAACAAGGATCTGGTCGCGTTGGGCGAAAAGATCTACCGCGGCGGCATCGCGGCCAAGCAGGTGCCTGCCTGCGCCGGCTGCCACAGCCCCAACGGCGCCGGCATCCCCGCGCAGTACCCCCGCATGGGCGGCCAGCATGCCGACTACACCGAGTTGCAGCTGACCACCTTCCGCGCCGGCACGCGCGCCAACTCGGCGCAGATGATGACCATTGCCGCCCGCCTGAGCGACAAGGAAATCAAGGCCGTCAGCGACTACATCGCCGGCCTGCGCTGATCGGGCATCGGCATCGGCTTGTCTTAGCCCAGGCTGAAGGGCCGGTCTCTGACCGGCCTTTTCTCTTTTGGACAGCTTGAGCCGGGATAATGCACCGACATGTCCCTTTCCACTTCCGGCGTGGCCCCGCGCCGCGGTTCGCAGGCCTTCCGCGACAGCGTCGAGTTGCTGTCGTCGATGCGTTTCGCGATCTCGCTGCTGACCCTGATCTGCATCGCCTCGGTCATCGGCACGGTGGTCAAGCAGCACGAGCCGTACAACAACTACGTCAACCAGTTCGGGCCGTTCTGGGCCGAGGTGTTCGGCCATGTCGGGCTCTACACCGTCTACAGCGCCTGGTGGTTCCTGCTGATCCTGGCCTTCCTGGTCACCTCCACCAGCCTGTGCATTGCGCGCAACACGCCCAAGATCCTGGCCGAGTTGCGCAGCTACAAGGAAAACATCCGCGAGCAGTCGCTGCGGGCCTTCCACCACAAGGCCGAAGGCGCCCTGTCCGCCTCACCCGAAGCCACCCTGGCGCGGGTCAACGACCTGCTGGTGGCCCGGGGCTGGCGGGCACGGGCCCAGGTGCGCCCCAACGGCACCATGGTGGCGGCCAGGAGCGGCATGGCCAACAAGGTGGGTTATCTCTGCGCGCACTCGGCCATCGTGCTGATCTGCCTGGGCGGGCTGTTCGACGGTGACCTGGTGGTGCGCGCGCAAATGGCGCTGCTCGGCAAGACGCCGTTCGCCGGCGCCGGCTTGATCGCCGACGTGGCGCCGCAGCACCGGCTGTCGCAGAACAACCCCACCTTCCGCGGCAACCTGCTGGTGCCCGAGGGCGGCCGCGCCGGCGTGGGCATCCTGGCGATGAGCGAGGGCGTGGTGCTGCAGGACCTGCCGTTCGACGTCGAACTGAAGAAGTTCATCGTCGAGTACTACGACACCGGCATGCCCAAGCTGTTCGCCAGCGAAATCGTGATCCACGACCGCGACACCGGCCAGCAGACCGCCACCACGGTGAAGGTCAACGAGCCGGCCTTCCACCGCGGCGTGGCGATCTACCAAAGCAGCTTCGACGACGGCGGCAGCAAGCTGACGCTGCGGGCGCTGCCGCTGGGCAGCGGCGGCCAGCCGTTCGACATCGACGGCACGGTCGGCGGCAGCACCGAGCTGCGCACCGACAGCGGCAGCCAGCGCATGACGCTTGAATTCACCGGCCTGCGGGTGATCAACGTCGAGAACATGGCCGCCCGCGGCACCGCACCGTCCGGCAGCGCCACCGATGTGCGTGGCGTCGACCTGGCCAGCTCCTTGAACAAGCACCTGGGCTCGGGTGCCAAGGGCGGCGCCGACAAGGGGCTGCACAACGTGGGGCCGTCGATCAGCTACAAATTGCGCGACGCGGCTGGCCAGGCCACCGAGTACAGCAACTACATGCTGCCGGTCGAGCTGGACGGCCAGCGCGTGTTCCTGGCCGGCGTGCGCGACACACCGGCCGAACCCTTCCGCTACCTGCGCATCCCCGTCGATGCACAAGGCGGCATCGACGGCTGGTACCGCCTGCAGCGCGCGCTGAAAGACCCGGCGCTGCGCGAACAGGCCACCCGCCGCTACGCCGCCCAATCCACGCCCGCCGGCAAGCCCGAGATGGCCGAGCAATTGCGGTTGACGTCGGCCCGCACGCTGGCCTTGTTCTCGGGCGCCGAGACCAACCCGCCCAGCGCAGCCGACCGCGCCAAGGGGGTGCCACCAGCGCCCGGCGGCCTGCAGGCGCTGGCGCAGTTCATCGAGGGCAGCGTGCCCGAGGCCGACCGCGCCCGCATCTCCGAGGTGCTGCTTCGCATCCTGAACGGCAGCCTGTTCGAACTGGCGCAGATCGCCCAGGCCGGCGCCGGCCTGCCGCCGCTGGCCACCGACGACGCCACCCAGCGCTTCATGACGCAGGCCGTGCTGTCACTGTCGGACGCTGCGTTCTACCCTGCGCCGGTGCTGCTGCAACTGAGCAACTTCACCCAGATCCAGGCCAGCGTGTTCCAGGTGGCGCGGGCGCCGGGCAAGAACCTGGTCTACCTGGGCGCGGTGCTGCTGATCATCGGCGTGTTCGCGATGCTCTACATCCGAGAGCGCCGGTTGTGGATCTGGATCCAGCCCGGCGAGGCCGGAGGAACCAAACTGCAGGCCGCCCTGTCCACCACCCGCCGCACGCTCGACGTCGACGCCGAATTCGACCAGTTGAAGGCCGCCCTGCTGGCCCCGCTGCCCCTGAGAGGGTGTTGACGACATGAATGGCACCCGCGTGAGACCCCAAAACGGGCCCAATTTAGGCGCACAGCGCAGGCGGGCTTCAGGCCCGGCGAACATTTGCAACGACGAGTGGGCCCGTTTTGGGGCCTCACCCTGCGGGCCGGGCGGCCCAGGGCGCTGTGGGGCGTTGCGCCGTTTGCCCGGGCCCCCAGCCCGGGCTGCACGCCGCGCCTTCCACAGCGCCCTGGGCCACTCCGGCGCGGGTGCCATTCATGTCGTCAACACCCTCTGAAAGGCCCCGCATGAACACCACCACCGCACCCAAGACGATCGTGATGGGCCGCACCGGCCTGTCGACCCAACTGACCCGCCGCAGCGCGTTCGACTGGCTGTTCGCCACGCTGGTGGTGCTGGGCGCGGTCTACGCCTTCCAGCGCTACCGTGGCTCGATGGACGGCTACGAGCAGGCCATCCTGGTCGGCAGCGTGCCGGCGCTGGTGGCCTTGGGCTGGTTCTGGGGCCCGCTGCGCGGTTTGGGGCTGGGCGTGGGCGCAGCCACGCTGGGGGCCATCGCGCTGTACAACCGCACGCCCGATGGCTTCGGTGCCGACCTGTCGCAGGCCGACAACGTCTTCCTGCTGAAATACTTCCTGTCCAGCCAGAGCGCGATCCTGTGGATGGCGGTGCTGTTCTGCATGAGCACGGTGCTGTACTGGATCGGCCTGCTGGCCAAGGTCGGCACGGCGGGGGACAACCGCAACGACAACACCGGCCTGACGCTGGGCTCGCGCCTGGCATGGGCGGGGGTCTTCATGGCGCTGACCGGCACCCTGGTGCGCTGGTTCGAGAGCCACCAGATCGCACCCGACATCGGCCACATCCCGGTGAGCAACCTCTACGAGGTGTTCATCATGTTCTGCTGGATGACGGCGCTGTTCTACCTGTACTTCGAGCAGCACTACCGCACCAAGGCGCTGGGCGCCTTCGTGATGCTGATCGTCAGCGCGGCGGTGGGGTTCCTGGTCTGGTACACGGTGTCGCGCGAAGCCGCACAGATCCAGCCGCTGGTGCCGGCGCTGCAAAGCTGGTGGATGAAGCTGCACGTGCCGGCCAACTTCATCGGCTACGGCACCTTTGCGCTGGCCGCGATGGTGGCCTTCGCCTACCTGGTCCAGCGCCAGGCCGAAGAGACCCGCTGGTGGAAGTTGGCGCCGCTGGGCCTGCTGGGCCTGGTGCTGTGTTTCGAGCCGATCGTCTTCCGCACCGCCAAGCTGAGCCCTTCGGCCAGCTACTGGGCGGTGTACTTCGGCGTCAGCGTGCTGATCGTCGGCGGCATCCTGGCCGGGCGGCGGCGCATCGCCGCGCGGTTGCCAGCGCCCGAGGTGCTGGACGACGTGATGTACAAGGCGATCGCGGTCGGCTTCGCGTTCTTCACCATTGCCACCATCCTGGGCGCCTTCTGGGCTGCGGAAGCCTGGGGCGGCTACTGGAGCTGGGATCCGAAGGAGACCTGGGCCCTGATCGTCTGGCTCAACTACGCGGCCTGGCTGCACATGCGGTTGATGAAGGGCTTGCGGGGCACCGTGTCGGCCTGGTGGGCATTGGGCGGGCTGGTGGTCACCACCTTCGCCTTCCTGGGCGTCAACATGTTCCTGTCGGGCCTGCACAGCTACGGCGAACTCTGACCCTGCTGCAACGCGGCCACTGGCCGCAGCGTAAGGTCGCGACCGCGCCGGCGACCAATCGGCATCTTCCTCAGGAGTTCGTCATGTCCCAGCGTCCAGACCGTGGTTTCGACCACGCCACACCGTCTGACATCACGCCACGCGCACTGGTCGAAGGCCGCCGGGTCTGGCTGCAACGGGTGGCCGCAGGCGCGCTGGGCACCGGCCTGGCGGCCTGGGCTGCGCGCGACGCGATGGCGCAGGGCGCTGCCAAGGGCGCACCGTTGCCCGGCGCCAAGAGCGACCTGCCCGGTGCGGTGACGATGGACAAGCTGACGCCGCGGCAGGACGCCACCAGCTACAACAACTTCTACGAATTCGGCACCGACAAGGCCGACCCGGCGCGCAACGCCCACACGCTGAAGACCCGGCCCTGGACGGTGGCCGTCGAAGGCGCGATCGCCAAGCCCAAGGTCTACGGCCTGGACGACCTGCTGAAACTCAGCACCATGGAAGAGCGCATCTACCGCCTGCGCTGCGTCGAAGGCTGGTCGATGGTGATCCCCTGGGTGGGCTGGTCGCTGGCCGCGCTGATCAAGCAGGTGGAGCCCACCGCCAACGCCAAGTACGTCGAGTTCCACACCCTGGCCGACCCCAAGACCATGCCGGGTGTCAGCTCGCGGGTGCTCGACTGGCCGTATGTCGAGGCACTGCGCATCGACGAGGCGATGAACCCGCTGACGCTGATGGCCTTCGGCATGTACGGCGAGGTGCTGCCCAACCAGAACGGCGCGCCGCTGCGCTTGGTGGTGCCCTGGAAGTACGGCTTCAAGTCGGCCAAGAGCATCGTCAAGATCCGTTTCGTCGAGCAGCAACCCAAGACCGCCTGGGTCAAGGCCGCCGGGTCGGAGTACGGTTTCTACAGCAACGTCAACCCCAAAGTCGACCATCCGCGCTGGAGCCAGGCCACCGAGCGCCGCATCGGCGAGGACGGCATCTTCAACAAGAAGCGGCCGACGTTGATGTTCAACGGCTACGAAGCCCAGGTCGGCCAGTTGTATGCCGGGCTCGATCTGGCCAAGAACTTCTGACGGCTAGCGGCTCGTTGCTGACTTTGAAAGTCTTCTTAGTGCCTGGTTGTCCAGCGGCGCCATGGCGCGTCCGGGCAGGCCGTGGCGCTTCACTGCGGCGGTCGTCGCTGCGCGCCGACTGCCTTGCGGTGCTCAGGCTTGCGGCCC
>JBBQVF010000045.1:0-30669 GCA_038211805.1 Burkholderiales bacterium | reverse complement strand
GGACATGAAAGGCAAAGACATGGTCTTTTAGGTATCTATTTGAACTGCTCAGTTCAATTCTGACCGTCTAGTCTCACATTGTCTTCAGTAGTTTCTCTAATTCCCTTGTAAAAACAGGGTCTTTCGGGTCGACGGAAGAGGCAAAGCTGAACACCGTCCGGCCGTCGCGGCCGATCAGGTACTTGTGGAAGTTCCAGGCCGGCGCCCGGCCACTGCGCTGGGCCAAGGCGGCGAACAGCGGGTTCACCGCGCGGCCATGGGCCGCGACCACGCTGGACTTGGCAAACATCGGGAACTTGACGCCAAAGCTGCTTTCGCAGAAATCGGCGATGGTCGCGCCGCTGCCAGGCTCCTGCGAGAAGTCGTTGCTGGGGAATCCCAGCACCACCAGGCCCTGGCTGCCATGGCGCACGCTCAACGCTTCCAGCGATTTGTACTGCGAGGTGTAGCCGCAGTAGCTGGCGGTGTTGACCACCAGCACCACCTTGCCGGCGTAGGCGCAGAGGTTGACGGGTTTTTCGTCCTGCAGGCGCGGCAGGGTGTGCTGCAACACGGCCGGGCAGGCCGGGGCGGCACGCGCCGGCAGGCTGGTGCCCGCGGCGCCGATGAGCAGAACCAGCGCGACGAGTGGGCGGAGCGCGGCGCGGCGCAGGGCGAATGGGGTCATGGAGGCTTTCTACGGCGCCGGCAGCGGCTTGGATGCGGAGACCGCGCAGCGCCCCGCAGGACCCGGGGTTGCTCGGCCGGCTGTGAGGGCGCCAACCGGGTGGCGTCCTAGAATCATGCAACGCTGAGAAAGACCACCATGCTCTACCCTGAACTCTTCAAGCAGCTGGAAGCCGTGCGTTGGAACATGGACACGGACATCCCCTGGGACCAGTTCGATGCCGCCAAGCTGACCGACGCGCAGGCGCAGACGATCAAGATGAACGCCATCACCGAGTGGGCGGCGCTGCCGGCCACCGAGATGTTCCTGCGTGACAACCGCGACGACAGCGATTTCTCCGCCTTCATGAGCGTCTGGTTCTTCGAAGAGCAGAAGCATTCACTGGTGTTGATGGAATACCTGCGCCGCTTCCGTCCCGAGTTGGTGCCGACCGAAGAAGAACTGCATGCGGTGCGCTTCGAGTTCGACCCGGCGCCCGCGCTGGAGACGCTGATGCTGCACTTCTGCGGCGAGATCCGGCTCAACCACTGGTACCGGCGCGCCGCCGAATGGCACACCGAACCGGTGATCCGGCAGATCTACGAAACCCTGGCGAAGGACGAAGCCCGCCACGGCGGCGCTTACCTGCGCTACATGAAGCGGGCGCTGACCAAATTCGGCGACGAGGCGCGGGCGGCGTTCAGCAAGGTGGGCGTGCTGATGGCCAGCGCGCGGCGCACCGCGCAGGCGCTGCACCCGACCAACCTGCATGTCAACGAGTCGCTGTTCCCGCGCGACACCATCCAGAGCCGCCTGCCCGACCCGGCTTGGCTGGAGCATTGGCTGGACAAGCAGATCCAGTTCGACAGTGTTTGGGAAACCAAGGTGGTCGAGCGCATCCTGCACAACATGAGCCTGCTGATGGAGCGCAGCTTCGCCAGCGTGCAGGAGCTGAACCGCTTCCGCAAGGAAGTGACCGCCAACGTGGCTGCGGCGGCCCAGGCGCGCGGCGCAGGCGTGCTGCCGGCCTGATCGCCGTGGCGGCCAGCGACATGGAAAAAGCCGGCCCTCGGGCCGGCTTTTTCGTTGTGTGGCGACGGATCAACCGTTGCGCAGCTTGCTCGCGTCGAACAAGCCGCTCCGGCCGCTCAGGCTGATCTGGCAGCCGCCGCTGCGGCCGCCATGCGGGCGGCGTCGGCCTTCTTGTCGGCGTCCACCTTCTGCGCATGGGGGCGAGCGCCGATCAGGCCGGTATAGGCCTTCCAGTCGATGCCAGCGGCGGCCAGCAGGTCTTCGCCCAGCACTTTCTTGCTGGCCAGGGCCACCAGCGGCAGGCTCACGTAGGCCGCGCAATCGGCGATGGTGAAGCTGTCGCCAGCCACGTAGGGGCCGAACTTGGCCAGGCGCTTGAAGGCGGCGATGCTCTTGGTCAGCTGCTTGCGCACCCGGTCCTGCACCTCTTGCGACACGGTGCCGCCGAAAAACGCCTGGGCGTACAGCTCGCGCGCCACCAGCTCCAGGTGCAGCTCGATGAACACCGTCAGCTCGCGCACCTTGGCCGCGGCAAACGGGTCGGATGGCAGCAGCGGCACGGCGGGGTAGGCGGCTTCCAGGTAGTCGACGATGACCTGGCTCTCGCACAACGTGCCCTGTTCGGTGCGCAGGAACGGCACCTTGCCCAGCGGCGTGGCGCCGAGCACGGTTTCTTCCTTCGAGCCGGTCATCACCAGCTCCTCATTGAACGGAATGCCTTTTTCCAGCAAGGCCAGCTTGACCTTGTTGTAGTAGTTCGAAACGCTGAAACCGCAGAGCGTGAGCATGGAGAGTCTCCTGAGGATGGGCCAGCGGCGCAGTCTAGGGGCCGGCCACACGGCACCCGGACACCGAGGTGACAGGCCTGCCATCCTGCCGAACTGGCCGGTCGGGCCGCCGGCCGCCGGCCGAACCAGCCGATCAGCTGCGCCGTGCGGGCCGGTTCACCAGCGCGATGCCCACCACCACCGCCGCACAGGCCACGCCCAGGCGCAGCGTCAGCGGTTCGTCCAGCAGCCAGACGGCGGTCAGCAACCCGAACAGCGGCGTGAGCAGCGTGAACGAGGTCACGGCAGTCGCCGGATAGTGCCGCACCAGCCAGAACCACAGCAGGTAACTGGCGAAGGTGATCACCACGGTCTGGAAGGCCATGAACGCCAGCGGCCGCGGTCCCAGGCTGGCCAGCGTCGGCCAGGGCTCGCCCACTGCCAGCGAGCCGGCGATCAGCAGCACACCCGACACCGCCAGCTGGTAGAACAAGGTCTGCTCGGGGCTGGCGCTGGCCAGCCGGCTGCCCCGGATGGCCAGCGTGGTGGCACCCCACAACACGGCGGCCAGCACGCCCAGCGCGTCGCCCAGCCATTGCCGGTGGCCGGCACCAGCGCTGTCGCCGGCCACGACACCGGAACCGCCCAGCGCCTCGCCGAAGGCCCAGGCGACACCGGCAAACGCCGCCCCCAGCCCGAGCAGCTGGCGCGGTGTCGGCCGCTCGGTGCCGGCCACCAGCGGCATGCCCAGCGCCACCACGAAAGGCGCCAGGTAGATGAAGACGATCATCCGCGAGGCCAGCGTGTACTGCAGGCCGATGAAGATGGCCGCGAACTCGGCAGCGAACAAGGTGCCCGCCAGCAGGCCACCGGCCAGGGTGCCGTTGCGCGGGTTCAGCGAGAGGCCACGCCGCGCCGCCCACAACGCCACCAGCACCGCCGCACCCAGCGAGCGCACGCCGGCCTGCACCAGCGGCGGCACGTCGGCCAGCGTCAGCTTGGTCACCGTGTGGTTCAGGCCCCAGAGCGCACAACACAGCACCAGCGAGGTGACGGCCACCGCGTCGAGACGGGTCTTTCGATCGGACATGAGGCGCGATGCTAGGCCGCTGGCGCCGTACGCCGGTCTGCATCGCCGCCCACGCCGCAGGCCCAGGCGCACAGCAGGCCGGCCAGCGCGCCGGTGCTGTGGGCCAGCGGGGCGATCGCGATGTCCCAGCCGATCTCGTGGCGCAGCGGACCGCCCTGCCAGGGCGCTTCGAGCAGCAGCTTGAGCGCCAGCATCGCCAGCACCGCCGCACCGACCGCGCGGCGCTGGCCGCGGTCGCCGCGCAGCAGCTGCCAGCTGGCCACCGCGACGCCGGCATGCATCAGGCCCGACAGGCCGCCGTAATGCAACAGTGAGGGCTGCAGCGCCAACGCCGCGTGGGTCAGCGGCCAGGCCAGCGCCCAGGCCAACCCGGCGCGGCGGCCACAGCCGGCGGTGCGGCCGTAAGCGGCCACCAGCACCACGCCGACCAGGTTGCCCGCCAGATGCTGGCCGCTCAGGTGCACCCAGGCGGCGGTCACCGCGCGCCAGGGCTGCAGCAGCGCCAGCGCGGGCTGCCAATCCAGCCACCCGGCCAGGCCGGGGACCGCTGCGGCCGTGGCGGCGGCCACCACCAGCGCGCCGGCCGCGGCCAGCGCGCACACCATCCCCCAGGGGCTTGCTGCCGTCAGCCGAAGACCGCGCGCCACAGCGCCAGCACCGCGTCGCGTTCCTCGGCCAAGGACTCCGGATCGAACTGGGTGGGCCGTTCATCCAGACGGGCGCCGTGCTGCGCGCGGCGCAGTTCGCGGTAGGCGTTGGCGGCGGCTTCGCCGACGCCGGGCGGCAGCAGGCCGAGGAGGGACGCGCGCTGCAGCAGCGCGATGTTGCCGGCGTTGTCCAGCAGCGAGGGGTGCTGCGCGCTCTGGCTGAGCACCAGCACCTGCACCGCGAACTCGGCGTCCATCATGCCGCCCGGGCTGTGCTTGACGTCGAAGAGCCCGCCGCGCACCGGCCGCGCCTGGCGCACCTTGTCGCGCATCTCGATGACCTCGCGCTGGAGCGCGCCGAGGTCGCGCGGCGCAGCCAGCACCTGGCGGCGCACCGCCTCGAAGCGTGCGGCCAGCGCGGGCGAGCCGGCGCAGAAGCGGGCGCGGGTCAGGGCCTGGTGCTCCCAGGTCCAGGCGGTGTTGCCGCCGCGGCCGACCTGGTAACGCTCGAAGCTGTTGATCGAGGTGACCAGCAGGCCCGAGTTGCCGTTGGGCCGCAGCGCGGTGTCGATGTCGAACAATTCGCCGGCGGCGGTGCGCAGCGTCAGCCAGGTGATCAGCTTGCGCACGAAGTGGCCATAAACCTCCTGGGCACGGTCCGCATCGGGTTCGTCGGCATCGTCGTAGAGGAACACGACGTCGAGGTCGCTGCCGTAACCCAGCTCCTTGCCGCCCAGCTTGCCGTAGGCGATGACGGCGAAGTTGGGGCTCTCGCGGTGGTGCTGGCGCAGCCGTGGCCAGGCCCAGCGCAGCACGCAATCGAGCGTGGCGTCGGCCAGCGCCGACAAATCATCGGCCACCTGCTCGACGGTGATCAGGCCTTCGACGTCGCGCACCAGGGTGCGGAAGACCTCGGCGTGGTGGGCGTGGCGCAAGGTGTCGAGCAGGGCGTCCTCGTTGTCCTCGCCGGCACGCCGCCAGGCGCGGTGGCGCTCCTCGAGGTTGGCGATGTACTCGGCGGCCTCGAAGCGCTCGTGCAACAAGCGCTCGTCGGACAACTCGTCGACCACGCCGGGGTGGCGCATCAGGTACTGCATCGGCCAGCGCGCCAGGCCCAGCAGGCGCAGCAGCCGGCGCATCACCTCGGCACGCTCTACCAGCAGCGCCAGGTAGCTGTCGCGGCGCAGCAGGGGTTCGAGCCAGTCGATGAAGCGCAGCGCGGCCGCCTCGGTGCACAGCCCGGCGGCGACGCAGGCGCCGGTGCGCTGGATCAGCATGCCCAGGCGCAGCCGCGAATCGTCGCGCAGCGCGCGCACCCGCGGCTGGTCGCGCCACTGGCGCACCCGCTCGGCCAGGCCGGGCGTCAGCGGGTCGAGCAGGGCGTCGCTGTCGATTGCCAGCGCGGCAGGGCCGCAGCCCTTGCCGTTGCAGCCGTTGCGCGCGCCATGGGGCGCGGGCGCCTGGCCGTCGTGCAGCAGGGTGTCGAACTCGGTGGCCACCAGTTCGCGGATTTCGCACAGCCGGTCGAGCAACGCGCAAGCTTCGGGGCGGCAGGCGCCCAGGCCCAACGATTGCGCGATCCAGGCCAGGTCGGCGTCGGCGGTGGGCAGCAGGTGGGTCTGCTGGTCGTCCAGGTACTGGATGCGGTGCTCGACCTGGCGCAGGAAGACGTAGCCGGCGTCCAGCCTGGCGGCGGTCTCGGGCTTCATCAGCCCGCGTGCGGCCAGCTTGTGCAG
This sequence comes from Burkholderiales bacterium, assembly GCA_038211805.1. Lineage (GTDB taxonomy): Bacteria > Pseudomonadota > Gammaproteobacteria > Burkholderiales > Burkholderiaceae_C > Pseudaquabacterium. The sequence continues at coordinate 24,751 of JBBQVF010000045.1, read as the reverse complement.
GCTCTTGACCGTGCTGCGGCTGCGGATTTCAGGGAACTGGCCGCCACGCACCACCAGCAGCAACTGGACGATGAACTCGATCTCGCGGATGCCGCCGCGCGACAGCTTGACGTCGTTCGCCCGCTCGGGCCGGCCGGCGGCGCGTCGCTGGGCTTCTTCGCGGATCTTGCGGTGCAGCTGGCGCAGGCCTTCGAAGATGCCGTAATCCAGATAGCGCCGGTAGACGAAGGCGGTGACCAGGCTGCGCAAGGGCAGCGCCCGACCCGAGGCCACCGAGGCCGCCGGCGCCACCACCCGGCTCTTGAGCCAGGCGAAGCGCTCCCATTCGCGGCCCTGCACCTGGAAATACTCTTCCAGCATGGCCATGCTGACCACCGGCGGGCCCGAGTTGCCGTTGGGCCGCAGCGCCAGGTCGACGCGAAAGACGAAGCCATCGTCGGTGGTGTCGCCGATCAGCGTGTACAGCCGTTTGGCGACGTTGGCGAAGTATTCGTGGGCGCTGCGGCTCAGCGGGCCCGTGGTTTCGCCGTCGTCCTCGTAGACATAGATCAGGTCGATGTCGGACGAGACGTTGAGCTCGCGCGCGCCGAGCTTGCCCATGCCGATGATCCAGAAGTCGACCACCCGGCCGCTGGCGTCCAGCGGCGGGCCGCTGCGGGCGTCCTCTTCGGCGCGGGCGGCGGCCAGCGCGATCTCCAGCGTGGCCTCGGCCAGCGCGGTCATCGTGTGGGTGATGTGGTCGAGCGGCACGGCTTGCTCGACATCCAGCACCACCAGGCGTTCCAGCACCAGTTGGCGCGCCACCCGCAGCGCCGACGGCAGCGCGCGGCCACCGGCCTGCAGCCGTTGCACCAGCCCGGTGATGACCGCGGCGTCGGGCAGGCCGGGCGGCAGCGCGGCCAGGTCGGCAGCGTAGCGGCGGCGGATGCGCTGCACGTAGCGGCTGTGGTCGGCGGTGGCGCCAGCGGTGGCGCCGGACATGTCCGGCAGGTGAAGTTCGGAACCCATGGTGCGCGGGGGGGTCTGTGCTAGATTGAAAAGCGGATCGGCACCGTGCCGAAGCGCCGCAGCGTGCTGCATGGCTGGCGCCAGCCTCGATTCCCCGTCATGTGCCGGTGCTTGCTCCTCATCCATGCCTCTCTCGTCATTCGTCGCTGCGGTTCGCACCAGGGCTTGGCCGGGCGACCGTCGTTTCTGGCGAGCCACCTGGCACTGGACCTGGCGCATCACCGGCGGGCTGCTGCTGGCGGCATGGAGCCTGGGCTTGCTGGCCTGGCTGACACTGCACTGGCTGATTCTGCCGCGTCTGGACGATTGGCGCCCGCGCATCGAAACACAAGCCGCACGGGCGCTGGGCCATCCGGTCAACATCGGCCAGATCACCGTGCAGAGCGGCGGCTGGGTGCCGGCCTTCACGTTGCGCGACGTGGTGCTGCGCGACGCCGCGGGCCGCGAGGCGCTGCGCCTGCCGCAGGTGACGGCGGCGCTGTCGATGCCCTCGTTGCTGGCACTGCGGCTGCGCTTCAGCCAGTTGCTGATCGATGGTGCCCGGCTGGAAGTCAGGCGCAACGTGCAGGGCCGCTGGTTCGTCGGCGGGCTGGACCTGGCGGACGCCGACGCTGGCGCGCTGATCGACGGCAGCGCCGCCGCTGACTGGTTCTTCGAACAGCATGAATTCCTGATCCGCGGCGGCACCCTGCGCTGGGTCGACGAGCAGCGGGCGGCGCCGCCGCTGCAGTTGGACAACGTGCAACTGCTGTTCCGCAACAGCGGGCGCCGCCACGAGATGCGGTTGGACGCCACACCGCCGCCCGACTGGGGCAGCCGCTTCACCGTCCAGGCGCAGGCGCGCGGTGCGCTGCTGTCGCGCGCCGGCGATTGGCGGCGCTGGAAAGGCAGCTTGCATGCCGAGCTGCCACGGGCCGACGCGTCGCAGCTGCGCCGCCACGTCGACCTGCCGGTCGACCTGCAGCACGGCGAGGCCGCGCTGCGTGCCTGGGTCGACTGGGACCAGGGAACGCCGCAGGCGCTGACGCTGGACGCGGCCTTGCGCAACGTGTCGGTACAGCTGGCGCCCGGGCTCGAACCGGTGGCGCTGACCGACCTCAGCGGTCGGTTCGTCGTCGAGCGCCTGGGCGGCGGCGCGAAGCTGGCCGTCGAGCGGCTGGCCTTCGGCCTGCCCGACGGCAGCCGCTGGGCGCCAAGCGCCATGGCGCTGCAGTGGCGGCAAGGCGCCACAGCGGTGGCGACCCCTGCAGCGGTCGCGGCGATCGGCGTGGCCTCGGCGGTGGCGGCGACACCAGCCGCCCTGGCCCCGATCGGCGGTGAATTCAGCGCCGACCGGCTCGACCTGGACACCTTGGCCGAACTGGGCGAACGCCTGCCGATCGGCGCCGGCCTGCGCACGCTGCTGGGCCAGCTCAACCCCGAAGGCGCGGTGCACCAGCTGACGGCCCGCTGGGACGGCCCGCTCGACGCGCCGCGCCATTACCAGGCCAGCGCCACCGTCAAGGGCCTGGCGATCGCCGCCGCGACGGCCCCGGCACCCGGCGTGATCGGGCGCCCTGGCTGGCGCGGCGCCGACCTGCAGTTCAACGCCACCGAGGCCGGCGGGCGTGCCGACTTGTCGCTGACCGACGGCGCGATCGAGCTGCCCGGCGTGTTCGAGGCGGCCACCGTGCCGGTCAGGCAGTTCAACGCCCAGCTTGAGTGGCGCATCAAGCCCGTGGCCGCGCCCGGCGACCCGGCCGCCGCGGGGCTGCCGCTGATCGAGCTGAAGGTTGTCAACGCCCGCTTCGACAACGCCGATGCCCGCGGTGCGCTCAACGCCAGCTGGCGCACCGGGCCCGGCAGCGGCTTCGGCAAGGACGGCAGGCTGCCGGGCGTTCTGGAGTTGACCGGCAGCCTGGCCGAAGCCCGGGCTACCCAGGTGGCGCGCTACCTGCCGCTGGGCATCGGCGCCGACGTGCGGGCCTGGGCGCAGCGCGCGGTCCAGGGCGGCAGCCTGCACGACGTGGCCTTCCGCGTCCAGGGCGATCTCTGGGACTTCCCCTTCGTCAACCGGCGCGACGGCGACTTCCGCATCGCCAGCACGCTGCAGGACGTGACGCTGGCGCCGGTGCCGTCCGAGCCGGGCTGGGAGTCGCCCTGGCCGGCGTTCACCGCCGTCAACGGCCGGCTGGTGTTCGAGCGCAACGCGATGGCCTTCGAGCAGGTGCGCGGCCGGCTTTGGGGGCTGGAGCTGTCGGCGGTGCAGGGCCGCATCCGCGACCTGTCGGACCCCGCGCTGCTGGAGGTCGACGGTCAGGTGCGCGGTCCGGCTGCCGACCTGCTGCGCTACCTGCGCAGCACGCCGCTGAACGACTGGACCGGCGGCGTCGTCGAAACCGCCAGCGCCACCGGCACGGTCGAGTTGAAGCTGGCACTGAACCTGCCGCTCAACCGGCTGGCCGACAGCGTCGTCAAGGCCGGCCTGCAACTGCCCGGCAACGACCTGCGGCTGCGGCCCGACGGGCCGGTGCTGGTGGGCGCCCGTGGCCGCCTGGACGCCACCCACCGCGGCGTGCAGCTGACCGGCCTGCGCGGCCAGCTGCTGGGCGGCGAGACCCAGATCGACGGCGGCACCCAGCCCGACGGCAGCCTGCGCTTCAGTGCCGCCGGCACCGCCACCGCCGACGGCCTGCGCCGGCTGGCCGAGCCCGGCCCGCAGGCCCGCCTGGCCGCCCGCCTGAGTGGCCAGGCCGCCTACCGGCTGCAATGGGCGCAGCAGCGTGGCCAGACCGACTGGTGGTTGACCAGCCCGCTGGTCGGCCTGGGGCTGGACCTGCCCGAGCCGCTGCACAAGCCGGCCGAAGCCGCCTGGCCGCTGCGCCTGGCCCAGACGCCCGACCCGCGGGGCGGTGCCGACGGGCTGCAGTGGTGGCGGCTGGAACTGGGCGCGTTGAAGGCCCAGGCCCTGGTGGATGCCGGTCGGCCGGCGCCCGCCCCGGTGCCGCCCCTGGCTGCTTTGGCCATGACCGCTGCGGCGGCCACGGCGGCCACGGCGGCCACGGCGGCCACAGTGGCCACGGCAGCTGCGCCCGCCGCGCGCTCCCCTGCGCTGCCGGCCGGCCCGCGGCTGTTGCACAGTGCGCTGTCCTGGGATGCCCCGCTGCCCGAGGCGGTGGCCGGTGGCCGGGCGGTGCTGGTCGTGCCGCGGCTGGATGTCGACGCCTGGCGCCAGGCTTGGGCCGGGCTGGGCGCTGCCGATTCGGCCGCCAGTCCGGCCATCAACGCCGCCGCCAACCCCAACACCGCCGTCAACCCCGTGGCCCCGACTGCGGCCGCGCTGCGAGCGCCCGGCCCGGGCCCGCAGGACAGCGCCTGGCTGCCGCGGTCGGTGCAGCTGCGCACGCCCGAGCTGCTGGTCGCCGGCCGCCGCCTCACCGGCCTGACGCTGGACCTGCAGCGCCTGACCAACGCGGTCGACGAAGGCTGGCGCGCCCAGGTGGCGGCCGACCAGACCGCCGGCACGGTGGACTACCGCGAACCGCGGCGCGCGGACGCCGGCGGCAGCGTCAAGGCCCGGCTCTCGCGGCTGTCGCTGCCGCCGGCCGAGGCCGACACCGTGGTCGAATCGGTGGCCCGCCTGCTCGACCGCACACCGGCGTCGGTACCGGCGCTGGACATCGAGATCGACGACTTCGAATTGCGGGGCCGCCGCCTGGGCCGGCTGGCGGTCGAAGCCAGCAACCGCAGCGTCGAGGGCCTGATCGAGGGTGCTGTTGGCGGGCCGCGCAGCGAATGGCGGCTGAACCGGCTGCAACTGGTCAACCCCGACGCCACGCTCTCGGCCAGCGGCCGCTGGCAGGTGGTCGCGGGGCGGCCGCGCCGGCAGATGGCGCTGGACTTCAAGCTCGACATCGACGACGGTGGCGCACTGCTCGAGCGGCTGGGCTTCGGCCGGGTGGTGCGGGGTGCCAAGGGCCGGATGAACGGCCAGGTGGCCTGGGACGGCTCGCCGCTGGCGCTGGACTTGGCCACGTTGGGCGGCACGCTGGCGCTGGCGCTGGAGGGCGGCCAGTTCCTGCAGGTCGACCCGGGCGCTGCGCGGCTGCTCGGCGTGCTGAGCCTGCAAGCCCTGCCGCGGCGCTTGCTGCTGGACTTTCGAGACGTCTTCGAGCAGGGTTTCGCCTTCGACAACGCCACCGGCGACGTGCGCATCAGCCGCGGCGTGGCCAGCACCCAGAACCTGCGCCTGGGCGGCCTGCAGGCGATGGTGCTGATGGAAGGCAGCGCCGACATCGCCCGCGAAACCCAGAACCTGCACGTGGTGGTGGTGCCCGAACTGGCCACCGGCAGCGCGTCGCTGGCCTATGCCGCGATCAACCCGGCGATCGGCCTGGGCGCCTTCCTGGGCCAGTGGCTGCTGCGCGAGCCGCTGCGCCAGGCCAGCGCACGCGAATTCCGCATCACCGGCCCCTGGAGCGAGCCCAAGGTCGAGCGAATCGAGCGCAAGCTGCTCGATCCGCTGCCGGCAGCGGCCTCGCCCCAGCCGCCCGCCAGCAAACCACCCTGATCCGCGGCGGGCGATCACCGACCACCGACCACCGACCACCGATCACCGAGCCCGCACCATGCCGCAGACCTTGAAGATCGCCGCCTTGCAGATGGTGTCCACGCCCGACGTCGACCGCAACCTGGCCGCCGCCACCCGGCTGATGGAGGCCGCCGCGGCCGACGGCGTGCAACTGGTGGCGCTGCCCGAGTATTTCTGTCTGCTGGGCCGCACCGACCGCGACAAGCTGGCCATCGCCGAGGCGCTGGACGACGGGCCGATCCAGGCCCACCTGGCAGCCGCCGCCCGCCGCCTGGGGCTGTGGGTGATCGGCGGCACGCTGCCGTTGCGGCTGGCGGATAGCCCGGGCGCCGCCAGCGCCGACCCCGATCGGGTGCACAACAGCTGCCTGGTCTGGTCGCCCACCGGCCAGCGGGTGGCGCGTTACGACAAGATCCATTTGTTCGCTTTCGACAACGGCCACGAGCGCTACGACGAAGGCCGGGTGCTGCAGGCCGGCACCGAGCCGGTGGCGGTCGATGTCGACGGCTGGCGCGTCGGCCTGTCGGTCTGCTACGACCTGCGCTTTCCCGAGCTGTACCGCGCCCTGATGCAGCCGCCCTGCGACCTGATCGTGGTGCCCTCGGCCTTCACCCACACCACCGGTGCGGCGCACTGGGCGCTGCTGCTGCGCGCCCGCGCGGTCGAGAACCAGTGCTACGTGCTGGCACCGGCGCAGGGCGGCCTGCACGAGAACGGCCGCCGCACCTGGGGCCACAGCCTGCTGGCAGATCCCTGGGGTGAGCTGCTGGCCTGCCAGCCCGAGGGCGAGGCGGTGGTCACCGGCACACTGGACCGCGACCGCCTGGCCGCCGTGCGCCTGCAGCTGCCCGCGTTGGCGCACCGGCGGCTTTGAGCCGACGATCACGGTGGACGCGCAGGTTGGACGCGGCACCGTTTATATTCGTATTGACGAATAGAGCAGGGGCTCTTAGCGTCGGCATCTGGCGCCAGCAATCGCCTTGGGAGAACGACATGGTGGGCAAACGTGGGACGGACCTCGACACGAGGGCGCGACGGTGGTGCGCGGCAGGCATCCTGGCACTGTCGGCGATGGGCGCGACGGCCCAGGACAAGGTGGTCTACCACATCAACGACAGCCAAATCCAGGCGCTGGCCGGCCTGCGCAACCTGCGCAACCACCTCGACGTCGACCCGACGGCGAAAATCACCGTGGTGGCCCACGGCGCCGGCATCGATTTCCTGATGGAAGACGCCAAGCACAGCTCAGGGGTGGCCTACGGCCCGCTGGTGTCGGGCCTCAAGAGCCGGGGCGTGCAGTTCGAGATCTGCGAGATCACGCTGAAGAACCGCGACCTGAAGAAGGAGCAGTTCGTCCAGGAAGCCGATTTCACACCCTCGGGCGTGGTCCGCGTGACCAAGCTGCAGCTGCAGGGCTTCGCCTACCTCAAGCCCTGAACCTGGTCCCGGCCCGGGCCCATGCCAAGGCCAGAGCAGGCGTGGCATGGGCCAGCCCGGCCGGGGCCGGGCCACTTGCAGGGCGGGCCTGGCGCAGCCTCTGCGGCGCGGGTTTTCACCGATGTATTGCCAACGTCTCGATCTTAATATCGGCATGTGCTTATATCGAAATAGGCGAATCAGTGGATTCTTCGGAGCAGGACCGGGTCTTCGAGCGTGCTGCCGAGTTGTTTGCACTGCTGTCCACCCGCGTGCGCTTGCGGATCGTCCGGGAGTTGCTCGATGGCGAGAAGAACGTCGGCCAATTGACCGGCTGCGTGGGGGCCAGCCAGCCCAATCTGTCGCACCACCTGGCAGTGCTTTACCACAGTGGCCTGCTCAACCGGCGGCGCGCCGGGTCGCACATGGTCTACCGCATCGCGGACGACCGGCTGGGCATGCTGGCGCAGTGGATGGCCACGCAGGGTTTGGGGGTTTGAATGCCGTCGGTTCGGCCGGCAACACGCGGGCACGCCCGCCCGTGACACCTTTGAAGGAGCGTCCGTGAGGGCCGATGACCAAGACACCTTGCCCGGTGCCTACCGGGCTGCAGCCATCGGACGCCTGCTGAAGGCACCGGAGAACTACCTCGACCCGCATGGCATCCGCACCGTGGTCGATGAAGCCCGCCATGGCCGGCGCGACTTCATGCGGCGGGCCTTCGCCACCGCCGCTGCCGGCACAGCCGCAGCGGCGGCGTCCGGCGTGCGGGCGCAAGCCAACCCGGCGCCCGTCGACGGCGGCGACCCGCGCATCCTGAACCTGCCGGCGCACAGCACCGGCCTGGGCCAGCCGGTGGCCACCGATGGCTACGGCAAGCCGTCGACCTTCGAAGCCAACGTGCAGCGCCGGCCCAGCCCGGGGCTGACGCAGACAGCGCAGTCGTCGGTGTCGTTTGCCCCGCTGCAGTCGCTGTTCGGCATCGTCACGCCCAGCGGCCTGCACTTCGAGCGCCACCACCAGGGCTGGTGGGACGTCGACCCCAGCGGCCATCGGCTGATGCTCAACGGCTCGGACCCGTCGCTGATGAAGACGCCCAAGGTCTTCACCATGGACGAACTGATGCGCATGCCCTGCGTGTCGCGCTTCCACTTCATCGAATGCGGCGCCAACTCGGGCATGGAGTGGGGCAACGTGGCGGTGCCCACCGTGCAGTACAGCCACGGCATGCTCAGCTGCAGTGAATTCACCGGCGTGCCGCTGAAGCTGCTGCTCGACCAGTGCGGCGTCGACTACAAAAAGGCCCGCTTCGTGCTGGGCGAGGGCGCCGACGGCTCGTCGATGACGCGCACCGTGCCGATGGAGCTGATCGAGAGCGGCGAGGTGATCGTGGCCTACGGCCAAAACGGCGAGATGCTGCGGCCCGAGAACGGCTATCCGCTGCGCTTGGTGGTGCCGGGCGTGCAGGGTGTCAGCTGGGTCAAGTACCTGCGCCGCATCGAAGTCGGCGACCAGCCCTATGCGGCCAAGGACGAGGCGGTGCACTACATGGACCTGATGCCCGACGGCCGCCACCGCCAGTACACCAGCACCCAGGAATGCAAGAGCGTGGTCACCACGCCCTCGGGCGGCCAGGTGCTGCTGGAAAAGGGCTTCTACAACATCAGCGGGCTGGCTTGGTCGGGCCGCGGCAAGGTCACCAAGGTGGATGTGTCGGTCGACGGCGGCCGCCAATGGCGGCCGGCCCGGCTGGAAACCCCGGTGCTGAGCAAGTGCCTGACGCGCTTCAACCTCGACTGGGTCTGGGACGGCCAACCGGCCATTGTGCAGAGCCGGGCCACTGACGAGACGGGTTATGTGCAGCCCAGCTACCGCCAGCTGCGCGCGGTGCGCGGCACGCGGTCGATCTACCACAACAACGCGGTCCAGTCTTGGCTGGTGCAGGCCAGCGGCGAGGTGAAGAATGTCCAGCTGTCGTGAATTCGCTGTGCGCAGGTCCGTGCTGATCGCCGGCCTGCTGATCGCCTGCGGCAGCGCCGCACTGGGCCAGGGCGTGCTGCCGGGCCTGGGCCGGCCGGCCACGCCGAAAGAGATCGCCGCCTGGGACATCGATGTGCGGCCCGACTTCAAGGGCCTGCCCGCCGGGTCGGGCTCGGTGGCCCAGGGCCAGGACATCTGGGAGGGCAAGTGCGCCTCCTGCCACGGCATCTTCGGTGAATCGAACGAGGTCTTCTCGCCGCTGGTCGGCGGCACCACCGCCGACGACGTCAAGACCGGCCGGGTCGCCCGCCTGACCGACCCCGGCTTTCCCGGCCGCACCACCTTGATGAAGGTGCCCACCCTGTCGACGCTGTGGGACTACATCCACCGCGCCATGCCCTGGAACGCGCCCAAGACGCTGAAGCCCGACGAGGTCTACGCCGTCACCGCCTTCCTGCTGAACCTGGGCGGTGTGGTGCCCGACAACTTCGTGCTGTCGGACAAGACCATGGCGCAGGCGCAGGCCCGCCTGCCCAACCGCAACGGCATGACCCTGGGCCACGCGATGTGGCCGGGCAAGGGCTTGGCCACCGCCCAGGCGCCCGACGTCAAGGCCGTGGCCTGCATGACGAACTGCGCCGCCGAGCCGCAAGTGGCGTCGCTGCTGCCCGACTTCGCCCGCAACAACCATGGCAACCTGGCCGAGCAGAACCGGCTGGTGGGCGCGCAGGTCGGCGTCGACACCACCCGGCCGGCCAACGCCGCGCCGGCCAGGCCGCTGCGGCTGGCCGCCGCGGCGCCTGCCGCTGGCGCTGCCGCTGGCGCCGCCGTCCAGGCCCTGCTGGCGCAGCACAACTGCACCGCCTGCCATGCGGCCGACAGCAAGCTGGTCGGCCCGAGCTTCAAGGACATCGGCAGCAAGCACGGCGCCCGCGCCGATGCGCTGGCCTACCTGTCCGACAAGATCAAATCCGGCGGCAGCGGGGTGTGGGGGCAAGTGCCGATGCCGCCGCAATCGCTGAATTCGGAAGATGTGAAGGTCATCGCCCAATGGCTGACCGACGGCGCCCGAAAATGAGGTGGTCCGATGCTCACCCCACCCACCACGCGCGCCCACACCCCCACCCCCACCCCAACCCCGTTCACGTGTCCACCGGTTGCCCCTTGTGAAGGAGATCCCCACCATGCCCTCCCGTCGTGAAATGCTCAAGCGCAGTGCCGGCGTCGCCAGCCTGCTGGCCGGCCTCGGCCTGCTGCCCCAGGCCGCGCAGGCCGCCTACGCCAGCGCCGCTTTCGAAGCCAAGACCATGGCCGAACTGGTCAAGGCGCTGGGCGCTGCGGCGCCCACCGAAAGCAAGGACGTCACCCTGCAGGGCCCCGACATCGCCGAGAACGGCGCCGTCGTGCCGGTCAGCTGCGCCACCACGCTGCCGGGGGTCAAGCGGCTGCTGATCCTGGTCGAGAAGAACCCCAGCCTGATGTGCGCGATGTTCGACGTCACCGACGCGGTCGAGGCCGCGTTCTCCACCCGCGTCAAGATGGGCCAGTCGTCCAACGTGATCGCCGTGGCGGTGATGGGCGATGGCAAGCTGCTGTTCGCGCAGAAGGAAATCAAGGTCACGCTCGGTGGCTGCGGTGGGTGAGGCCGGACGGACGGCAGCCCCTGCGGGCTGCCGGGCGCCTGCCGAACCGGCCGCGCTCTGCGAGGCCGTGGGCAGGACACCTCAACTTGACTTGAATCATTGATCAAAGGAGCAAGAACATGGCAGACCCGATGCGCATCCGCGCCCAGGCCGCAGGTGACAAGACCACCGTGCGGGTGTTGATGAGCCACGAGATGGAAACCGGCCAGCGCAAGGATGCCGCCGGCAAGGTGATCCCGGCCTGGTACATCCAGGAAGTCAGCGCCGCCCACAACGGCAAACCGGTGCTCAGCGCCCAGTGGGGCCCGGCGATCTCGAAGAACCCGTTCCTGCAGTTCGTCGTCAAGGGCGCCAAGGCCGGCGACAAGATCGCCGTGACCTGGGTCGACAACAAAGGCGACAAGCGCACCGACGAAGCCACCGTCAGCTGAAGACCGGCCCAGACCGTTCGCGCCTGGCACCCACCCGCTGGAGACAACCCCGATGAAGACATCCTTGCCCGCCTGGGCTGCTGCCCTGGCCTGTGTGGCCAGCCTGGGCGCACAAGCGCAAAAGTCTGCCGCCGACGGTATTGCCGAATACCGCAAGATGCTGGAGGACGGCAACCCGGCCGACCTGTTCGAGGCCAAGGGCGAGGGGCTCTGGAAAGCGCCGCGCGGCCCGAAGAAGGTGTCGCTCGAACGCTGCGACCTGGGCCTGGGCCCCGGCGTGGTCAAGGGCGCCTGGGTGCAACTGCCGCGCTACTTTGCCGACACCCAGCGGGTGCAGGATGTGGAGTCGCGCCTGGTCAGCTGCATGGCCACGCTGCAGGGCTTCAACGCCGCCGAGATCAACCAGACCCCGTTCGGCCGTGGCGAGATGGCCAACGTCACCGCGCTGGCGACCTGGATCTCGGCCGAATCGAAAGGCCAGCGCTTCGCGCTGCCGCAAGCCCATGTCGAGGAGCAGCGCTTCTACGAGCTGGGCAAGCGGGCCTTCTTCTTCCGCGGCGGGCCGATGGACTTTTCCTGTGCGTCTTGCCATGGCGAGGAGGGCAAGCGCATCCGCCTGCAAGACCTGCCCAACCTCACCAAGAACCCGGGTGATGGGGTCGGCTTCGCGGCCTGGCCGGCCTACCGCGTCAGCAACGGGCAGATGTGGAGCATGCAGTTGCGGCTCAATGACTGCTACCGCCAGCAGCGCTTTCCGTACCCCGGCTTCACGTCCGACGTGACGGTGGCGCTGGGCGTCTACATGGGCGTCAACGCCCGGGGCGCCGAATCGATCGCCCCCGCCATCAAGCGCTGAACCCGGAGAGCTCGCACCATGCAAACGAAGCACATCCTGCTGGCCGCGGCCAGCGCCGCCTGGCTGCTGATCGCCGGCTGCGCCAGCCTGCCCTCACCGGCCGAGCTCGACGCGCAAGCCGCGGCGATGCACCAGGCCGGCTTCCGCGACCAGGGCATCGCCAAGGTAGACCGGCTCCACCAGGACCTCGGCCAGAAGGCCTGTTCCAGCGAGCAACCGCCCACCGACGCGGTGGCCAGGCAGGTCGAAGCCGAGGCCATGGCCACCCTGAAGTGGCCCGCCGGCGGCCAGTACATCGGCGATTGGCGCGAGGGCGAAAAACTGGCCCAGAACGGCCGCGGCATGACCTGGACCGACACCACCGCCGCGCCCAAGGACAACGGCGCGCAGTGCTACAACTGCCACCAGATCAGCAAGGAAGAGATCAGCTTCGGCACCATCGGCCCCAGCCTGTACAACTACGGCAAGCTGCGCGGCGTGAAGGACCCGGTCGACCCGGCCAGTGCGGCCATCGTGCAGTACACCTGGGGCAAGCTGTGGAACAGCAAGGCCTACGCCGCCTGTTCCAACATGCCGCGATTCGGCCATGCCAAGCTGCTCGACGAGGCGCAGATCCGCCATGTGATGGCGCTGCTGCTCGACCCCAAATCACCCGTCAACCAATGATTCGGCCCCGGCCCGCTGCGGCGGGCTTTTTTGCGCCCTTCAATATCAGCCGAGACTGAACCATGAGCCTGAGCAAACGTGATTTCCTGCAAGTGCTGGGCGCCGCCTCGGTGGCCGGCATGGGCCTGGGCCGCCATGCCCACGCCGACGCGGCCACCGCACAGGCGGGGCTCTACGACATCGCGCCCTTCGGCAACGTGTCGCTGCTGCACATGACCGACTGCCATGCGCAGCTCAAGCCCACCTACTTCCGCGAGCCCAGCGTCAACCTGGGGCTGGCCGGCATGCAGGGCCAGCTGCCGCACCTGGTGGGCGAGCACCTGCTGAAGCGGGCGGGGCTGGCGGCGAATTCAGCGCAGGCCCATGCCTTCACTTACCTCGACTTCGAGACCGCAGCCCGCCGCTACGGCCGAGTGGGCGGCTTTGCGCACCTGGCCACGCTGGTCAAGCAGTTGAAGGCCAGCCGGCCGGGGTCGCTGCTGCTCGACGGTGGCGACACCTGGCAGGGCAGCGCCACGTCGTTGTGGACCGATGCGCAGGACATGGTCGACGCCTGCAAATTGCTGGGCGTGGACGTGATGACCGGCCACTGGGAATTCACCTACGGCATGGAGCGGGTCAAGGAGATCGTCGAGAAGGACTTCAAAGGCGGATCGGGCAGCGGCGCGGCGGCGCACCGCGTCGACTTCGTCGCCCAGAACGTCAAGACCAACGACTTCGGCGACCCGGTGTTCGCGCCTTACGTGATCCGCACCATCAACGGCGTGCCGGTGGCGATCATCGGCCAGGCCTTCCCGTACACGCCGATTGCCAATCCCCGTTACCTGGTGGCCGACTGGAGCTTCGGCATCCAGGACGACAACATGCAAAAAATGGTCGACGAGGCGCGCGGCAAGGGCGCGCAGGTGGTGGTGGTGCTGTCGCACAACGGCATGGACGTCGACCTGAAGATGGCCAGCCGCGTGCGCGGCATCGACGCGATCTTCGGCGGTCATACGCACGATGGTGTGCCGGTGGCCATTCCCGTCGCCAACCCCGGCGGCAAGACGCTGGTGACCAACGCCGGCAGCAACAGCAAGTTCCTCGGCCTGATGGATTTCGAGGTCAAGGGCGGCAAGGTGGTCGACTTCCGCTACAAGCTGCTGCCGATCTTCGCCAACCAGTTGCCGGCCGACCCGGCGATGGACGCGCTGATCACCAAAGTGCGTGCACCCTACGAAGCCAAATTGGCCGAGAAGCTGGCCATCACCGACGGCCTGCTGTACCGGCGCGGCAACTTCAACGGCAGCTGGGACCAGCTGATCTGCGACGCGCTGATCGACGTGCAGGGCGCCGACCTGGCGTTCAGCCCCGGCTTCCGCTGGGGCACCAGCCTGTTGCCCGGCGACGTGATCACCCGCGAATTGCTGATGGACCAATTGGCCATCACCTACCCCTATGCCACGCTGGTGCCGATGAGCGGCGAGATGATCAAGACGGTGCTCGAAGACGTGGCCGACAACCTCTTCAACCCCGACCCGTACTACCAGCAAGGCGGCGACATGGTGCGCGTGGGCGGCCTGACCTACACCTGCACGCCGGGTGAAAAAATGGGCAGCCGCATCAGCGACCTGCGGCTGAAGGGCCGGTTGATCGCTGCCGACAAGAGCTACAAGGTGGCCGGCTGGGCACCGGTGGCCGAGGAAGCCAAGACCCTGCCCGGCGTGAAGCCGGTGTGGGAGCTGGTCGAGTCCTGGCTCAAGTCACAAGGCGGGCGCGTCAAACCCCGCCAGATCAACACGCCCCGGCTGATCGGCGTGGCCGGCAACCCGGGCATGGTGGGTTGACGGCTCGCCGCTGACTTGGCCCGGACGGGGTTACGCAGCGCCGAACCGCGCCGCCCGACGCCCGACGCCCGACGCCCACGCCCACGCCAACGCCAACGCCGACACCGTCGCCAGCGTCAAGCCGCGGCCAGTTGCTGGGCCGCCCGGTGGATCGCTGCCCGTATGCGCGGGTAGGTGCCACAGCGGCACAGGTTGCCGTCCATCGCGGCGTCGACCTGGGCGTCGGTGGGGGCCGGCGTGGCCTTCAGCAGCGCCGCGGCGGCCAGCAACTGGCCGCCCTGGCAATAGCCGCACTGCACCACGTCGAGCTCGGTCCAGGCGGCTCGCAAGGCGTTGATCTCGCGGCCCTGCAGGCCTTCGATGGTGGTGACCGGGCGCTCGCCGACAGCCGACAGCGGCGTCACGCAGGACCGCACCGGCTGGCCGTCGATGTGCACGGTGCAGGCGCCGCACAACGCGATGCCGCAGCCGAATTTGGTGCCGGTCATCTGCAGTTCGCCGCGCAGCACCCACAGCAAGGGGGTGTCGGGCTCGGCCGCCACGGTGTGGGGCTTGTCGTTGATTCGGATCGTCGTCGTCATGGCGGGCACTCTCAGGTCTTTGGCAAGGTCGTTCGCGGGGTCTATGGCGGGGTCGGACGCGGGGTCGGACGCGGGGGCGGACGCGGGGTCGGACAGGCTCCGTCAGGCCAGCCGCAGCGGCAGGCTGCGCAGCCGCTGGCCGGTCAGCACGAACAAGGCATTGGCCACCGCCGGGGCGATCGGCGGCGTGCCGGGCTCGCCCACGCCCTCGGGCGGCTCGGCGCTGGCGATGATCGCGGTCTCGATCGCCGGGCACTCGCTGCCGCGCAAGAGCATCTGCTGGTGAAAGTTGCTCTGCTGCACCTGGCCCTGGTCCAGCGTGATCTCGCCGTACAGCGCCGCGGTGAGGCCGAACACCACCGCGCCCTCCATCTGCTGGGCGATGCCGGTGGGGTTGACGGCCAGGCCGCAGTCGATCGCCGCCACCACCCGGTGCACGCGGATGCGCTTGGGGTCGGCCGGGTCCAGCGAGACCTCGGCCACCTGGGCCACGATGCTGCCGAACGACTGGTGCAGTGCCAGGCCGCGGGCCTTCTGGGCACCATCGGCGGCCGCGGCCAGCGGCTGGCCCCAGCCGGCTTGGGTGGCGGCACGCTGCAGCACGGCGGCGTGGCGCGGGTGGTTCTTCAGCAGCGCCAGGCGGAAGGCCAGCGGGTCTTGCGCCACTGCATGGGCGGCTTCATCGACGAAGCATTCCTTGAAAAAGGCCTGGTGCGAATGGCCGACCGAGCGCCAGAAACCCACCGGCACCGGCAGTTCGACGATCTGGTGGCTGATGCGCGCCGCCGGCCATTCATAGGGCTGGTCGAAGGCGCCTTCGGCGGTGGTCTTGTCGGGGCCGGCGCCGGCCAGGCCGAACTGACGCTGCAGGAACTGCTGCACGATCGACGGGCCTGCGGAGGCCGCCGTCCAGGCCACCAACTGGCCCTGGGCGTCGAAACCGGCTTGGTAGCGCGCCACGCAGGGCGGGCGGTAGAAGTCGTGGGTGCTGTCCTGCTCGCGGGTCCAGAGCGTCTGCACCGGCACACCCGGCAAGGCGCGGGCGATGTGGGCGGCCTGGGCGACGAAGTCGACCTCCAGCCGGCGACCAAAGCCGCCGCCCAGCAGCGTGACGTTGATCGCCACCTGCTCGCTGTCCAGCCCCAGCGCCTGGGCGGCGACGTAGCGCGCCAGGCCGGGCACCTGGGTGGGCGCCCAGACAGTGGCCTTCGGCCCCTGCTTCGCGTCGGGCGTGACTTGCACGGTGCAATTCATCGGCTCCAGCGTGGCGTGGGCCAGCAGCGGGGCATGGAACTCGGCGCTGATGGTCTTGGCCGCGCCCTTCATCGCGGCGGCCGCATCGCCCTGCTTGTAATAGCCGAAGCCGTCGTCGGCGGCCAGCGCCTGGGTCAGCTGGCTGCGGATGCCGGCACTCGACAGACCGGCCGCCGGCCCATGAGCCCACTGCACGACCACCGCCTTGACCGCCTGCATTGCATGCCAGGGCGTGTCGGCGATCACCGCCACGCCGCCGGTGCTGCCGCGCAACGGCGGCACGGCCAGCACCTGCAACACGCCGGGCAGGGCCTGTGCGGGCTTGGCGTCAAACGAGGCCACGCTGCCACCCAGCGTCGGGGACATCACCACGCTGGCGTAACGCAGGCCGGGCGGCAGGGTGTCGATGCCGAAGCGGGCGCTGCCGTCGTGTTTGGACGCGGCCTCGTGCCGGTGCTGGGGTTTGCCGATCAGCTTGAAGTCGGCCGGCGCCTTCAGCGCCACCTTGTCGGGCAGCGGCAGTTTGGCGGCGCGCTCGGCCAGATCGCCGAAGCGGGCGCTGCGGCCCGATGCCGCGTGGTGCACCCGGCCGGCGACCACGCTGCATTCAGCGGCAGGCACGCCCCAGCCCTGCGCGGCGGCGGCCACCAGCATCGCCCGCGCACTGGCCCCGGCCTCGCGCATCGGCAGCCACAGGTCCTTCACGCTCGACGAGCCGCCGGTGGCCATCAGGCCGAACTCGCGCATGGTCTTGGCGGTCATCCAGGCGGCGCCGCGCTGGACCAGGCCGTGGTCGTCGGGATGGAACGGCAGGCCGTCGGCCACGGTGGCGATGTTGTTGTAGATCGCGTCGATCGGCGGGTGCTCGGTGCGCACGCGCGGCCAATCAGCGTCCAGTTCTTCAGCCAGCAGCATGGTCAACGAAGTGAGCACGCCCTGGCCCATCTCGCTCTTGGGCACGATGACCGTCACGATGTCGTCACTGGCGATCTTGACCCAGCCGTTGAAGGCCTGCTGGCCGGGCGCCAGCGGCAGCGCGGCACTGCCGGTCAGGCGCTGGCGCGGCGGCACCAGGCCCCAGCCGACGACCAGCGCGGTGCTGGCGGCCAGCACGCCGCCGGTGGCCAGCAAAAACTTTCGACGGGTGCTGCTCATGCGGTGGGTCCTTCGGGTTCGGGGGCGGCGGCGAGAAAGTCCGCCAGAAAGCGGCAGTCGGGGTCGGTCATCAGCGATTCGGCGTCGCCGTGGGCGACGGCGGCCAGGTACTGCCGCACCAGCGTCAGGCGGGCGATGCGGGCGTCGATCTGCACCAGCTGCGCCAGGGCCAGCGCCTGGATTTTGGCCGCGTCGAACGGGCCATCGTCGGCATCGGCCAGCAGCAGGCTGACTTGGCGCAGGGTGAACCCCAGCTCCTTGAGCAGGCGGATCGCCCGCACGCGGTCGATGGTGTCGGCCGGAAAATGGCGGTAGCCGCTGGCACTGCGCCGCGGTGCCGCCAGCAGGCCCTCGGCCTCGTACAACCGCAGCATGCCGCGGCTGGCCCCCGTGGCCGCGCAGAGGCGGGCGGTGGTCAGCGGCGGCGCGGGCCGCGGGCTGTGGGGCCGGGCGCGGCGGGTGGCGTGCGCGGCGCCGGTCGGATCGGTGCCGGTCGGGGCAGTGATGGTCGGGGCAGTGATGGTCGGATCGGTGATGGCCGCCGCAGTGATGTTCACGGCAGTTAGGTTCACGGCAGTGGTGGTCGGGGCAGTGATGGTCGGGGCAGTGATGGTCGCGGCAATGTCGGTCAGGGCAATGGCTTGCATGACGCAAGGTTAAACCCGGCACCCAGGTACCGGGTCAAGCGCTGTCGGGCCTCGCCGTCGGCGGCCCGCGCCGGCCGGGTCAACCGCTGTGCAAGAAGTCGATCAGCAGGCGATTGACCGCCTCGGGTTGCTCCTGCTGCACCCAGTGCCCGGCGCCGTCGACCAGATGCACCCCGCGCAGCTGCGCGCAGGCGCCGGCCTGCATCGCGGCCAGCGCGCCGGGTTTCTGGTGGATGCCCCAGTCGCTGCGACCGGCGATGAACAGCGCCGGCACCTCGATGCAACGGCCGGCAAAAACCTGCAGCTCGGCCTGGTGGTTGATGCCGCACCGGGGGCGCTGCGCGCCTTCCCGCCGGGCGGGAGCGAGCCCGCCTTCGGGCGGCCGGGCGGCAGGGTCGTCACCGCACCCTGGGCGCTGCGCGCCTTCCCGCCGGGCGGGAGCGAGCCCGCCTTCGGGCGGCCGGGCGGCAGGCTCCTCACCGATGCTGCAGCGGTACCAGTTCAGTCCGCCCTGGAAACCGGTGCGCCGGTATTCGCCGCTGTAGACGCGCAGGGCGTCATCGGGCAGCCAGGCGCAGGCAGCCACCTGCGCGGGCGTGGGCCGGTGCGGCGCCACCGTTTCGGCCATGCCCTGGTGCAGGTCCATCACGTAGTAGGTGGGCAGCCGCGCCAGTTCGGCGGCCGTCCAGCCCAGCAGGGGTGCGGGCTGGTTGCCGGGCCAGTCGGCGCTCTTGTGGTGGTAGTAGGCGCGCAGCAGGTCGTGCACGCCTTGCGGGCTGTGCAGCAGGTCGTCGTTGGCGCCGCGGCTGGCGTAGTGCCACTGGTAGTGCTTGCGCGGGCGCGGCAGCGCGGCCAGCGCGTCGTGGATCGACGGCGGCGGCGGCCGAGGGTTGCGCACGGTGTCGAACGGGATCGGCGGCGGCCCGCCGAAGGGCGCGCTCATCAGCACCAGCCGCTGGAACACGTCGGGCCGCAGCAGCGCGCACCAGGCGGCCAGCGGCGCGCCGAAATCGTGGCCCACCACCGCAGCCACCTGCCGGTGGCCCAGCGCCAGCACCAGGCCCAGCGCGTCGCGCACCAGGTTGAGCATGCGAAAACTCGCCACATCGCCGTCGTAGCGGTCGTCCCAGCCGGTGGTGCGGCCGTAACCCCGCAGGTCGGGCGCGATGGCGTGGTAGCCCGCCGCCGCCAGCGCGGGCAGCACCTGGCGCCAGCTGTAGGCCAGCTCGGGAAAGCCGTGCAGCAGCAGCACCACCGGCCGGCCGGGCTGCTCGTGGCCGGCCTCCAGCAGGTGCACCGTCAGGCCGTTGATGCCGGGCACGAAGCGGCTGCGCACACCCGCTGGCAGCAGCGCAGCGGCCAGCGGGGGCATCGGGGGCTGCGGGGGCTGCGGGGGCTGCGGGGGCTGCAGGGTGGTGGGCGGGGTGGGCTCGTTGAGCGTCGCGGAATCGGCGGCTGCAGCGGCGGCGCTGGTCGCCGGTAAGGCTGCGGCTGCGGCGGGTTCGACCTCGGTGAGGGCATCGGGCGGGGCGGTGCGCATAGCGGGCGGTCTCCTGGGCGGCAGATTGTGGGCTGCGGTCAGGTCTAGCATCGTCACTTCCACCAACCCCGAGCCGCCCGCCATGCCGCTGACCGATGCAGAAACCGCCCTCGTTGCCCAGGCCGCCACGCTGGCGCGCGAGCAAGTCAGCCCCCACGCCGCGTTGTGGGAGCGCGAGCGCCGCATCGGCCACGAGGCGCTGCAGGCCGCGGTGGCGCTGGGCCTCACCCGGCTGCAGCTGCCGGTGTCGGCCGGCGGGCTCGATGCCTCGTTCAGCTGCAAGGCGGCGGTGGCCGAGGCGCTGGCCGCCGGTGACTTCGGCTTCGCGATGTCGTGGATCAACAGCCACAACGTGGCGGCCAAACTGGCACGCGACGCCGCGCCGCAGCTCGCCGCGCGCTACCTGCCCGACCTGGTGGCCGGCCGGCGCCTGGGCTGCACCGCGCTGACCGAGCCGGGCGCCGGCTCCGACTTCGCCGCCATCACCACGCTGGCGACCCAGGTGCCCGGCGGCTGGCGCATCGACGGCGCCAAGGCCTGGATCACCAACGCCGCCGAGGCCGATGTGGCGGTGCTGTACGCCCAGACCAGCCCCGGCAGCGGCGGCCGCGGCATCGCCGGCTTTCTGGTCGACGGCCGGCGTGCGGGCTTCGTGCGCGAGCCGGCATTCGCGCTGGGCGGCCAGCACACGATCGGCACCGGCGGTTTCCGGCTCGACGGCTACCTGGCCACCGATGACGAACTGCTGCACCCGCCCGGCCAGGCTTTCAAGGCCGCGTTGGGCTCGATCAACGGCGCGCGCACCTACATCGCGGCGATGTGCTGCGGCATGGTGGGCGACGCGCTGCAAGTGGCCACCGCCTACGGCCGCCAGCGCAGCGCCTTCGGCCAGCCGCTGGCCAGCCACCAAGGCTGGCGCTGGCGCCTGGCCGAAGCGGCCAGCGAGCTGGCGGCCTGCCGCCTGATGGTGGCCGAGGCCGCGCGGCTGATCGACGCCGGCCACAACGCCACCCCGGCCACCCAGCTGGCCGCCGCGCAGGCCAAGCTGCTGGCGACGCGGATGGCCGACCGGCAGCTGCCGGCGCTGGCCCAGGCGATGGGCGCCGAGGGCCTGCGCGAGCACCAGCCGTTCGCCCGCCACGCGATGGGCGCCCGGGTGGCGGGCTTCGTCGACGGCTCGACCGAGATGCTGCTGGAGCGCATCTGCGCGGCGCTGCCGGTGTGAGGCGCTGAGTGGTCATGCCCGACGACGCGGCGCGGCCGCGCCCGCCGGGCCCCGGGGCGTGACTTCTGCAGCGCGGATCAACCCCCGAACAGCGCACCGCCACCGGCAGACGGCCGCTAAGCTTGCGGCTGCCGACGGCGCTGGCTGCCGACGGCGCTGGTCGCAGCCGGAGCTCTGCCGCCAGCTTTGCACGCAAGGGTTGACAATCGATGAACACCATTTTGTTGTGGGCTGCACCGTTGGCCTTGGCGCTGGCGCTGGCGCTGGTGCTCGTGCTGGTGGGCTGGGCCGTGCTGCGGCGCCGGTCGAGGCACGGCCAGCGCGCGGCCAGCCCGCCGCCGGCGCGGCCCGACACACCGAGGCCGCCACTGCCGACCACCGACGCCGACGGCGCGGTGGCCCGCCACCAGGCAGCCACCGAAGCCTTGCGCCAGGCCCGCCGCCGCAAGGCGGAGGACGAAGCCCGCCTGGCCGCCGGCCGCACTGCCGAGCCCGCCGCCGCGCGGCCGGTGGCGGCCGCAGCCGCGGGGCCAGCAGCGGCCGCATCTTCAGCCAGGCGCGCATCCGCACACGCCGCTCCACCCACCCCGCACGCCCCGCACGCCCCGCTCGCCACTGCCGCTGGCCATCCGGCGGCACAGCCCTCGGCGCCGCGCGCCGTCCCGCCGCCGCTGCCCCTGCGACCGCTGCCGCGGGTGGCCACCCGGCCCGAGCCGGTGGTGGCGGTGCTCAGTCCGTTGGCGATCCAGCTCCATACCGGCCGCAAGCCGGTCAACTCGCCGCCCGCGGCGCCCGCCGGCCTGGCGCCGCTGCGCATGCCACCGCGCCCGACCCGGCCACCCACCGTGCTGGTGGCCGACGATTCGAAGGTGGTGCGGGTGAAGACCGGGCGCCTGCTGGAAAAAATGGGTTGGCGGGTGCTGCTGGCCGACGACGGCCAGGCCGCGCTGCGCTGCCTGGCCGATGAATCACCCGACCTGCTGATCACCGACGTGGAGATGCCCGGGCTGGACGGTTTCGCCCTCACCCGGCACCTGCGCGGCCACCCGCGCTGGGCCCGGCTGCCGGTGATCATGATCACCTCGTCGGACGACAAGCACCGCGCCGAGGCGATGGCCGCCGGTGTCAACGTGCTGCTGGGCAAGCCCTATGCCGAAGACGCACTGATCGCCCAGGCCCACGCCCTGTTGGGCACGGCAGCCAGCGGCGCGCCGGCACTGCACTGACCGGCCCGCTGCCGGAGCCAGTGTCTGCAGCCGCGCCGGTGCCGGTGCCGGTGCCTGGCATCAGGCCAGCCGGTAGACATCCAGCTTCACGACGCTGGCCTCGCGCTGACCGACCGCGATCGCCAGCAGTTTGTTGAGGTGCGCCCACTGCGGCGCGCCGGTGGTGAAGCGCACCACCGTGCGGAAGTAGTACGCGTCGCGCGGCACCACGTCACCGCGCGCCAGCCGGGCCATCACCTCGGCCGGGCCGTGGCGCAGGCCCTCGCTGCGCACCTCGATCAGGGCGCCGTCGTCAGCCCGGATCACGTAGTGCGCGGCGATGTCGAGCACGCCGTCGGCGCGGTTGACCTGCCAGTCGACGCCGCCCTCGACCAGCGTGCCGTTCAGCTCAGGCCCGCGCACCGTGCCGCCGCCCAGCGGCACGTAACGACGCTCGCCGTGCGGGCCGGCCCCCAGGCTGACCAGGGCACCGACCTGGCAGGCCACCTGGGTCATCTGCAGCAGGGCGGGCGGCGGCGGCATCGTGGCGGGCATCGGCATCTCCGGATCGGCTGGCAGCTTGGGGAGGGGACGATCAGGGTGCGGCGCAGCGGAAGCTGGCGGCCGATTCGACATCACCACCGGCGTAGCGCATCACCTGCGGGTGCGGACACAGCGGGCGGCTGCGGGTCTTCGCCCAGGCCGCGGGCAGCTCGCGGTTGACGGGGTTGAGCCGGGCCTCGATGCGGTCGGGCGCCCGGCCGTTTTCCACCCAGTCGACCAGCGCGCCCAGCGCGTCGAACTGGTCGGTCGCCGGCCCGCCCTGGCAATGGCCCATGTGCGGCACCGCAAAGACCCGCGCCACCGCGTTGGCGCCGCTCATCCCCAGGTTGTGCTGCAGCCGGTCGGCCCAGCGCAGGGTGTCGTTGATGGAGAACACCGGGTCGCTGCTGCCGTGGTAGACGATCAGCTTGCCGCCGCGCCTGGCAAAGCCGGCCAGCGTCGGGTTGGCCGCGTCGGGCGGCGTCATCTGCGCCATCGCCGATTCGGTGAACTGGGCATCGGTGGCGAAGATGGTCGGCGCGTCGCGGTCGAAGTCGAAGCGCGCCAGGTAGTCGACCAGCGCCGCGGGCGTGCCGGGCGGCCGGGCCGGCGGCGTGCTGAAGATGTAAGCCAGCGAGCCCGCGCCCAGGGTGGCGATGATGGGCAGGCGGTCCCAGGGCAGGATGCTGGATTCGAGCTTCCAGGTGCGCCAGCCGCTGGCGCCGATGCCGCCGTCGAACGACCAGTCGCTGTACAGCGCCTCGCCGCGGCTGTTGCGCGGCCCGGCGAAGGATTTGGCCAGCGCCTGCACCTGCGCGGTGTTGAGGCAGCGCTCGGTATTGGCGCCGCTGCACTGCAGCTCGGCCAGCTTGAAGGCGCCCTGGCAGCGTTTCAGGTCGCCGACGATGCCGTCGACCAGCAGGTCGAGCCCGTCGCAGCGGGCCACCACCTGGTCGGCTACCAGCTTCATGTCGGCCGGGCTGAAGGCGCGCCGGATGTCCTGGTCCACCCCCTGCCAGCTCTGAATGTCCCAGGCATGCTGCAGCGCCGCCTTGGGCAGGTTGAAGCCGGGCGCGCCGGCCAGGATGCCGTCGTAGCGATCGGGCTGGCGGCTGGCCGCCAGCAGGCCGTGGCGGCCACCGTTGGCGCAGCCGGCCATGTAGTTGAAGCGCGGCGGCTGGCCGTAGTGGGCGGCGATCAGGCCTTGCGCCACCGGCCACAGCGCGTCGGTGGCGTTGTAGCCGTGGTCGCGCCGGGCCTGCGGGTCGAGCCCGAAGACATGGCCGCGGGCCAGGCCGGCGGCCAGGTTGGCCGGGTCGTCGCCGGCATGGCCGGCGTCGCTGCTGATCACCGCGAAGCCACGCGACAGCGCGTCCTGCGCCATCACGCCCAGGTCGCCCCAGGCGGGTTTGACGACACCGTCGTTGCCGCCGTTGACCTGGTGCAGGAAGCGCTGGTTCCAGCCCTGGGGCAAGCGCATCTCGAAGCCGATGGCGTAACGCTTGCCGTCGCTGCCGGTGCGCTCGTTCAACACGCCCGAGACCCGGCAGTGCGCCGGGTGGCCCTTGTCGTCGGCGGCCAGATCGTCGGCCTGGGTGATGCGCACGCCGGGCAGGCTGGCCACCGCACCGCCCAACTGGCCGCAGGCCAGGGCCACCGGGCCGGCGCGCTGGGCGCAGCCGGCCGCCAGCGCGACGGCGGCGGCCAGTGCGGTGACCGCCCGCAGGCGGCGGCGGGCAGGGCGGCGTGGCGGCATGGGGCTCCTGGGTCAGGCTGACCGCAAAACGCTGAGTCCGAATGGACCCACCGCGCGGCGACCCGCATCATGCCGCGCCGCCAACATCGCCAACACCAGAACAGGCGCCAGCCGCGTCGCGCTCCTGCCCGCGAGGCCCGACAAGGACTTGGCAATGGCCGCGCCTGCGCAAACACCGGGCGCTTGCATCCGTGGGTGCAACCCGGCGATCGGCGCGCTGAAGTGGTTGCCGTGGTGAGGCCGACCCTCTGGCGACCGGCCGCCAGCAAGGTGACATTTGTCGCTGACGACGGTCGGCCAGGAGCGGATGGTCACGGCCGACATGTTCACGGGCCTGCGAACCACTGGCTCGTCATTGCCCCTGATGTGGTGTCGGATTAGTTGACAGGCGGGCTCCCTTCGATCGAAGTGAAGCAAGGACATTCACTCGCAACGCGTTGATTTACATG